>JBOHLR010000165.1:0-4236 GCA_050729555.1 Allostellaceae bacterium
CGGTCAGGATCAGGTAGAAGTCCTGCACCTTGCTGAAGTCGGCATTCGCCGCCGCGGTCTGGAACGACTCCATCGTCGGCGCGAGAATCTTGCCCGCCTTGTTCACCATCTTGGTGTAGGTCAGGTGATTTTCCATCACGTAGGCGTACTCGACGTAGCCGATGGCGCCCTTGACCTGTTGGACATTGGAAGCGACGCCGGCATTGCCTTTGCCGCCCACGCCGACCGGCCAATCAACCGACACGTCGGCGCCGACCTTCTGCTGCCATTCCGGGCTGACCTTGCCGAGATAGTTAGTGAAGTTGAACGTCGTGCCCGAGCCGTCGGAGCGATGAACCACCGAGATGCCCATGTGCGGCAGCTTGACGTGCGGGTTGAGCTTCTTGATCGCGGCCGCGTCCCAATAGGCGATCTTGCCGAGATAGATGTCGGCGAGCGTCGGACCATCGAGCACCAGTTCGCCCGGCTTCACGCCCGGCAGGTTGACGACCGGCGTGATCGAGATGATCACCGCCGGGAACTGCGCGACGTCCATCTTCGCGAGTTCGTCCGGCGTCAGCGGCTTGTCGCTGTTGGCGAAGTCGACGGTCTTGGCGGTGATCTGCTTGATGCCGCCACCCGACCCGATCGCCTGATAGTTCACGGCGTCGCTGGTCTTGGTGTAATAGGCGTCGGCCCATTTGGCCAGCACCGGATAGATCGCGGTGCCGCCCGCGCCGTTCAAATCTTTCGCCTGTGCCGATGCAGCGATCAGGGCTCCCGCCAGCAAGCCGGCCAGCCCCCAAAGAATTCGATTTTTCATAACGAAGCCCCTCGGTTGTGAGTGATCGGCGATGCGCGACCATGTTGCCACGCACGCAACGCCGGGACTCTAGGAGCGGCGGAAGACGGAAATGTTACAGATGCGTGACGGCTTCGTGACAGATGGACCGGAATTTAGCGTCCGGCAGGCGCGAGGGCGCGGACATCCGCCAGTTTGCCCGTCACTGCGGCGGCGGCGGCCATCGCCGGACTCATCAGGTGCGTCCGTCCGCCGCGGCCTTGGCGGCCCTCGAAGTTTCGATTGGAGGTGGACGCACACCGTTCGCCCGGCTCCAGCCGATCGGCGTTCATCGCCAAACACATCGAGCAGCCGGCTTCGCGCCACTCGAATCCGGCTTCGATGAAGACGCGGTCGAGTCCTTCTTCTTCCGCCTGGTGCTTCACCAAGCCCGAGCCGGGCACCACCAGAGCGTTGACGCCGGCGGCAACCTTGCGGCCCTTGGCGATCGCGGCGGCGGCGCGCAAATCCTCGATGCGGGCGTTGGTGCACGAGCCGATGAAGACCTTCTGCACCGCCACCTCAGCGAGGCGCATGCCCGGCGTCAGACCCATATATTGCAGCGAGCGCTCCATTGCCGCGCGCTTATCGGTGTCGGCGATGGTTGCCGGATTCGGCACCGAGCCGGTGATCGGCAGCACGTCTTCGGGGCTGGTGCCCCACGTCACTTGCGGCACGATCTCGCGGGCATCGAGCCGCACGACGGTGTCGTAACGTGCGCCGCGATCCGACGGTAGCGTCTTCCAGAACGCGACCGCCTGTTCCCAGGCGCCGCCTTTGGGCGCGTGCGGCCGGCCCTTGAGGTATTCGAAGGTGGTTTCGTCGGGCGCGATCAGGCCGGCGCGCGCGCCGGCTTCGATCGACATGTTGCACACCGTCATGCGGCCTTCCATCGACAGCGCGCGGATGGCGCTGCCAGCGTATTCGATGACGTGGCCGGTGCCGCCGGCCGTGCCGATCTTGCCGATGACCGCGAGGATCAGGTCCTTGGCCGTGATGCCCAAGGGCAGGTCGCCGTCGATCTCGACCAGCATGTTCTTGGCGCGCCTCTGGATCAGCGTCTGCGTCGCCAGCACGTGTTCGACCTCCGACGTGCCGATGCCGAAAGCAAGCGCGCCGAACGCGCCGTGCGTCGCGGTGTGGCTGTCGCCGCAAACGATGGTCATGCCCGGCTGGGTCATGCCCTGTTCGGGGCCGATGATATGGACGATGCCCTGGCGCACGTCGGTAAGGCCAAAGTAGGGAATGCCGAATTCCCTGACGTTGCTTTCGAGCGTTTCGACCTGTTTGCGCGATTCCGGCTCCTCGATGCCGCGCGAACGGTCGGTCGTCGGCACATTGTGGTCGGCGACCGCGATCGTCGCGTCAGGACGGCGCACGCGACGGCCCGACGCGCGCAGACCTTCGAACGCCTGCGGGCTGGTGACTTCGTGGACGAGGTGACGGTCGATATAGAGAAGGCACGTCCCGTCGGGCTGGGTGTCGACGAGATGGCTTTCCCAGATCTTGTCGAAAAGTGTACGCGGCGCGGCCATGGCGAAATTCCGTTGCCTACTTCTTCGCTGCCGTTTCTGCCGGCGCGGCGGCCTTGGCGCCCTTGCCACCCTTGGCCCGCTTGCCGCTCTTCGGCGTCGTGGCTTGCGCCTCGCCGGCCGAAGCTTCGGACGCCACGGCCTCGATCACCGCGCGCTCGGCCTCGTTGATGCGGGCCGCCTTGCCGGCGAGGCCGCGCAGGTAATAGAGCTTAGCACGGCGCACGGCGCCGCGGCGCATCACTTCGATCTCGGCGATGCGCGGCGAATAGAGCGGGAAGACGCGCTCGACGCCTTCGCCGTACGAGATCTTGCGCAGCGTGAAGTTCGAATTCACGCCCGCGTTCTTGCGCGCGATGCACACGCCTTCAAACGCCTGAATGCGCTCGCGCTCGCCCTCGATCACCTTGATGCTGACCTTCAACGTGTCACCCGGGCGGAAGTCGGGAACCGCGCGCGCCTTGGCCAGCGCCTTCACCGCTTCTTTATCGAGCAATTGCATGACGTCCATGATGTTCTCCGCCTTCTAATGCCTGTCCCGCTTGCGGGCGAGATAGCGTTGCCACAAATCCGGACGACGCGTTTGCGTCGCCGCTTCCGCCTGGGCCTGACGCCACTGACGGACCTTGTCGTGATGGCCGGAGACCAGGACCTCCGGCACCGTCCGGCCGCGCCAATCCTGCGGCCGGGTGTAATGAGGATACTCGAGCAGATTTCCCGCGAAACTCTCCTCGGTCACCGCGGCGGCGTCGCCGATGACGCCCGGCAGCAGCCGCACGCATGCGTCGATCAACGCGATCGCCGCCGGCTCGCCGCCCGAGAGCACGAAATCGCCGAGGCTCAGCTCTTCGATCGCATGCGCCTCGATGACGCGCTCGTCGATGCCCTCGAAGCGACCGCACAGCAGCCGAACGCCCGGCCCTTCGCTCAACCGCACCACGCGTTCCTGGTCGAGCCGATGGCCGCGCGGCGAAAGGTACAGCAACGGTCCGGGACGGTCGGCAATGCCGGCGATCGCCGCATCGACTACGTCCGGCCGAAGCACCATGCCCGGGCCGCCGCCGAACGGCGCGTCGTCGACCGACCGGTGTTTATCGCGCGCGAAGCCGCGGATGTCCACGGTTTCAAGCCGCCAAAAGCCGCGTTCGAGCGCCTTGCCGGCGAGCGAATGGCCCAGCGGCCCGGGAAACATCTCGGGGAACAGCGTCAGCACGGTGGCGGTCCACGGCGCAGTCATTTCGACTGGCCTTTCCGTTGCGGCACGGCGGCTTCGAGCAATCCCGCCGGCGGCGCAACGACCACGCGGCCGCCAGCGATGTCGACCGCCGGCACGACCTGGGTGGTGAACGGCACGAGTACGCTGTCGCCTGCCGCGCGCTCGATCTCCAGGCTCGGGCCACCGCCGAAATCGTGCACGGCGACGATACGGCCGAGCGGCGCGCCATCCTGCTGCTCCGCCGTCAGCCCGAGCAGGTCGGCGTGATAGAATTCGCCGGCCGCGGTCGGCGGCAGGCGGTCGCGTGCGACATAGAGCTTCTCGCCCTTGAGCCGTTCGGCGGCATTGCGGTCGTCGACGCCGTTGATGCGCGCGATCAACGCGCCGCGCGACGATCCCACCAGCGCGAGCTCGAACCGGCACGCACCTTGCGCGTCCTGCAACGGCCCATAGGCGGCGATGTCCTGTGCGCGCGCGGTGAAGCTTTTCAGCCGCACCAGGCCCTTGATGCCGTGCGCACCGGCGATCGCGCCGAGACAGACCAGCGATGTGGCGGATGGCGCCACGCGTTTCTCCTCAGGCGCCGGCGGCCGGAGCGGCTTCCGGTTTCGTCTCGGCCTTGGCTTCGGCCTTCGCCTCGGCTTTGGCTTCCGCCTTGGCTTCGGCGG
>JBOHLR010000166.1:0-4226 GCA_050729555.1 Allostellaceae bacterium
TGACGCTCGACCATCTCCCACAGCGCAATCGCCTCGATGCGATGGCGCGTGAGTGCCGGAAAATCGCGCTGCGGCTCGGGCGTCCGGTAATAGCCGCGCAACAATCCGGCCAATGGCGTGTTGAGGCGCGACAGTTGCCAATCCATCCAGCGCTCGACCGCGCTGCGCTGGGTCGGATCGGTCGGGTGCAGCGCGGTACCGCCGTGGACGGCGCACAGATAGCGCATGATCGTGTTCGATTCCCAAATCATGACCTCGCCGTCCTTGACGGTCGGCACGAGTCCGTTGGGATTCATCGCCCGATAGGTGGGCGCATCGTTGCCGCCGAATTTGCCGCCCCAGTCGAGGCGCTCGAATGCGATACCAAGATCCGTGCAGACCCACAGCACCTTTTGCACGTTGGACGACGTCGTGCGCCCCCAGATCGTCAGCATGTCCCCCTCCCCACGCGCGACGGCGTCGGTTCCGTCAGTCGATCAGGCCGAGTTCGAGCTTGGCTTCTTCCGACATGCGATCCTTATCCCACGGCGGCGTCCAGACCAGCTTGACGCGCGCCTCTTGCACGCCGGGCACGGCCGAGATCGCGTCGCGCACCTGACCGGGCAGCGCGCCCGCGACCGGACACGCCGGTGTCGTCAGCGTCATCTCGACATAGACGACGCCGTCCCTGTTGACGATCAGCTCGTAGATGAGGCCGAGATCGACGAGGTTCACCGGAATTTCGGGATCGCGGACGGTCTTGAGCGATTCCAACACTTGCTCGCGCAGCGCCGCGTTGCCTTCGTCCGGCGTCGGCCGCTCGACGTCGGGCATGTCGGCGGCGTCCTCGTCGTCGCGCAGGAACTCGAACGGGTCGTGGCCGGTATTCTCGCTGCTCACCGCTTACTCCGTCTTCACGGTCGCGGCGGCCGTGCCGTCGGCGCCGTTCTTGAGCGCCGCTTCGAACGCGTGCCACGCCAGCGTCGCGCACTTGACCCGCATCGGATAGGCGCGCACGCCTTCGAGCGGCGCGAGCCGTTCCATGTCCTCGGCAAGCGCCTCGGGCAATGCCGGCACGGTCTTGCCGGTGACTTCCGCATGGAAGCCCTTGAACAGCGCGTCGGCCTCGGCGAGCGTCTTGCCTTTCAACACTTCGGTCATCAACGACGCCGATGCGGTCGAGATCGCGCAACCGCGACCGTCGAAGCTCACATCCTTGATCCGGTCGCCGTCGAGATCGAGATAAACCGTGACGCGATCGCCGCACAACGGATTGTGGCCGTGCGCGTGATTGGTCGCGTGCGTCAGCGCGTGAAAATTGCGCGGATGGCGCCCGTGATCGAGGATGATGTCCTGGTAAAGCTCGCGCGCGTCCATGATTCTCACGCAAATAGTTTCTGCGCCGCGGTCAATGCGGCAGCCAGCGCGTCGATGTCGCGCGCGTCGTTGTAGATGCCAAGCGACGCTCGCGTCGTGCCGGCGAGGCCAAGCTTATCCATCAACGGCTGTGCGCAATGATGTCCGGCCCGCACCGCGACATGGTGCTGATCGAGCACGGTCGCAAGATCGTGCGGATGCACGCCCTGCACGTCGACCGACAAAATGCCAAGACGGCGTTGCCCGGCCGGAATCAACCGGATGCCCGACAGCCGCGACAGTTTGTCGACGCCGTAGCCGGTCAGCTCCTCTTCGTGCGCGGAAATGGCGTCGCGGCCGAGCGCCTCGACGTAGTCGAGCGCCATCGCCAAGCCGATCGCGCCCGAAATGTCGGGCGTGCCGGCTTCGAAGCGATGCGGCGGCTTTTGGAACGTCGTCTTCTCAAAGGTGACCTGCTCGATCATGTCCCCGCCGCCTTGCCACGGCGGCATGCTTTCGAGAATTTCCGCTCTGGCGTAGAGCACGCCGATACCGGTCGGGCCGTAAATCTTGTGCCCCGAAAACACGTAGAAATCGCAATCGAGGGCGCGCACGTCGACCGGCAACCGCGGCGCCGCCTGACAACCATCGACCAGGATCTTCGCGCCGTGCTTGTGCGCCAGCCGGGCAATTGCCTCGACTGGAACCATCGCGCCGGTGGCGTTGGCGAGATGGGTTACCGCCACCAACTTGGTGCGCGACGACAGAAGCGCCTCGAACGCGGCGAGGTCGAGACCGCCCGACGCGTCGAGCGGCGCGACGACCAGCTTCAAGCCGGTCCGTTCGCGGATCAATTGCCACGGTACGATATTGGCGTGGTGCTCGAGCTCGGTGATCAGCACTTCGTGGCCGGGCTTGAGGAACGTCATGCCCCACGAATAGGCGACGAGATTGATCGCCTCGGTGGCGCCGCGGACGAAGACGATCTCGTCGGCCGACGCGGCATTGAGGAAGCGGCGCACCGTTTCGCGCGCGCCCTCGTAGCGGTCGGACGAGCGCGCCGACAGACGATAGACGCCGCGATGCACGTTGGCGTAATCGGTGCGATAGAACTCGGCGACGCCGTCGATCACCACCGCCGGCTTTTGCGCCGACGCGGCGCTATCGAGAAACACCAGGCCCGGATTGTTGTCGAAGACCGGGAAGTCGCGCTTGATCCGCGCCGGATCGAAAGCGGGTTTCGTGTTGGGCTGCAAGGCGGCGCGACTCACGCGACGCCTCCCGCCAGCCACCGCGCGACATGCCGGCCGAGATGCGCGCGCATCGCGGTGTCATCCTCGATGCGCTCGATCACTTCGGCGGCAAAAGCTTCGACCAACATGCGCCGCGCCTCGGCCGCCGGAATGCCACGGCTTTCGAGATAGAACAGCGCCGCCTCATCGAGATCGCCGACGGTGGCGCCGTGGCTGCACTTGACGTCGTCGGCGAGGATTTCCAACTCCGGCTTGGTGTCGATGGCGGCGCGCGCGCCGAGCAGCAGGTTCTTGCTGAGCTGATTGGCATCGGTTTTCTGCGCATGCGGCCGCACGCCGATGGTGCCGAGAAACACGCCGTGGGCGCGATCGGCGGCGACGCTCTTGTAATATTCGCGCGTGATGCAGCGCGGCGCGGCGTGATCGACCACGGTCGCGATCGTGCCTTCCTGCTCGCCGCGCAGCAGCGTCGCGCCGAACAGGCCGCAGGCCGCCCCTTCGCCATCGAATTTCAACTGGATGTCGGTGCGCGCAAGCTTACCGCCGAGCGACAGCGTGAAATTCTCGTAGCGCGCGTCGCGGCCGAGCTCGATGCGGTTATGGCCGATGTGGATCGCGGCCGCGCCTTCGTCCTGCAGTTTGACGTGACGCAACGCGGCACCGGCGCCGACGGCAATCACGCCGACCGCATTGGTCCAATAGCCGCCTTCGCCCGCAAACGTCTCGATGACTGTCGCGCGGCTACCGGCGCCAAGCAGGATCAGGTTGCGCAGTTGCGCCGAACACCCGGCAGCGCGGCCGAACTGTATGACTTCAACCGCGCGGTCGAGCACCGCATCGGTTTCGAGCGCCAGCACGAACCCGTCGGCGAACAGCGCGGCATTGAGCGCAACAAACGGTTGCGCACCGAGTGCGTCAGCCTCGCGCAGCGCGGCGTTCATGAGATCAGGTCGATCACGCAATGTCTGCGCGGTCGAGGCGAGCCAAACACCTTCGGGCAGCGTGCCGACCGCCGAAAGCTCAGGCGCGAAGACGCCGTCGACCAGCACGATCCGGTGCGCCGCGTCGGCATAGAGCCACGGCGCGACATCGGCCGCCGCGACTTTGCTCGCTCCGGCCGCCGGCGGGAATGGCGCGCGCTGTAACGGTTGGAGATCGGTGAAGCGCCAGGCTTCCTGCTTGCGCGTTGGAAAGCCGAGCGCCGCGAAACGCTGCATCGCGCTCTCGCGCCACTGCTTCAGCCAGCCCGGCTCGGCCGTGTGCGGTTGCGCCTTGAATGCTTCGACATAGGGTTGAATTTCGGCGATGGCGCTCACGCCGCGTCTCCATAAGCGCCATAGCCCGTCTGTTCGAGCTCGAGCGCCAATTCCTTGCCGCCCGACTTGACGATGCGGCCGCCCGACAAAACGTGCACGCGATCGGGCACGACGTGCTCCAACAGGCGCTGGTAATGCGTGATCATCACGATCGCGCGTTCGGGCCCGCGCAGCGCGTTGATGCCGCGCGACACCGTCTGCAACGCGTCGATGTCGAGACCGCTGTCGGTCTCGTCGAGGATCGCGAGCTTCGGTTCGAGCATCGCCATCTGGAAGATTTCGTTGCGCTTCTTCTCGCCGCCGGAGAATCCGACGTTGACGC
>JBOHLR010000167.1:0-4195 GCA_050729555.1 Allostellaceae bacterium
TCGCCAGCGATCCGGCGGCACCGTTCGGCGGCGCCAAGCAATCCGGCATCGGCCGCGAAGGCGCGCACGAAGGCATGATGGAATTCCTCGAGACGCAATACGTCTCGGTCACCTGGTAAGCGACGGCGGCCGCATGGACGTCATCATGCCCCAGCTCGGCGAGACCGTCGCCGAAGGCAAGGTTGCGAACTGGTTCAAGAAGGTCGGCGACAAAGTCGCCGCCGGCGATAATCTGTTCCTGATCGAAACCGACAAGGTTTCGATGGAGGTCCAGGCGACGGAGGCCGGCACGCTGACGGAGATTCGCGTATCCGCCGGCGAAACCGTGCCGGTCGGCACCGTCGTCGCGGTCCTCGGGAAAGCGGGCGACAAACCCGAGGTACAAAAGCCGACCCGCTTGCAGATGCAAAAAGTACCGCCGACCGCCGCCGAGCCGCCAAAGATCGCGGCGACGGCCGCGCCGGCGGCTTCATCCTACCGAACAATGGCGCTCGCGCCGTTCGAAGAAGTGCGCACGCCGGTCGGCATCGCGCCGCCGCCGGAAGCGGCGCTAGACGGCCTGAAGATCACGCCGCTCGCCCGCCGCCTGATCCGGGATACGAGCGCCGATCCGGCTGCGATCGCCCGGCACGTCAAGGCACGCGGCGGCTGGCGCATCGCCGCTGCCGATGTCACCGCGGCACCGGGCGCACCGCCGCTCGCCCGCGCGCCGATGACCTTGCGCGATGGCGACACGGTCGAACCGCTCAATCGCATCCGCGCGCAAACCGCCGCCAATCTCGCCGAAGCCTGGCGCACCATTCCGCACGCCTTCCAGGCGGTCGAGCTTGACGTTACCGGCATCGCCGCGGCACGCGACAAAGCGAAAGCGACATTCGAGCGGCATCATGGCGTGGCGCTGACCTACCTGCCGTTCATCGCCCGCGCGCTGTGTATTGCGCTCGGCGAATTTCCGCGCGCCAACGCCAGCTTCGACCGCGACCGGCTAATCCTGCATCGCGACATCAATCTGGGGATCGCCACGGACCTGGACCAGGACGGGCTGATCGTGCCGGTGGTGCCGCACGCCGAGGATTTGAACGTCGCCGGCCTCGCCAAGGTGATCGCGCGGCTCGCCGAGAAAGCGCGCAGCGGCAAGCTGACACCGGCGGACCTCGCGGGCGCCACCTATACGCTCACCAACAACGGTAGCTTCGGCACGCGCTTCACCATGCCGGTGATCAATCCGCCCAATGTGGCGATCCTGTCGTTTGACGCCGTGCACAAGGCGCCGGTTGTGGTCGACGGACCGAAAGGCGACAGCGTCGCCATCCGCCGCGTCGCCATAATCGGCCAGAGCTTCGATCACCGCGCCTTCGACGGCAGCTATGCCGGCTCGCTGTTGCGGCGGATCAAGGAGATTGTCGAGACCCGCGACTGGACTGTGGAGATCGGCTGAGCGTTATTCTGCCGCCTGCGCCTTGGCGCGCTTCGCCGTTTTCGGCGCGATCGCGAGATGGTCTTCGCCGGTTGCCGAAACGCCGACGGTTTCGCCATCCTTGATCGTGCCTTTGAGCAAGGCTTCGGCCAGCGGGTTCTGCAACTCGCGCTGGATGACGCGCTTCAACGGCCGCGCACCGTAGACCGGATCGTAACCCGCCGCCGCTAGCCACGCGCGCGCCTTGGCGTCGAGCTCGAGCCCGATCTTGCGCTCGGCCAGGAGCTTTTCCAGGCCTTTGAGCTGGATCGCAACAATGCCTTCCATGTCGGCGCGCGACAGCCGCCGAAAGACCAGGATCTCGTCGAGGCGGTTCAAGAACTCCGGCCGGAAGGCGGCGCGCACCGCCTCCATCACTTGACTGCGCACGCTGGCGACGTCCTCGCCTTCGGGCAGATTGGCGAGATATTCGCTGCCCAAATTGGACGTCAGGATGATCAGCGTGTTGCGGAAATCGACCGTGCGGCCCTGGCCATCGGTCAGCCGCCCGTCGTCGAGCACCTGGAGCAGCACGTTGAAGACGTCGGGATGCGCCTTTTCGACCTCGTCGAACAGGATCACTTGATAGGGCCGCCGGCGCACCGCTTCGGTGAGCGCGCCGCCCTCTTCGTAGCCGACATAGCCCGGCGGCGCGCCGATCAGCCGCGCGACCGCGTGCTTTTCCATGTATTCCGACATGTCGATGCGCAGCACCGCCTGGTCGCTGTCGAATAGGAATTCGGCGAGCGCCTTGGCAAGCTCGGTCTTGCCGACGCCGGTGGGCCCCAGGAACAGGAACGAGCCGATCGGCCGGTGCGGGTCCTGTAGCCCGGCGCGAGCGCGGCGGATGGCGTTCGACACCGCAACCACCGCTTCGTCCTGGCCAACGACGCGGCGGCGCAGATTCGCTTCCATCTGCAACAGCTTTTCGCGCTGGCCCTCGAGCATCTTGTCGACCGGAATGCCCGTCCACCGCGACACCACTCCGGCGATGTGCTGTTCAGTCACCGCCTCGTCGATCATGCGGTTGTCTTCGGCGGCTTCGGCTGCCTTGAGCTTTTTTTCGAGATCGGGAATGACGGCATAAGTCAGCTCGCCGGCGCGAGTGAAATCGCCCTTGCGTTGCGCGTGTTCGAGCTCGATGCGCGCCTTGTCGATCTGCTCCTTGAGCTTCTGCGCGCCGGCCATCTGCTCCTTTTCGGCGCGCCAACGCGAAGTCAGGTCCGCCGACTGCTTCTCGATCACGGTCAGCTCGCCTTCGAGCTTCTTCAGCCGGTCCTTCGACGCGGGATCGGTTTCCTTCTTCAAGGCCTCGCGCTCGATCTTGAGCTGAACGATGCGGCGGTCGAGCTCGTCGATCGCCTCGGGCTTGGATTCGGCTTCCATGCGCAGGCGCGACGCCGCTTCGTCCATCAGGTCGATCGCCTTGTCGGGCAGGAAACGGTCGGTGATGTAGCGGTTCGACAACGTCGCCGCGGCGACGATGGCGCCGTCGGTGATGCGCACGCCGTGATGCAGCTCGTACTTTTCCTTGATGCCGCGCAGGATCGAGATTGTGTCCTGGACCGACGGTTCGTTGACAAACACCGGCTGGAAGCGCCGTGCCAGTGCGGCGTCCTTTTCGATGTGCTTGCGGTATTCGTCGAGCGTGGTGGCGCCGACGCAATGCAACTCGCCGCGCGCCAGCGCGGGCTTGAGCATGTTGGACGCATCCATCGCGCCCTCGGCCTTGCCGGCGCCGACCAGCGTGTGCAGCTCGTCGATGAAGACGATGATCTCGCCGGCGCTCGCCGTGATCTCCGACAGCACCGCCTTGAGCCGTTCCTCGAATTCGCCGCGGAACTTGGCGCCGGCGACCAGCGCGCCGAGGTCGAGCGCGAGCAGGCGCTTGTCCTTGAGGCTTTCGGGCACGTCGCCGTGCAGGATCCGGAGCGCCAAGCCTTCGACGATCGCCGTCTTGCCGACGCCGGGCTCGCCGATCAGCACCGGATTGTTCTTGGTGCGGCGCGACAGAACCTGGATGGTGCGGCGGATTTCCTCGTCGCGGCCGATGACCGGATCGAGCTTGCCGTCGCGCGCCGCCGCGGTCAGGTCGCGCGCATATTTCTTCAGCGCGTCGTAGCTGTCCTCGGCGCTGACGCTGTCGGCGGTGCGGCCTTTGCGGATCTGTTCGATGGCGGCGTTGAGGTTCTGGGCGTTGATGCCGGCCGCAGCGAGCGCCTTGCCGACGTTGGAATTCTTGTCGAGCGCCAGCGCCAACAGCAGACGCTCGGCGGTGACGAAGCTGTCGCCGGCCTTCGTCGCGATCTTTTCCGCCTCGCCGAAAAGCCGCGCCAAATCCTGCGACAAGAACGTCTGGCCAGCGGCCGAGCCTTGCACGCTCGACAATTTGGCGAGCGCGGCTTCGGTTGCCGCCAACGCGCGCGCCGGATCGCCGCCGCCGGCGCGGATCAAATTGGCCGCCAGACCTTCTTTGTCGTCGAGCAACACCTTAAGCAGGTGCTCGGGAACGATTTGCTGGTGGCCGGAGCGCTGCGCTAGCGTCTGCGCCGCCTGGACGAAGCCCTTGGAGCGCTCCGTGTATTTCTCGAAGTCCATCGGACCCCCTTCGTGACCGACACAACCGCCCTTCTTGGAAGCAGCAATCGCATCTTCGAACACAAATATGGGGTGATTTCGGCCGCCGACAAGGGCGGCCGGGCCAGGGGATCCGTCCGGGTCAGGTAGACGCGGCTACAC
>JBOHLR010000168.1:0-4131 GCA_050729555.1 Allostellaceae bacterium
GGAGTTCCAGGGCGGCACCTTCTCGATCTCCAATCTCGGCATGTACGGCGTGCGCGAGTTCACGGCAGTGATTAATCCGCCGCAGGCCTGCATCCTCGCGGTCGGCGTCGGCGAAGAGCGGCCGGTGGCGCGCCACGGCGGCCTCGCCGTCGCCGATGTTATGACCTGTACGCTTGGCTGCGATCATCGGGTGCTCAACGGCGCCGAAGGTGCGGTCTGGCTGCAAGCGTTCAAAAAGCTGATCGAGGCGCCGGCGGCGCTGCTGGTCTAGGAGAACCCATGGCCGACACCTCTTTCGACGTGATCGTCATCGGCGGCGGACCGGGCGGCTACGTCGCCGCCATCCGCGCCGCGCAGCTCGGCATGAAGACGGCAGTCGTCGAACGCGAGCAGCTCGGCGGCGTTTGCCTGAATTGGGGCTGCATTCCGACTAAGGCGCTGCTGCGCTGCTCCGAGATTTCGCACTTGCTGCGCCATCTCGGCGATTACGGCTTCAGCGCCAAGGATGTGTCGTTCGACCTGAAAAAGATCGTCGAGCGCTCGCGCAAGGTCGCCAACCAACTGTCGTCGGGTGTCGGCTTCCTGATGAAGAAGAACAAGATCACCGTCTTCGACGGCGCCGCCGTGCTCGCCGGGAAGGGCAAGGTGAAGGTCAGCGGCAAGACCAGTGCCGATCTCATGGCCAAGCACATCATCGTCGCCACCGGTGCGCGGGCACGCTCGCTGCTGGGACTCGAGCCTGACGGCAAGCTGGTCTGGACCTACAAAGAGGCGATGATTCCGCCGACCATGCCCAAATCGCTGCTGGTCGTGGGGTCAGGAGCAATAGGCATCGAATTCGCCAGCTTCTACCGCAATCTCGGCTGCGAGGTGACAGTGGTGGAGGTTCTGGACCGCATCCTGCCGGTCGAGGACGAGGAAATCTCGGCCTTCGCGCGCAAGAGCTTCGAAAAGCAGGGCATGACGATCCATACCTCGGCGACGGTGAAGGCGCTTAAGAAAGGCGCCAACGATGTCGTCGCCATCGTCGAAACCCAAGGAAAAAGCTTCGAAATCAAGGCCGAACGAGTCATTCTTGCGGTCGGCATCGTGGGCAATACCGAGAACCTCGGCCTCGAAGGCACCAAGGTGAAGGTCGAGAAGACGCACATCGTGGTCGACAAATGGTGCGCCACCGGCGAGCCCGGCGTTTACGCCATCGGCGACGTCATCGGTCCGCCGTGGCTCGCGCACAAGGCGATGCACGAGGGCGTGTTGTGCGTCGAGCACATCGCCGGCCTCAACACCGCGCATCCGCTCGACATCAAGAACGTGCCGGGGTGCACCTATTGCATGCCGCAGGTGGCCAGCATCGGTCTGACCGAAAAGGCGGCCAAGGCCGCGGGCTATCAGGTCAAGGTCGGCCACTTCCCTTATATCGGGAACGGCAAGGCGATCGCGCTCGGCGAGCCCGAAGGCCTGATCAAGACGGTGTTCGATGCCAAGACCGGCGAGCTGCTGGGCGCGCACATGATCGGCGCCGAGGTCACCGAGCTGATCCAGGGTTATGCCATCGCCAAGAGCTGCGAGAGCACCGAGCAGGAGCTGATGGCGACGATCTTCCCGCATCCGACGCTGTCGGAGACGATGCACGAGGCGGTGCTTGAAGCCTATGGCCGCGCCCTCCACATTTGACGGCATGAACGCGCCGCTGCGCCATCCCGAGAAGGCACACAAGCCCGATCAACCGTCGCCGCCGAAGCCCGCCTGGATTCGCGTCAAGGCGCCGGTGTCGCGCGAGTATCGCGAAACGCGCGATCTGATGCGCGCGCTCAAGCTCAATACCGTGTGCGAGGAAGCGGCCTGCCCGAATATCGGCGAGTGCTGGAAGGAAAAGCATGCGACCGTGATGATCCTGGGCGCGGTGTGCACGCGCGCGTGTAGCTTTTGCAACGTGGCAACCGGTAAGCCCGGCGCACTCGATCCGCACGAGCCGGATAACGTTGCCGAGGCGGTCGGCAAGCTCGGCCTCCATCACATCGTCGTCACTTCAGTCGACCGCGACGATCTGCCGGACGGCGGTGCCGATCACTTCGTGCGCACCATTCGCGCGATCCGCCGTGCCGCACCGGCGACGACCATCGAGGTGCTGACGCCCGATTTTCTCAAGAAGGACGGCGCCATCGAAGCCGTGGTCGCGGCCAAGCCCGATGTCTACAACCACAATCTCGAAACCGTGCCGGGGCTTTATCGCGACGTACGGCCGGGCGCGCGCTACACGGCGTCGCTGGAGTTGCTCGCGCAGGTGAAACGCCTTGATCCGACGATGTTCACCAAGTCCGGGTTGATGGTCGGCCTCGGCGAGACGATCGACGAAGTCGATGCGGTGATGGACGATTTGCGCGCGGCCGACGTTGACTTTCTCACCGTCGGCCAGTATCTCCAGCCGACGCCCAAGCACCATGCAGTCGCACGCTTCGTCGTGCCGACGGAATTCGCCGACCTCAAGGCGCACGCTTTCGCCAAAGGCTTCTTGATGGTTTCGGCATCGCCGCTGACGCGCTCGTCTTATTTCGCCGGCGACGATTTCGCCAAGCTCCGCGCCGCCCGGCTCGCGCGCGTCCACTGAACCGATGCCGACGCATGCCGAAGAGCGGCTGCTGCCTTATAGCGTGGAGAAGTTGTTCGATCTCGTCGCCGACATCGAACGCTATCCCGAATTTTTGCCCTGGTGCGTCGGTGCACGGATTCGCGAACGCCGCGACGACTATATTCTCGGCGACTTGCTGATCGGTTGGCGCATGGTGCGCGAGCGGTTCACGTCGCGCGTCCATTTGTACCGGCCCGACCGCATCGACGTCGAATACGCCGAGGGGCCGTTCAAGTATCTCGAGAACCATTGGAAATTCATTCCACAAAACGGCGGCACGCTGATCGACTTTCACGTCGATTTCGAGTTTCGTTCGAGAGTTTTAACCGGCATCGTCGAGACCGTCTTCACCGAGGCGGTGAAGCGGATGGTGGGGGCTTTCGAGAAACGCGCCCGGCAGCTTTACGGCGAGCGCTGAGCGGCGCCGCCGGCGAGCAGCGGACCGAGCGTGCGGCCGATGAACGCCGGATCGTCGGTGAAGCGGATGCCGATCATGCCGATGCCGAGCCAGACGATCTCGGCGTTGAGCGGGCTCAGCTTCTCGATGTCGAGCCGCACCCGTTGCTCCTTCTGAAGCTGGGCAACGAGGCGCACGCGCGCGCCGCCCATCGACAGGTCATAGACGACGCAGTTGATCGCGCCTTCCGGTAGCACCAGGCGCGCCTTCCAGAAAACGTTCTTGCGCTCGAATGCGCGGCGATCTTCAGCCTCGCGCGCTTCGCGCTCCGCGGACTGACGAATGCGCCACAACTCGTCGAACTCGTTACTGTCTTTTTGCGACAACGGTTCCGCCATCGTCCGGCTTCCCCCGGCGTGCGAAGAATAAACGAATGCGGCACTTTGCCATGACTTTTCTTGAGCGTGTGTTAACCGGCACTAACAATATCGGGGAATCAACGGGGATTTTAGCGATTTTTGCCGCGCCGATTCGGCGGTTACACCACCTCGTGCGCCTCGCTGATCCCGCGGCTGGCTCCGGGACTGGGCCGTTCAAGCGCCACCGTCTTGACCATCGCGTGAACCGGGCTGCCCACCGCGAGTCGTAATTCGGCCAGCGCGCGCTGGGTGATACGCGCCCACAGCATCACCGGCTCGGCCGGCGTGCCGATATCCAGGCGAAGGTCGACCAACGGTCCTTTGTCGGGCGAGATTTCGACCACCCGGCCGGCGAAGGCGTTGCGAATCGACAAGCCGCTCGGCGGTGCCGAGGCGAGCACGACGTCGCGCGCGTGAACGCGCAAGCGCAACGGCGTGCCGAGCGGCAGGTCGATATGTGGCACGCGCAACCGCCCGCCCGGAAATGCCAATTCGCTCAAACCGTAAACCTTGTCATGGCCGCGCAACACGGTACGGACGACCGCGCCGGCCTCGAACAGGCCGGTCAGCGGCCGCAGATCGATCCGGCTGGTCAATTCCTCGACCGTGCCGGTTGCGGCGATTTTGCCGTCGTCCACCAGCACCAACGTGTCGGCAAGGCGGATGACCTCGCCCATCGCGTGGCT
>JBOHLR010000169.1:0-4111 GCA_050729555.1 Allostellaceae bacterium
GGGACAAGCGCTTCCCCTATTCATTCCAGGTCCGGCGCTCGGCGTTCGATCACATCCTGGTGAAGAATGCAGCGGCCAAAGGCGCCGAGATCATAGAAGACTGCCGCGTCACGGCGATCGCCTTTCCCGACAACGACCACCCGCGCATCGAAGCCCGCGACAGCAACGGCCGCGTACGGAATTGGACGCCCGCGTTCGTGGTCGACGCCTCGGGCCGCGACACGCTGCTAGCCGCACAGCTCGGCTTCAAGGAGCGCAATCCGAAGAACAACAGCGCTGCGATCTTCGGCCATTTCACCAGCGCCCGCCGGCTGCCCGGAAAGGCCGAGGGGAATATCAGCATCGTCTGGTTTGCCAATGGCTGGTTTTGGTTCATCCCGCTTTCCGACGGCACGACCAGCGTCGGTGCGGTCGGTCCATCGCAGTTCTTCAAGAATCGCGGAACCGACCTCACCAGCTTTTTCATGAACATGGTCGAATCGTGCCCCGAAATCGCCGATCGGCTGAAGGGCGCGACGTTGACCGGCCCGGTTACGGGAACCGGCAATTATTCCTACGGCACAACGCGGACCAGCGGTCGCAACTTCATCCTGGTGGGCGATGCCTGCTCGTTCATCGACCCGGTGTTCTCGACCGGCGTCTATCTCGCGATGACGACGGCATTTTGGGGCGCGGACGCGATCGACGCCTGCCTGCGCCAGCCTCGGCGTGCGCTACGCATTCTCCGACGTTACGATGCCGCAACCCGCAACGCTTTGGGTGCGTTCACTTGGTTCATCTATCGCATCCGCGAACCGGCGATGCGCAACCTGTTCATGTCGCCGCGCAACTGGTTCCGGATGGAAGAAGCGGTTTTGTCGCTGCTGGCGGGCGATATTTTTGCAAGCCGGGCGGTCCGCGCGCGTCTCTACCTATTCAGGATAATCTATTACATCACGAAGCTGGCGCATTTGCGCCATCGCATTCCGGCCTGGCGCAAACGGTGGCCTGACCGGCGGGCGGAGGTTGTCGGTTAGGTGCCGTAACCATAGAGGCACGTCAGCGTGACGGCATGACCGAGACTCACCTCGTTTTGATTCCCAGCTACAACACCGGCGCAAAGCTTTTCGCCACGGTCGCCAACGCGCGGCGCCATTGGCAGTCCGTTTGGGTCGTGATCGACGGCAGCACGGACGGAACCGGCGAAGCGCTGAGCAAGCTCAGCCAGCCGGAGCACGGGTTGCGGGTCATCCGCCGGCACCAGAACGGCGGCAAGGGCGCCGCCGTGCTCGACGGCCTGCGCGCCGCGGCGGCGGAGGGATTCACCCATGTCCTCATCATGGATGCCGACGGCCAGCATCCGGCGTCATCGATCCCGGAATTCATGGCAGCATCGCGCCAGAATCCCGACGCGATGATCCTCGGCGTGCCGGTCTTCGACCGCAGCGCGCCACGACTTCGTGTCATTGGGCGGCGCGTGTCAAACGCCTGGACGAAGGTTGAGACGCTGGGCGCGGTCGGTGATTCACTCTTCGGATTCCGGGTCTATCCGATTGCTTCCCTGAAGGCCGTGATGGAATCGAGCCGCTGGATGCGCCGATTCGATTTCGACGTCGAGGCGGCGGTGCGTTTAAGCTGGCGCGGCGTGCCGGCAATCAATCGAGCGGCGCCGGTACGCTATTTCCGTGCCGACGAGGGTGGCATCTCGCATTTTCGCTACGGACGCGACAACGTCGTTCTCGCCGCCATGCACGCGCGGCTCATGAGCGGCTTCCTCGGTCGGCTGCCTCGGCTAGCGGCGCAGCGGGTCAGATCATCCCGCCATTGATCGAAATCAGCTGGCCGGAGATATAGCCGGCACGATCGGACGCCAAGAATTCGACGAGGTCGGCCACTTCCTCGGGCCGCCCAGCCCGCTTCATCGGCACCAGCCGCTCGATCGCCTCCGGCGGAAAAACGTCCGCGATGGCCGGCGATTCGATGATCCCGGGCGCGACGGTATTGACCGTGACACCGCGGCTGGCGAGCTCCAGCGCGAGCGATCGCGCCGCACCGTGTAGCCCGGCCTTCGCCGCCGCATAGTTAGCTTGCCCACGATTGCCCATGATGGCAGCGACCGAGGAGATATTGATGATCCGTCCCCAGCGCGTGCGAATCATCGGCAACAGCAGCGGTTGGGTGACGTTGAAGAAGCCGTTGAGCGACACGTCGATGACCCGCGACCACTGCTCGGGGCTCATGCCCGGCATGACGGCGTCTTCGTGAATTCCGGCGTTATTCACCACAATTTGCACCGCACCGGCGTCGAGCAATCGCTGAAGCCTGCTGCGGGTCTTGGCAACATCGGTGACGTCGAAACGAACAATTTCGGCCGAGCCGTTTGCCGCGATAATCTCGGCGACGATCCGCTCGGCGCGCGCCGGCTGGCCGTGTGCATGTACGTAAACATGGTGTCCCGCTGCGGCCAACGTGCGCGCAATTGCCGCGCCGATGGTGCCGCTGCCGCCGGTGACCAGCGCCCGAATCATCCTGTCACACCGAAAAGAACGGTGGCGCGGCCGCTGACGAGTTCGATGCCGTCGCTCGCAAGCGCAAATTGATAAGTTGCACCCTGCGCGTCACCCATCAAGCGCTCGGCATCGATAATGAATTCGCCAGCGATGTCATCGAGGCACGATACTCGGAGGCGCACGTCGCGCACACTGGCGAGGTAACCGTGCGCTGGCGGATTGCTGCCACCAGCAACGAGCCGACCGTGAACCGCCATCGCCTGCGCTGCGATTTCGACGCCGCAAACTGCACCCAGGCCGCCACTCGCCCGTCGCAGAGGATTGTCCGCGTTCCGACATCGGCGCGACAGGCAACGCACCGACACGGCATTCCAACTCAACACGGCGTCGAGCAGGCACATGGCTCCCGAATGCGGGATCATGGCGGCAATCTCCTGCCGATCGACGAGCGTCATCGCGGCACCCGCTCCGACCCACCGACGCCCAAAGCAACGTCGGCCCGGGTCGGCGTGAGATTGAGTGCAAACGTCATATCCGCCAGATAATCGAGTGTGACCGCGGCCTTCGCCCGGCACGCGAGCGCCGCAAGCAGCGGCAGGCTCCGTGCGGCCGGCGTGCCCTGCCGCAATGCTTCGAGACTGGCCGACGGCATGATCGAAACCGCACCCGATCTTGGCCGCAGCCGCAGCTCGATGTCGGCCAGCGCCGCGCCGGACGGCTCCGATGCCAACACGAGCGCCACCGCCAAAGCCCCGCCAATCGGCCGGACATCGCAGATGGGCGCGGGATATTGCACGTCATAAGCGACTAGCGCGACCGGACGCCGCTCGACGGTCGCCTGCACGGCCGCCTCGAGCAGGCCGGCGGCGAAACTGTCGTCATGACAGCAAAGGCTGCTCGATGGCGCACGTGATTCGGTGGCGATGCCCCAGTAACCCGCGGGCGTGTTGTGCACCGAGTTGTGAAATCGCGTCGGCGACAGCTCGCGATTAGGCGCCGCCAGAACGCTCAGGATTTCGTGGATTGTTTCGCCGTCACCACCGGAAGAGGTGAACACCGTTGCCGTTGCAGCCGGATCACGCCCGGCGGCGGCAAACGCCTCAGCACCGACGGCGAGGGCGAGCCGGACGGTCTGCACCGCGCGCCGGCGCTCATTGGCCGGTAGCAGCGGGCTCGGTGGCACACGGGTCGGCGCCGGGATATGCGCTTGCGCGCCTGCCAATACCGGCAGGCTTGCTGTCCACCCATCAAGACCTGGGCCGCACAATCCGACACCTTCGATATAAACGCGCATCATGCCGCCCGCACGAGAACCAGGCTGCAATTCGCCCCGCCGAATCCGAACGAGTTGCTGATGACCCGGTTGAGGCGCGCCTGGCGACCTTCGCGCACATACTGGCTTTTGAAGGCCGGATCGACGGCGCGCGTATGCGGGCTACCGGGTAAGAATTCGTGTTGAATGCCCAGCGCGCAGAAGACGGCCTCAATCGCGCCCGACGCGCCAAGCGTGTGTCCGGCGAACCCCTTGGTCGAGCTGCATGGCGTCGCCGCGCCGAAGAGGTCGAACACGGCATGGTCTTCGGCCGCGTCGCCAACAGGCGTCGCGGTGCCGTGGAGATTGA
>JBOHLR010000170.1:0-4092 GCA_050729555.1 Allostellaceae bacterium
TCGAGGCACGCTTGCAGCAGGCTGACCTGGTGATCCTCGGCGGCCTCAACGAAGGCGTCTGGCCGGCGCGGACCGACAGCGATCCGTGGCTGTCGCGGCCGATGCGGCGCGATTTCGGGCTGCCGCCGCTGGAGCTGCGCATTGGACGCGCGGCCCACGATTTCGTCCAATGTCTCGGCGCCCGCACGGTCGTGTTGACGCGCGCGGCGCGCGTCGAAGGCAATCCGACCGTGCCGTCGCGCTGGCTGCTGCGGCTCGAAACCGCGCTGCGCGCCGCCGGTCTCGACGCCAAGCTCGACGACGGGGCACCGCTTGCGTGGCAGGTCCAGCTCGACGATCCCGGTCCGGCGCGACGCATCGATCCGCCGGAGCCGCGTCCGCCGGTCGAAGCCCGGCCGCGCCAGCTTTCGGTCACTGAAATCGAGACCTGGTTGCGCGATCCCTATGCGATCTATGCCAGGCACGTTCTGCGTCTCCGAGCACTCGAGCCGATCGATGCATATCCCGGCGCGGCCGAGCGCGGCATCTTCATCCACGCGGCGCTGCACCGGTTCCTGGTGGCCTTCCCGCATGACTTGCCCGACGACGCCGAGAATAAGCTGCTGGCCATCGGCCGCGACTGTTTCGGCGAAGCATTGCAGCATCCCAACGTGCGCGCTTTCTGGTGGCCACGCTTCGAGCGCATCGTCGGCTGGGTGGTCGAGGCGGAACGCGAACGCCGCGCGTTGATCGCGCAAAGCTTCGGCGAGATCGGCGGCACGCTCGTGCTGCCGGCCAAGCATGGTCCGTTCACGTTGTCGGGCAAGGCCGACCGCATCGATCGATATACCGACGGCAGTCTTGCCATCCTTGATTACAAGACCGGCGCCTTGCCGAAAAAAGGCGAAGTCGAATCCGGCTACGCACCGCAGCTCGCCCTGGAAGCGATGATCGCGGCCGGCGGCGGCTTTGCGGGAATTCCGCCAACCCAGATCGCGGCTTTGATCCATTGGAAATTGTCGGGCGGCGACCCGCCCGGTCAGGAGCGCCGCGAGGCTGACAGCATCGATGCTGTTTGCAAGCTGGTCGACGCCGCCCGTCAGGGTCTCGAACGGCTGGTCGCCCGCTTCGACGATCCCGCGACGCCCTATCGCGCCTGGCCGCAGCCGGACAAGGGGCCGCGTTATTCCGACTACACGCATCTCGCTCGGGTGCAGGAGTGGCTGCCTGGCGGCGGTGCCGACGAATGAGCGCGTGGCCGCAACTCGACCCAGGCGTTCCGCAACGGCGCGCCACCGATCCCGCCGCGTCGGTCTGGGTTCTCGCTTCGGCCGGCACCGGCAAGACCAAGGTGCTGACCGACCGCGTACTGGCGCTGCTGCTCGCCGGCAACGAGCCGGCACGCATCCTTTGCCTCACCTTCACCAAGGCAGCGGCGGCCGAAATGGCGATCCGTGTCGGCACCGAGCTCAGCGACTGGGCGACGATGCCGGATACGGACCTGCGCGACAAACTCAAGGATCTGGCCGGCGGCGATGTCGACGTCGACCAGCTCGACCGCGCGCGGCAACTGTTCGCGCGCGTGCTGGATGCGCCCGGCGGCATGAACATCGAAACCATTCACGCCTTCTGCCAGTCGCTGCTGCGGCGATTTCCGCTTGAAGCCCGCATCCCGCCGCATTTTCAGGTGATGGAGGAACGCAGCACGGCCGAAGCGATGGAACGCGCCGTCGCCCATGTGCTCGATCGGGCGCGTGACGGCAAGCCAAAAGTCCTCGGCGCGGCGCTCGACGCGGTGACGCAGCTGGTCGGCGAAGGCCGTTTCATCGAGCTCATCGAGATGCTAGCCAATGAGCGCGAGCGCGTCGCCGCCGTGCGCGCGGCTGGCGATACGCAATTCGAGGCGCGGCTGCGTACCGCCCTGGGATTGCAGGCTCGTGAAACACCGGGCTCGATCATCCGGCAGGCCTGCAAGGACGACGCCTTCGCCGGCGATGCGCTCAAGCGCGCGGCGCATGTGCTCGGCCAAAGCGACTCGTTGACGGATGCGAAAGCGAGCCGCGGCATCGGCCGCTGGCTCGGCCGCGTCGGCGGTCGGGTTCTCGGCTTCGACGATTACTGCGACGTCTTTTTTACCCAGCAAGGTGATCGCAAAGTTCGGCTGGCAACCAAGGCGGCGATCGCGCTCGATCCGTCCATCGCCGCTGTGCTTGAGATCGAGGCCGAACGACTGGCGGCGGTGCGGACGCGGCGCGATACGGCGCGGCTCGTCATCTCGACCACCGCGTTGCTGCGGCTGGCCGGTGCGGTGCTGGACGCCTATGCCGCCGACAAGGCTGCCCGCGCGCTGCTCGATTTCGACGATCTGGTGCTGAAAGCGAAGGACCTTTTGCGGCGGCCGGGCGTCGCGCCGTGGGTGCTGTTCAAGCTCGACGGTGGCATCGACCACATCCTGATCGACGAGGCGCAGGACACCAATCCGGATCAGTGGGAAGTGGTGGCGGCGCTGGCCGAAGAATTCTTCGTCGGTGAAGGCGCGCGCGACCGCCTGCGCACGGTGTTCGCGGTCGGCGACCCCAAGCAGTCGATCTTCAGCTTCCAGCGCGCCGATCCCGCCAGGTTCGTGGCGATGCAGGCGCATTTCAGCGCGCGCGTCGAGGCGGCGCGGCAGGATTGGCGGCCGCTGACGCTCGAGCTGTCGTTCCGCTCGGTCGCCGCCGTGCTGCGGACGGTCGATGCCGTCTTCGCCGATCCCCGCGCCGCCGCTGGTGTCGCGATTGCTGGCGAGGTCATCCGGCACGACGCGCATCGCCTCGGCGCCGGCGTGGTCGAGCTCTGGCCGCCGGTCGGACCCGAGCCGGGCGAGCCGCCGACGCCATGGGACGCGCCGTTGAGCCAGGCGCGGCTCAAGCTGCCGCGCGCCCGGCTAGCCGAGGCGATCGCCGCCACGGTCAAGCGCTGGATCGACACTGGCGAGCGTCTTGAGTCGAGCGGCCGGCCGATCCATGCCGGCGATATTCTGGTGCTGGTACGGCGGCGCAATCCGTTCGTCGGCGCGCTGGTCCGCGCGCTGAAGGAGCGCGACGTGCCGGTCGCCGGCGTCGATCGCATGGTGCTGGCCGATCAGTTGGCGGTGCAGGATCTGGTGGCGTTGGCGCAATTCCTGTTGCTGCCGGCGGACGATCTGACGCTCGCGACGGTACTCAAAAGCCCGCTTTACGGCTTCGACGAACAACAACTGTACGAGCTCGCTCAGCCGCGCGCCGGCAGCCTGTGGGACGAGTTGCGGCGCCGCGCCGGTGACCACCCGACATTCCGCTTCGCCGCCGACGAGTTGGCGGCGCTGCTGGCGCGCGCCGACTTCATTCCACCGTTCGAATTGTTCGCCGAGGTGCTCGGCGCGCGCGGCGGCCGGCGCAAGATTCTCGGGCGGCTCGGTGCCGAAGCGAACGATCCGCTCGATGAATTGCTCGCCGCGGCACTCGCCTTCGAGCGCGATCACGGCCCGTCGCTGCAAGGATTCCTGCATTGGCTGGTGCTCGGCGAGCTCGAAATCAAGCGCGACCTCAACAACGAGGCTGGACGCGACGAGCTGCGCGTCATCACCGTGCACGGTGCCAAGGGCTTGCAGGCGCCGATCGTTTTCTTGCCGGACACGCTGGCGGTTCCAACCCAGTCGCCTGACATCGTCTGGACCGATGATGGCTTGCCGCTGTGGCGCGCTGATGGCGATGCGCCGGCGGCGCGCGATGCCGTCGCGTTGGCCGACCAACGCCGCGACGAGGAATACCGCCGGCTGCTCTATGTCGCGCTAACGCGGGCGGCGGACCGGCTCTATGTCTGCGGCTGGACCGGTCGGCGCAAATCGCCCGACGAGGCGTGGTATCCGTTCGTGCACGCCGGTCTCAAGGCCGCTGGGGGTAAGGCATTTCGCTTTGATGCGGCAGATCTCATCGGCGCGGAGGGTTGGAGCGGCGAGGGTCTGCGCCTGGTTACGCAGCAGCGCGCTGCACGCGAAACGCCAACCGTGCGGCGTGCCGTTGCGCTGGCGGCGGACGTTTTGCCGTCCTGGGCAACCGCGCCGCCGCCGCCCGAGCCGGCGCCGCCCAAGCC
>JBOHLR010000171.1:0-4014 GCA_050729555.1 Allostellaceae bacterium
ATGTTCGGCGAGTTCGTGGGCGGCCGCCGCCAGCAAGGCGGCGCCAACCTGCGCGGCAGCGACCTGCGCTACAACCTCGAGATAACGCTCGAGGAAGCCTTCAACGGCAAGCAGACCACCGTGCGCATGCCGACGCTCGCGCCCTGCGACGCGTGCAAGGGCAGCGGCGCCGAGGCGGGTTCGCGGCCTATCAATTGTCCAACGTGCCATGGCCAAGGCCGCGTGCGTGCACAGCAGGGCTTCTTCACCATCGAGCGCACTTGTCCGGCGTGTCACGGCGCCGGCCGCGTCATCGAGAACCCGTGCCGGCAATGCGGCGGTCAGGGTCGTATCAACCGCGAACGCGCCCTGTCGGTATCGATTCCGGCGGGCGTCGAAGACGGCACGCGCATCCGGCTTGCTGGCGAGGGCGAAGCCGGTGTGCGCGGCGGCGGCGCGGGCGATCTCTACATCTTCCTGTCGATCAAGCCGCACCGCCTGTTCCATCGCGAAAGCAACAACATCCACGTGCACGTGCCGGTGTCGATGACGACCGCCGCCTTGGGCGGTGCGCTCGAAGTGCCGACGATCGACGGCAGTCGCGCGCGCGTGACGATCCCGGCCGGCACGCAGAGCGGCCATCAGCTCCGTCTCAAGAGCAAGGGCATGTCGACCCTGCGCTCAACCGCACGCGGCGATATGTATGTCGAAGTGCGCGTCGAGACGCCGGTGCAGTTGTCGAAGCGGCAGCAGGAGCTGCTCAAGGAATTCAACGCCGCCGGCGACGCACGCAAGACCCAGCCCGAAGCCGAAGGCTTCTTCGCCAAGGTCAAAGAGTTCTTCGGCGACCTGACCGAGTAGCCGCCATTATCGCGCTTCGCACGACGGCACGGCGGGGATGGCGCCGCGCCAGTGCCACCTAATCACATGCTATAGTCGCGCTTGGGTAAAGGCTTTCCGGGGGGAGAAGCCGGTGGTCAAACTGGCATTCTGGGACACGGTCAACGGTGCCTATCGCTTCGTCGCCAGCCATCCGTTGATGGTCCTGCGCACCGGTTGGCTCTATCTCATCCTCAACGCGTTCGACGTGGCGTTGCGCCGCGGTGAGTCGCTGACGCCATCGTTGCGCGCCGTCGCCTTCGCCATCGCGATCCTGTTGATCGGCGCCAGCATCGCCTGGCACATCGCATTGCTGCGCGCGATCCTGCTCGACGAGCATTCATGGACGGCGGCGTTGCAATTCCGCCGCCGTCATTGGCGGATGCTCGGCGTCGGCGCACTGCTGTTCCTGATGTTGCTGCCAATCGCGGCGGTCATGGCGCTGATCGGCTTCCTCGCCTTTCACTTTGGCGGACTGGTGGGGGTGGCGATTTTCGTCTTATTCGCCTCTGTCGGCGTCGTTGCGCTGATCGTCGTCGCGTGCCGGCTTTACCTGCTGGGTCCGGCAATCGCGACCGACGATCCAGCCAAGGCGATCCGTTCCGCCTGGCGGCGCGGCCGTGGCAATAGCTGGCGATTGTTCTTTGGCGACCTGCTGATGATCGTGCCGGCGGTGATCGTCGCCGGGCTGATCGGCGGCGCGGGCGGGCTTCTGGTCTTCGTCGCGACGCACGGCGACCTGTCGTTCAGCGAATGGATTGCCCAGTTGAGTTTTGGTAGCCGCCTGGCGCTGGGCGTTGCCCAGGGGGTTATCCAACTGGTGGTCAGCGCGTTCAGCGTCACCTTCTACGCCTTCGCGTATCGGCAGTTGGCGGCCAACTGGAACGCGCCGCCTGCGCTCGCGGCATTGCAGCTCGACACCTGACGCGGGTCGACGGCGCCACACGGTTCGTTTAAACCGGTCGCCTCGCCAACCGCTCGCGCCGCGCCTATCCCGTGCCCCAAAAACTGCTGCTTCCGCTTGCGATCCTGTGGTTTGCCGGCATGGGCCTGCGCCTCACGGTACTGGCCGTGCCGCCGGTCATTCCGCTGATTCACGCCGATCTGCACATGAGCGAGACCGAGATCGGCACGCTCGGCGCGTTGCCGTCGCTGCTGTTCGCTTTCGCCGCAGTACCGGGTTCGCTCCTGATCGCGCGGACCGGCGCGGTGCCGACGCTCGTCGGAGGACTGGTGCTGGCGGCGCTTGCTTCGGCCGCGCGCGGCGCCGCCGACAGCGTCGCCACCCTCTATCTTTCCACCGTCGCAATGAGCGCCGGCGTCGCCATCATGCAGCCGGCGCTGCCGCCGCTGGTGCGCGCCTGGTGCCCGGACCGCATCGGTTTCGCCACCGCGGTCTATACCAACGGCTTGCTGATCGGCGAGACGTTGCCGGTCGCGCTCACGCTGCCGTTCGTAATGCCGCTGGTCGGCGGCTGGCGTTGGAGCTTCGTCATCTGGAGTGTGCCGGTTTTGTTGACCGGTTTGCTCGTCCTGGTGCTGGCGCCGCGCGACGCGCACCCGCGCCTCTGCGCGCGGCGGCGCTGGTGCTGGCGAGCGCGGTCGGCCTCGCCTTCATGTCCGGTCCGTGGATCGTCGTGTGGTCGGGTGTCCTTGGCATCGCCAATTCGGCGCTGCTGGTGCTCATGCTGGCGTTGCCGCCGCTCTTGGCACGGCCCGAAGACGTGCATCGCGTCATCGCCGCGATGTTCACCATCTCCTATCCGACCGCGGTCGTGTTTCCGATTCTCGCCGGCTTCGCCTGGGACGCGAGCGGCTGGCCGGGCTTTGCCTTCGTGCCCGCGGCGATCGCCGCGATCGCGATCATCGTCTTGGCACCGACCATCGACTTCCACCGCGGCGCGGCCTGAGCCGCGCTATTCGGCGGCGACGGTCGGGTTCTGCGCCGGCTCGTCGGCGAGCGCGCCGAGCAGGCCTTCGCGGATGTTCTTGAGCCGCGTTTCGTCCTCGATCTTGTGGCCGAAAAGATCTTTCACGTAGAAGACGTCGACCACCTTCTCGCCGTAGGTCGATATCTTGGCGCTCGAGATCTGCAGGTTGAGCGCGGTCAAGGCTCGCGTCACCTGGAACAACAGACCCGGTCGATCGCGGCCGTTCACTTCGACGACGGTGTGGGTCCGGCTTGCATTGTTGTTGACGATGACACGCGGCGGCACCGCGAGCGTACGCGTCCGCGCCGGGATCGGCTGCGGCCGCGCGAGCTCGACGTGCGCCTTGATCGCGCCCGACAGCACACCTTCGAGCGTGGCCGACAGCCGCGCGAGGCGCTCCGGCTGGTCGAAGGCGCCGCCAGCTTGGTCCTGCACCGTGAAGGTGTCGAGCGCCATGCCGTTCTGCATGGTGAGAATCTTGGCGTCGACGATGTTGGCGCCGGTGATCGCCAGGGCGCCCGCGATGCGCGAGAACAGGCCGGCGTGATCGGCGGTGTAGAGCGTGACCTCGGTGACCGCGCGGTCGGGATCGACTCGCGTCTCGACCGTGAGCAACTTGCTGTCGCGCTCGGCGGCGCGGATGAGGCGCGCGTGCCGCGCCATGTACTCCGGCTCGAACGACAGCCAATAGAACGGATAGCCCTTGGCAATGAAGCTGTCGATTTCTTCGGGCGTGAAGTCCCCGAGAAGCTGCCTGACCGCCGCTTGTGCCGCGGCGATGCGCTGACCGCGGGCCTCGTCGACCAGGCCACCAGCCATCAATTCCGCAGCGCGGTGATAAAGCTCACGCAACAGCGTCGCCTTCCAGCCGTTCCATACCTTGGGCCCGACCGCGCGGATATCGACCGTCGTCAGCACTAGCAAGAGCTTAAGCCGCTCTGGCGACTGCACGCGATCGACGAAATCCGAGATCGTCTTCGGATCGTCGACGTCGAGCTTGAAGGCGGTGGCGCTCATCAAGAGATGCCAGCGCACCAGCCACGCGACGGTCTCGGTCTCTTCGGCCGACAATCCCAGCCGGGGACCGAGCTTTTGCGCCACTTCTTCGCCCAAAATCGAATGGTCGCCGCCGCGGCCCTTGGCGATGTCGTGGCACAACACCGCGAGATAGAGCGCCCGGCGCGAGCCAGCGTCGATCGTCGGCATCAGCGAAGTCGAGAGCGGG
>JBOHLR010000172.1:0-4013 GCA_050729555.1 Allostellaceae bacterium
GGCCGGCGCCGGCATCGTGATTGACTACATCGCGCATCCCGAGGCGACCGAGGCATTGGAACGCGAGGTCGCCGCTCTCGGCGACGTCGCAATTGGCGTGAATGCGGATGTCAGCAAGGTGACCGACCTACAACGCCTTGTCGATATGGCAGTGGCGAAGTTCGGCCGCGTCGACATCATGGTAAATAATGCCGGGGTGGAAACCCGCACCTCTGTGTTGAACACCACAGAGTCCGATTTCGACAAGGTGCTATCCGTCGACCTGAAGAGCGCATTTTTCGGCACCCAGGCTGCAGCGCGGCAGATGATCAAGCAGGGCGGCGGCGGGCGGATTATCAACATCACTTCCGTGCACGAGGACTGGCCAATGCCTGGTAATACCGCGTATTGCCTTGCCAAAGGCGGCATGCGGATGCTGACGCGCACCGCGGGGGTGGAACTGGCGCCGCACGGCATCACCGTGGTTGGCGTCGGGCCGGGCGCAGTGGCGACCCCGATAAACCTCTCCACCATGAATGATCCGGCGCTGCTCGCGAAGCTGAACGCCGCGATTCCATTGGGGCGCATGGCGCAGCCGGAAGAGATCGCGAACGTAGTCGTGTTCCTGGCCGGGGACGGCGCCAGCTACCTCACCGCCACCACGATTTTCGCTGACGGCGGCATCATGCAGGGCAGCGTTGGTCTGTAGCACCATGGCCGAGCATTACGACGTGATCGTTGCGTCAACACTGCAGACGTTTCACCTGATAGCAGACCGAGCGGAACTGAGGCTCAACCGCGCTGAGGCCAAATGAGGTGGAGGTCGGTCGTGCCCATTGCCGCGACCTTCACGTCGTGCGTTCGCGTTTGTCCCGCATTCGAAGCATGGATCACATAGTTGCCTGGCGGAAGCTTTGCATAAAAAAGCGGCCCCGTATTCGCCACGTACAGCACGTCCCCGTTCTTGCCTCTGATCGAGAGCGCGGTGTCGTTTGTGAAATCACCCGCCTTATTGGCGTTGGTGATTGCGAGATTGTAGTTGTGGGCCTGCGTTTCGAGCGCATCCTGCTCGCCGAGACCGATTCCGCCCGTGATGTAGGTGATTGCACCGCGATGGATGGGCGCTGGCATTGATCCGGCGATTGCGGGAAACGCCAGACCCGACACCAATGCGACAGCAAGCACAGTGCCCTGTAAACTACGTGGGGAAAGCATGGGATTCTCCTCTCGATAGGACTCTCGGCGTTCGCTCCATCGTGAATGATTGGGAAGCGGCGCTCCGCTAGAAATGTTGGTCAATACGCCAAACAAACAATGTCTTTGGCGATGAAATAAACGTCAGAATTGCTCCAGTGTATCTACGGCGTAAGTTGTGATCGCTAACTGCGGCCATCACGAGCCAGTCGCCTCGGCGCCGTTGATAATCCGTTGGGGCGATGCCTGCCGGAATCTCTCGAAGATTTAACGCACTGCGACGACCTTGCGCCTAGCGCGCCGATCGCGGTCGGCGATATGGGTGACGACGTTCGTGTTGTCGGTCATCGAGGAAACGGCCATGCGTATCATTCCAACCATGCTCCTTGCCGCCCTTGGCTCCGTGGCGCTTGCTGCGGCTGCAACGGCACAAAGTTCGCACACCATGACTGTCCGATTGCCGGACGGTGCGCTTGAGCAGATTCAATATACGGGAGACACGCCGCCCCAGGTGGCCATCGTTCCCACTCCGACGGCCTTCGGTTTCGGCCCGACGCCGATATGGACCATCGCGCCGCCGGCACCCTTGGCTAATATTCAGCAGATTGTTGCAAACGCCGACCGCGAGGCGGGGGCGATGTGGCAGCAAGCACAGGCGCTTACTTCCAGCTCGTTCGCTGGCTTGAACGGGCCGCTCTCGATCGATGTCGCGAATGCGCCACCGGGCACGCAGGTCTATAAGTTCAGTTCAGCCGAAACCGGCCAGGGCGTGTGCACGCAGACCACCGAAATCACGACAGTGGGTCCGAATGGCCAGCCACACATTGTGTCGCGTCGGTCCGGTAATTGTGGCGGCTCATCGGCCTCTACGGGCACGCCAGCGGGCGATCAAGGAATTCCGCATCTGCTGCCGACGGCCGCGGCACCAGCGCATCCCGCGTTACCGTTGCGCGAAGTGACTTGGAACGTCGCGCACTGACCTCGCGCGGGCTGCGCAGCGCGATCTAGCTGCTGACTCGGGTGCGGATGTTCGGGCGGAATGAAGCGCTTCAGCGCTCGCTGACTGACGAGCAAGACGAAGTGCCCGCTTTTGTTCCGAAATGGCGTCCCCACGGGGATTCGAACCCCGGTTTGGGCCGTGAGAGGGCCCCGTCCTAGGCCTCTAGACGATGGGGACGCAGAGCCGCTTAATTAGACGTTCGACGCGCGCGACGCAAGACTCGCCGCGGGCCGCTAACGGCACGCTAGGGCGTTCGTGCATCCGCGATCAATTTGGCCTGATTGCAGAATCGCTAGGTCCTATTCAGCCGCCGCATTTGCCGGTGTTCCAACGCGATCAGCGCCCGCTGGAGCGACCGCTCGAGACTGACTTCATAGCGGTTGAGTTTGGCGAGATGGTCGTCGTGCGCCGTGACACGTACGAAAAGATGCTCGATCCGTGAAGTGATAGTGGGCGCTCCGTCGGCCCAGCTGCGCCGGACGTTCTCAAACATCGCGGCCTCGATGCGATAAGAGCGGCGAAGCCGCCACGCACAAACGGCAATGCGTTCGGCCAATTGTGTCTCAATGGGATCCCCAGGCTTAAGCGCCGCGATAATCTCACTGAAGAATGCCTCAAAATCTTCTGGGGTTTCATCGAAGAGAACGATCTGTTGGGCTGTGAGCCCATGTTTGAGGGCGTTCATTCGCGCAGTGGCACGGCCATCAGCAGTCTTGGGTCCGGTGCTGAGCTGGGCGTTGCACCGATTGGCTTCGATTTGCAATTGGCTTGTCATAGCGGGTGCCGCCTCAGCTGAGCCGCGGCGCATCGGCGCGCAGGTTCATGGGGAGGGGCCGACCTTGGCTGTCGGTCGGCGGTTCTGGTAACCGACTCAACAACTTTCTGGATCGGCCCTAAGAATGTTCAGTCGCGGAAATTCACATACTGCAGCGGCTGCGCGATCTTGAGGCCGCGCACCAATTGGATGGCGGCTTGGAGATCGTCGCGCTTCTTGCCGGTGACGCGCAGCTCGTCGCCCTGGATTGCGGCTTGCACCTTGAGCTTCGAATCCTTGATCGCACGCACGATGCTTTTCGCAGGTTCCGCGCCGATGCCCTGCTTCAACGTCACCACCTGCCGCAGCATCTGGCCCGCCGCCTTCTCCGTCGCCTTGAAGTCGAGTGCGGCGGCATCCACCTTGCGTCGCGTCATGTGGCCTTTGAGGAGTTCTTCGAGTTGCCGCAGCTTCAAATCGTCGTCAGCCAGAACGGTCAGTGCCAACTCTTCGCGCGTCACGGCGGATTTGCTGCCTTTGAAATCGAAACGCGTCGCCACCTCGCGCGCGAGGCCCGCAAGTGCGTTGTCGACTTCGGCGAGATCGACGCGCGAAACGATATCAAAACTCGGCATGGTTTCCTTGACGTAATGGTTCGACGCGACTTATAGCGCGTTCTCACGGCAGCGGCCAAGACAACGGAGACAGGCATGCAGCGATTGATCCTCGGCGCTGCCGGCGTGATGGGTGCACTCGGCGTCGCCGCCGCTGCGTGGGCGCAGCATCATCTGGCCGCCGACGCCGTACATCTCGACTTCGCGGCGACAGCCGTGCGTTTCGCCTTGATCCACGCCGCGGTTTTGGTCGGGATCGCCGCTTACCTCCGCGATGGGATCGGCCGCGGCGCCCGCGTCTGGCTCGGCGGTGCGGCCGCCAGCTTCGTCGGCGGCTTTATCTTCTTCTGCGGCGGCCTCTGGCTGCTGGCGGCGGGCGGCTCGCCGGGCTGGGCCTATGCCGTTCCCGTCGGCGGCACACTGTTCATCCTCGGCTGGCTTGCGGTTCTCGCTGCCGCGCTCATGCCGCGTC
>JBOHLR010000173.1:0-3920 GCA_050729555.1 Allostellaceae bacterium
GCGCCGAGCCGCAAGTTTTCCAGCACGGTCAGGCCGCCGAAAATCTGCCGTCCTTCCGGCACCAGCGAGACGCCAGCGAGGACCCGCGCCCGCGCGTCGAGCCGATCGATGCGCTTGCCGTCGAGCGCGATCGTGCCGGCGCGCAGCGCCAAGAGACCGGAGATCGTCTTGACCAGGGTCGACTTGCCGGCACCGTTGGCGCCGACCAGTGCGACGATCTCGCCCGGCGCCACGGTGAGATCGATATCGTGGATCACGTTCGCCGTTTCATAGCCAGTGGAGACGCGGGACAATTCGAGCATTATGCCTCCGCGCCGACATAAGCGGCGATCACGCGTTTGTCCTGCTGGATCGCGCGCGGCGATCCGGAGGCGACGATCGAGCCGGCGTCAAGCACCACGACCTGATCGGCCACGCCCATCACCAGCGACATATTGTGCTCGACGACGATGACCGTGATGCCGCTGTCGCGCACGGCGCGCAACAGCTCGGCGAGCTCCGCGGTTTCGGCGTCGTTCAACCCCGCTGCCGGCTCGTCCAGCAACAGCAGCCGCGGCTCCGCCATCAATGCGCGGACGACCTCGAGCATCTTTTGCGCGCCCATCGGCAGGTCCGTCGCAGCAACATCACGAAAAACCGCCAGGCCGACAAGCTCAAGCAGTCGATCGGCTTTGGCGGTCAGCGCCGCTTCCTCGCGCCGTGCGCGCTTGAGCCACAGCATGTGCTGCCATGTCGGCGCCCGAAGATGCATGTGCGCGCCGGCGATCACGTTCTCGCGCGTCGTCATGCCGGGAAAGATGCGGGCCGACTGGAAGGTGCGGATCAAGCCCAGGCGCGCGATCGCGCCCGGCGAACGGCCGCGGATCGACCGGCCTTCGAAATCGATCGCGCCGCTATCGGCGACATAAAGATTGGTGACCAGATTGAACAGCGTCGTCTTGCCGGCCCCGTTGGGTCCGATGACCGCCGTTAGACTGCCCCGCGGCACAGTCAGCGAGACGTCGGCGATCGCTCGGACGCCGCCGAAGCTTTTGGACAGACCCTGAATCGCCAGCGCGGCGTCGCTCATGGCACCGCCTTTTCGGTGGCTGGCTGCGGCGGTGCGCGCCGCCGCAGCCAGCGCGTCAGCGATACCGTGGCAAAGCCGAACATACCTTCTGGCAGCCACATGAAGCACAGCACCAGCAGCAGCCCTTCGGCCAAGGTCTTATAGAGGGCGAACGGCTGGAACACGGTCGGCAACAACGTCAGCAACGCGACACCCAGCACCGAGCCAACGAGCGTGCCCTCGCCGCCTGCGACCAGCATGGCGATCATTTCGAACGAGCGCGGCGTCGCGACCATTTCGGGCGCAAGGAAATGAAAATAGAACGCGTAGAGGCTGCCCGAAAGCGAGCCCAACGCCGCGCTGATCAGGAACGCCGCCAGCTTGTAGCGCACCACGTTGACGCCGAGCGCCACCGCCGCGGTCTGATCAGTGCGTACGGCGATCAGCGCCCGGCCAAACCCCGACCGCATCGCGCCATAGAGTGTCAGCACCAGAACGAAAATGATCGCGGCTACCAGATAATACATTTCGATCGGGCTGACGAACGCGATGCTGCCAACGCTGAACGCGGGAATGCCGGCGAGACCCGACGGGCCGCCGGTCGTGTCGACCATGCCGACGGTGAGTGAATCGACGAGCAGACCGAAGGCCAGCGTCGCTAGCGCCAGGTAATGGCCGCGCAAACGCAAAGTGACGAACGACAACACCCAGGCCGCGGCCACCGACAGCACGATTCCCGCCAAGGTTCCCCACAGCGGCGATACCCCGTAAGTCACTGCCAGGATCGATGCGGTGTAGCCGCCGATCGCCATGAAGCCCGCTTGGCCGAGGCTGACCTGGCCGGCATAGCCCATCAGGACATCGAGACCGAGCACCGAGATGTAGAGGATGCCGGTGATCACCAGCGAACTGAGGATGCCGGCGCTCGAAAACACCAACGGCAGCACCAACACCAACGCAATGGCGGCGATCGCGAAAACCAGGCCGCCCTTGCCCTGCACGCGAACGATCGCGTGATAGATGCGCTGCTCGTCGCGCACGTCCGTGCGCCGCGCCGCGCCGCCGCCGAACAGGCCGTTCGGCCGCCACAACAGCACCATCAACAACAGCGCCAGGGCCAAGGCGTTGGCGAAGAGCGACGAGACATAACCGGCTGCGAGCTGTTCCGCGACACCGAGGAACAGGCCACCGGCGACCGAGCCGAGGAAGGAGCCGAGGCCGCCGATCGCCACCGCGATGAAGCCGAAATTGGTGAAGAACCCGCCGGTATCGAACTCGAGCGAGGTGATCGGCGCCACGGCGATGCCGCTGATGGCCGCGATCAGCACAGCCAAACCGAAGCTCAGCAGCGTCATCCGCGCTACGTCGATGCCCATCAGCCGCGCGGCGACGCGGTTCTCGGCGCACGCGCGCAGCGCCGTGCCCAGCGTGGTCCGCTGGACCATGAACCACATTGCGAAAACGATGGCGATGGTGATGCCGGCGATCCAGAAACCCTGGGTCGGAACGCGGATGCCCCACAGCACCACGGGCGCCTCGCCCGAGAATGGCGGCAACGCATAGGGCTGACTCGACCAGCCGATGAGCAAGACGCCCTGCAGCAGCGTCAACAAGCCGGCGGTGAGGATCAGCATCGAGCTAACCGGCAGCCGCGGCACCGCCGGCACGAAGCACAGCACCCCAAGCACAAGCCCGAACGCCGTCGTCGCCAGCGACGCCGCCACGGTCGCGACCGGCGTCGGCCAGCCCCAGCTCACTTCGATCGTGTACATCACCAACGCGCCGACGACGCAGAACGCGCCTTGCGACAGGTTGAGCACGCCGGTCACCCGGAACACGATCGAGAAGCCCAAGGCGATGACGGCGAAAACGGCGCCTTGCAGCAACCCGCCAATGACGATCTGAATGGCGAGGTTCATGCTGCGGGCAGCATACCGACCCCAACCGCGCTAGGGCAGCGGAATGCCCGTCGGCTTGCTGACGACTTCCCAGGTCCCCTTGGCCGGCGACCAGCGCGTCACCACCGAGTCCGCGACGTCGAGCCCGCGTTGCGGCGTCTTGGTGAAATCGTAGACGCCGTTGACGCCGGCGAAACCGCGCAGCTTCGTCATGTAGTCGCGCAGTTCCTTGGCCGTCGCGTTGGGACCGAGCTGTCGTAGTGAATCGACGACGATCCAGGCCGTGTCCCAAGCAAGCTCGGACGCGATGTCTGGCTTCACGCCTGCGGCCTCGAACGATTTGTAGAAGACCTCGTGCGGCTCGCGCAGCGCCGGCGCCAGCAGCGCCGGATCGCGCACCACCCATTGCGCCGCCGGGATGTAGAGCTGTTTCGGCAGGAAGTCCTTGTACTGCGTCATCTGCGCATAGGTCATGTTGCCGTCGGTCGTCGCGACCGGGATGTCGAGACCTTCCTGCGTGATACCGCGGAAGATGGTCGCGATCGGCGAGCCCGTGCTCCAAGCGACCATCGCCTGCGCGCCCGAAGCCTTGATGTGGGCGATCTGCGCCGACACGCTCAAATCGGTCGTATTGAAGTGCTCGGTATCGACGACCTGCATGTCCTTGAATTCAGGCTTCGCGAGCACCGATTTGACGCCGTTCTCCGCGTCCTGGCCGGTGGCGTCGGAGCTGAACATCAGCGCGAGCTTGTGCCAGCCCTTGAGCCGGTAATAGTTCAGCAGCGAATGCGCCAGGTCGAGCGTCGAGACGCTCGAGGTAAAGACGTAGCTGCCGGCGTCGGGATGAATGCCCGGCGAGAAACAGTAATTGACCGGTCCATCCGCCATCAGCGGCGCCATCGCCCGGCAGATCGCGACCAGCGACGAACCGAGCAGGATCGCCGGCTTCTTCGCCATCGCCTGATTGGCGAGTT
>JBOHLR010000174.1:0-3881 GCA_050729555.1 Allostellaceae bacterium
GCTTCGACGCTCAGGGGTGGTATGATTTTTTGAAGAACGAGTATTTCAGGTGGAAATATACCGCCTCAAATCGATACGCCACCACGACTGATCGGCTCAAACACTATGTTGATGTCGGTACCCTTGGTGACTTGGATCAGATTCGGAATCGCCTTTTAAGCCTGAACCGTGATGACACTCGTTCCGCGCTGGAGACGGCACAGAAAATCTATGGGCTAGGGACAGCGGGAGCGTCGGGACTGCTCGCGCTAATGTATCCGCGAAACTTCGGTACCGTCGATCAGTTCGTAGTTAAGGCATTGAGGCAAGTTAACGGACTACCGGAAGCAGCCGCCATCGCCCGCATGAATCCCGAATCTCTCACCATTTCGGACGGAGTGCTGTTGATCGATATTCTTCGGCGGAAGGCCGTGGAAAACAATCGTGTACTCAAATCAGACGCCTGGACCCCAAGGAAAGTGGAAAAGGTGTTATGGACTTATGGCCGTTAATTTGCGTCGCCATGGGGCTCTTTTGTCGGATTTGATCTTCTAGCGTTGCGGCCGGAAGGCGTAAGCCGACGGGCCTTTGACCGCCTCGTCGACCACCAAACGGTGCTGCAACGGCGGGAAAGCGCGCTGGCGGCAGTCGGCGCGCTCGCACAGGCGACAGCCGACGCCGATCTCCGTGGCCGCTTCCGGACGTGCCAGATCGAGGCCGTCGGCATAGACGATCTCGGCGGCGCGTGCGATGTCGCAGCCCAGCACCACCGCCATGTGGCCCGAGGGCGCGTGGAAGCCGCCGCCCGGTTTTTCCACCGTGCGCGCGACGCAGAAAAACGTCGAACCGTCGGGCAGCCGGGCAATCTGACGGCGGATCAGACCGGGCGTGGCGAAGGCTTCGTGCACGACGAAACGCGGACAGGCGCCGCCATAGCGCGAGAAGTGAAAGCCGGCCGCCGAGAAGCGCTTGCTGATGTTGCCGGCGATATCGGCGCGGGCGAAGAAGAACGGAATGCCGGCGGCGCCGGTGCGATTGAGCGTCGACAGCCGGTGCGCCACCTGTTCGAACGAGACGCCGAAACGGTTCATCAGGCGCTCGATGTCGTAACGCTCGGTTTGCGCCGCCGACAGGAACGTCGCGTAGGGCATGAGGACCGCGCCGGCGAAATAATTCGCCAGTCCGATGCGACACAGCATCTCGCCTTCCGGCGCCGACAGCTTCGCGGCCCGGATCGCCTCGCTGATCGGCTCGCGCGCCTCCAGTAAGCCAAGCTGATAGGCCAGATGGAAGTTGCGGCTCGCCAACGGCAGCGCCTCGGACAGGTCCAGCCGGCGGGTGCGCGGATCGAAACGCCGCAAGGCGCCGGCCATGCTCGCGCTCGTCGCGATTTCGACCGTGACGCCGTGGTGCCGCGCCAGCCGTTCGCCGAGGGCGCGGCCGAGATCGCCGGCCGCCGCTTGCAGCAGCGTTTCGGCGGCGGTTTCGAGCGCGGCAAAGTGATTGCGGCGCGATTCGAAGAAGTCGCGCGCCTCCTCGGTCGGCAGCACGACGCGGCGGGTGCGGCCTTCGGCCAGGTTGAGGTTGATTGCCTGGGCGTCGTCGCGCGCCGCGCGCAGGGCGCGGTAGAGATCGGCGATGGCGCGTGCGGCCCGCGGTGCGGCGCCGACCAGCCGCGCAATCTCGTCGGCGTCGATGCCGCTATCGCGCAAGCCCGCGTCGGCAAAGACCTCGCGCAGCGCGGCGGCAAGCTGCCGTTCGGCGTCGTCGGTGAGGGCGTTGAGATCGACGTCGTATTTCTCGCCGAGCTTCAGCAGCAGCGAGACCGTTACCGGCCGCTCGTCGTGTTCGATCAAATTGAGATAGCTGGCGCTGATGCCGAGCTCCGCGGCCATCTGCTGCTGTGTCAGGCCACGATCTTGACGCAGGCGCCGAATCTTCTGGCCGAGCAGGGTCTTACGGGCTGCCACCGCATACACTCCCTGGATTTACAAATTCACAAAACGCACAATTATTTGCATGAAAATACACAGGATTTACGAATTTTATTATCGTCCGCCACAGAAACTTCGCAAGTGCAATGTAAATTACGCGATATACGGCCACGAGCAAGGAGGCTGGCGTGAAGATTTGTGTATTCGGTGCGGGTGCGGTCGGCGGATTCCTGGGCGCGAAGCTGGCGCGCTCGGGCGCCGAGGTTTCGCTGGTGGCCCGCGGCGCCAACTTGGCGGCGATCCGCGCCAACGGCTTGCGGCTACGCGCCGATGGCCAGGAGACCGTCGCGCGGTTGCCGGCGACCGACGATCCGGCCGAACTCGGCCCGCAGGATTACGTGATCGTCACGCTCAAGGCCAACCAGATCGACGCCGCGCTCGACCGCTTCGCGCCGCTGCTCGGGCCCGACACGGCGATCGTCATGGCGGTCAACGGCGTGCCCCATTGGTATTTCCATCGGCATCCCGGCGAATGGGAAAACCGCAGCATCGCCAGCATCGATCCGGCGCGACGGCAATGGACCTTGCTGGCGCCGGAGCGCGCCATCGGCTGCGTCGTCTATCCGGCGACCGAGCTGGTCGCGCCAGGTGTCGTCGCGCATGTTTATGGCGACCGCTTTCCGATCGGCGAGCCGTCGGGCGAGATCAGCCAGCGTTGCCAGCGCCTGTCGGCGGCGTTTGCCGCCGGCGGCCTCAAGGCGCCGGTGCTCGACAACATCCGCGACGAGATCTGGCTCAAGCTGTGGGGCAATCTCTGCCTCAATCCGTTGAGCGCCCTGACCGGCACCACGCTCGACGTGCTGTGCAGCGAGCCGGGCACGCGCGACATCGCGCGCGCCATGATGGGCGAGGCGCAGGCGATCGCCGAACGGCTCGGCGTCCGCTTTCGCGTCGATCTCGAACGCCGCCTCGACGGCGCTTGCAAGGTCGGCGCGCACAAGACCTCGATGTTGCAGGATCTGGAGCGCGGCCGGCCGCTCGAGATCGACGCGCTGGTGACGGCGGTGCAGGAGCTCGGCCGTCTGGTCGATGTGCCGACGCCGACAATCGACGTGGTGTTGGCGTTGATCCAGCACCGGGCCGAGGCGCTGCAGCTTTACGAGCGCCCTGTTTTGGACGCGGTCGCCGCGGAATAGCGCAAGAACAGGATCTTCGCTGCACCGTAACGGCGTTCGTCCAGCACGACGAAATTTACTGGCGGGACGAATTCGCGTTTGACCGCCAGCTCGACAACGACGACGGCTTCCGGCAGCAGCCATTGGGTGGCGGCCAGCGCGGTCAACGCCGGTGACGCCCAATCCTCGGCGTAAGGCGGATCGAGAAAGGCCAGCGACGCTGGCGCGCTGGCGCGCGGCGGCCGCAGTGCATCGGCGGCCAGCACCGCGGTTTGGCGCGCGGCGGCCAGCGCCGTGACGTTCGCCGTCAAGACGCCGCGTGCCGTCCGGTCGCGCTCCATGAAGCTGACAAAACGCGCACCGCGCGACAGCGCCTCGAGGCCGAGCGCGCCGCTGCCGGCGAAGGCGTCGAGCACGATCGCATCCTCATAAACCGGCCGCGGCGCAAAGGCGGCATGCGCCAGGATATTGAAAATCGCTTCGCGGGCGCGGCTCGCGGTCGGGCGGACGTTGCCGCCCTCCAAGGGCGTCAATTTCCGGCCGCGATGCTTGCCGGCGATGATGCGCAACATGGGTTCAGCCGCGCGCGGCCTGGATGAAGCCGCTGAAGATACGCCGGTCGCCGTCGCTCAGCCGGTATTCCGGATGCCATTGCACGCCGAGGACGAAGCGCCGCTTCGGATCCTCGATGCCTTCGATGACGCCGTCGGGCGCGAGCGCGTCGACCACCAGGCCGGGCGCCACATCCTTGACCGCCTGATGATGCGCGCTGTTGACCGGCATCTCCGCGAGA
>JBOHLR010000175.1:0-3879 GCA_050729555.1 Allostellaceae bacterium
GGCCGCCACCCTCGCGCGATGGCGCCGCGCTACGAAACCCTGCTGATCGAGACGCCCGAGCCGCATTTGCTGGTGGCGACGCTCAATCGGCCGTCGGCCGCCAACGCCTTTAACACCCGCATGATGCAGGAGCTGCTCGACCTGTGGACCGGGCTCGTTGCCGCTCCGGGCGATGTCCGCTGCGTCGTCGTGACCGGCGCCGGCAACCGCGCCTTTTGCGCCGGCGCCGATCTCAAGGAGCGCAACGGCATGGACGAGGCGGCGTGGTTCGAACAACACGCCATCATCGAACGCGAACAGGAGATGCTGCTGCACGTGCTGGTGCCGGTGATCGCCGCCGTCAACGGCGCGGCGTTCGCCGGCGGTCTCGAATTGGTGCTCGCCTGCGATTTCGCTTATGCCGCGACCGGCGCTCGCTTTGCCCTGACCGAGACGACGCTGGGCCTGATCCCCGGCGCCGGCGGCACCCAGACCTTGCCGCGCGCCGTCGGCGAGCGCCGCGCCAAGGAGATCGTGCTGACCGGCCGGCCGTTCGACGCCGAACAGGCGCTCGCTTGGGGCGTGGTCAATCGGCTGTGCGCGCCCGATCGGCTGATGGCCGAGACGCTCGAGACCGCGCGCGCGATTGTAACCAATGCGCCGCTCGCCGTGCGCCAGGCCAAGAAATTGATCCAGGGCGGCTTGCAACGGCCGCTCGACCAAGCCATGCGTTTTGAAATCGAATGCTATGAAAAGCTGATCGCCACGGCCGACCGGCGCGAAGGCATCGCCGCCTTCAACGCGAAGCGGAAGCCCCGCTTCGCCGGGCGCTGAATGGATTTGGCCGCCGCCGGCGCACCGCCTGCGATACCGCTCGGCGCGGATTTTCCCGAGATCCGAGACGGCGTGCGGCGCGTCTGCGTAGGCTTTCCCGGCGATTACTGGCGGGCGCGCGATGAGAAACAGGAATATCCGGCCGAATTCGTCGCCGCTTTAACCCAGGCTGGCTATCTCGCGGCGTTGGTGCCGGAGGAATATGGCGGCGCCGGACTGCCACTGCGCACCGCCGCGGCGATCCTCGAGGAGATCCACGCAGCCGGCTGCAATGCCGGCGCCTGTCACGCCCAGATGTACATCATGGGCACGCTCTTGCGGCACGGCAGCGCCGAACAAAAGCGCCGCTATCTGCCCGGCATCGCCGCCGGCACGTTGACGCTCCAAGCCTTCGGCGTCACCGAGCCGACCACCGGCACCGACACGCTCAAGCTCAAAACCCGCGCCGAACGACGCGGCGACCATTATGTGGTGCGCGGCCAGAAGGTGTGGACGTCGCGCGCGCTGCAATCCGATCTGATGCTGCTGCTGGCGCGCACCACGCCGATCGACAAGGTGGAAAAACGCGGCGAGGGGCTGTCGGTCTTCGTCGTCGATCTGAAGGCCGCGCGCGGCCACGGCGTCACGATCAAGAAGCTGCCGGCGATGATCAACCACAACACCACCGAAGTTTTCTTCGACGATCTGGTTGTGCCGGCCGCGAACCTGATCGGCGAGGAGGGCAAAGGCTTCCGTTACATCCTCGATGGCATGAACGCTGAACGCATCCTGATCGCCGCCGAAGCGATCGGCGATGCGCGCTGGTTCCTGCGCACCGCGACCGAATACGCGAAGGATCGCATCGTTTTCGACCGGCCGATCGGCCAGAACCAGGGCGTCCAGTTTCCGCTGGCGCGCGCCTATGCCGCAACCGAAGCCGCCGACCTCATGGTGCGCAAGGCGGCAGCCTTATTCGATGCCGGCCAGGCGTGCGGTCCCGAGGCCAATATGGCCAAGCTCCTGGCCGCCGATGCGTCGTGGTGTGCCGGTGAGGCCTGCCTGCAGACGCACGGCGGTTTCGGCTTCGCCCGCGAATATGACGTGGAGCGCAAGTGGCGCGAGACCCGCCTGTTCCAGGTGGCACCGATCTCGACCAACCTGGTGCTGGCCTATTTGGCCGAACATGTGCTTGGATTGCCGCGCTCGTATTGATGTGGGTGGCGCTCAACCGCCGCTGGCGCACGACTCGATGGTTTCGGCCACTTCTTCGCACACCGCGCCCAGCTCCAGGAACTCGGCGCGCGCCTTTTTGTCGGCAGCCTGCTTCGCGCGCTCTTTGTATTTGAGCGCCTGTTCCCACCAATAACTGGCTTCGTCCATCGCAATCCTCCCCAGAGGAAAGCGGCAACCCCTCAAGCCCTAGGCGGCGGCCCCGGCGCAATCGCGCGTCAGGCAACGATGGCGCAACGCGGCTTTCGCACGCTCGACCGTGACCAGCACGTCGTCGACCTCGATCCGATCGCGGTTTCTTAAAAGCTGCGCGATCGGGTCGCGGAGCAACTCGTCGATCGACGGCTCGATATTACCATGAAACAGACGATTCGGCATGGGCATCCTCGCAACTCCATTGCGCGCGACGATGCACCCGAACCAATGACACCACCGCGTCAAACCTTGGGCAAAGTTGTGGCCTTCACTAAAACTTGATCAGGCAGTATCGCGTCAGGGTCGACTTGGCCGAGACCCCCGGCGCGTGCGCGAAGTTGTACGCGACGTATTGTTCGATGTACGGGTCTTCGGCCGACATGCCGTCCACCGGCACGATCACGTTGAAGCCGCGCATCGCCGCTTCGTCGCCGGTGTGCAGCACGGCGCCGTGCGCCGCCGTGCCGGTCACGATCACGGTCTCGATGCCGTGATCCTTGAGGATATTCTCGAGATCGGTGTTGAGGAATTTATCGGCACCGGAACGCACCGCCGGCTCGCCGCCCTTTGGCGCCACGTCCGGCAGCGTATCGGCGAGCGTGCCGCTGTTGACGTAGCTATAGACCACCAGCATGTGATGGGCGCGCGCCTCGGCGAGAAACTTCTTGGTCGCCGGCAACGACGCGACGCAGCGCGGCCGGCGCTGCATGGTGCAGGTTTGCTTGACGAAATCGAGCAACAGCAGCGCCGTAGTCTTGGGATCGACGGTGATTTGTTTGAGTTCTGGTGCCGGCGGCGTCTTGATCGTTGCCCAGTCGTCGATGATCGTTTGCTGCGCGTTGGCCGGCGCAACGAAGGCGACGAAGGCGGCGACGAATACGAATGCGAATTTCACGGCGGTTCCTCTCTGGTCGATTACTCCCACTCGATCATTCTGAAGACGGCTGCCGATGGATCGTCGTCGTGCAGCTCCAAAAAAGACCGTCACGAAGCTATCGGCTGAGAACGATGTGGGTGGCGTGGTCAGTCGCCTGATGTTCGGTGACGCGGTAGCCGAGCGCTGGCAGGTCGATCCCGGCGAACATCGCTTCGCCTTGCCCGAGCACGACCGGGGACAAGGCGAAATGCAGCTCGTCGATCAGGCCGGCGCGAAGATATTGACGCACCGTCTCGACACCACCGCCGATCTTCACGTCGCGACCCTTGGCGGCAAGCTTCGCCTGATCCAGCGCCGCCTCGATGCCGTTGGTCACGAAGATGAAGGTGGCCCCGCCTTCCATCTCGATCGGATCGCGCTGATGATGCGTGAGTACGAAGGTCGGCGCGTGGTAGGGTGGATTGTCGCCCCACCAGCCCTTCCAGATCTCATCCGGCCAAGGACCACGGATCGGCCCGAACATGTTGCGGCCGAGGATGAACGCGCCGAATCCGTCCATCGAACGGTGTGCATAAGCCTCATCAACGCCGTCCGAGCCGCCGCCCTTACCGGTCATCGCCCGGAACATGCGCGTGCCGAACATCCACTGGTGCAATTCCGGCCCACGTTTGCCGAGCGGATTTTCAAGGCTTTGCTCCGGGCCCGCTCCGAAACCGTCGAGCGAGATCGAAAAGCCTCCAACGCGAACTTTCGCCATAACGCACGCCCTTTCGTACCAGCCACCC
>JBOHLR010000176.1:0-3833 GCA_050729555.1 Allostellaceae bacterium
CAGCCATTTCGGAGATCGGATGCTCGACCTGAAGCCGCGTGTTCATCTCGATGAAGAAGAACTCGCCGTCCTGGTAGAGGAATTCAAGCGTGCCGGCGCTCTTGTAGCCGAGCTTGGCCATCGTCGTCGCGGCGAGATCGTAAATCCGTTGCCGGTCCGTCACGTTGAGGCCGGGTGACGGCGTCTCCTCCAGCAGCTTCTGGTGCTTGCGCTGCATCGAGCAGTCGCGGCCGCCGAGATGCACGACGCCGCCTTGGCCGTCGCCGAGGATTTGCACCTCGATGTGGCGTGGCTTGGCGAGAAAACGTTCGACATAAAGCGCGCCATTGCCGAAGAAGGTCTGCGCCTCGGCCTGCGCGACCGGAAATTGCTGCGCGAGTTCGGCCTTGTCGCGTGCGACGCGCATGCCGCGCCCGCCGCCGCCGGCCGCCGCCTTGATCAGGACCGGAAAGCCGATGCGGTCGGCCTCCTCGCGCGCCTGAGCAATGTCGGTCACCGCCTGGCCGCCCGGCACCACCGGAATGCCGAGTTCCTGAGCCGTGCGCTTGGCCGCCACCTTGTCGCCCATCAGACGGATATGCTCGGGCGACGGACCGATGAAAATGAGATCGTGTTCGCCGACGATCTGCGCGAATTCGGCGTTTTCGGCGAGGAAGCCAAGGCCCGGATGAATCGCGTCGGCGCCCGTGATGGCTGCGGCCGATAGGATCGCGGGAATGTTGAGATAGCTCGCGCGCGCCGACGGCGGACCGATGCAAACGCTTTCATCGGCGAGACGTACGTGCATGGCGTTGGCGTCGGCAGTCGAATGCACCGCGACCGTGCGAATGCCCATTTCGCGGCACGCCCGATGGATGCGGAGCGCGATTTCGCCGCGATTGGCGATCAACACCTTTTCGAACATGTCAGTTCATGCCCGTCGTCACGGCGCCCGGCATTGCAACGCGCTTATTCCAGAACCATCAGGATCTGGCCGAACTCGACCGGCGTGCCGTCGGCCACCCGTATCTCCTTAACCTGGCCGCCGCGTGGCGCCTGAATCTGATTCATCACCTTCATCGCTTCAATAACCAACAATGGTTGACCCTCGCGCACCTGGTCGCCGACGTTGACGAAGCGCGCAGCGCCGGGTTGCGGCGCGAGATAGGCAGTGCCGACCATCGGCGCCTTGACCGCGCCGGCCGGTTCCGCTTCCGCAACCGGCGCGCCGGCAGGGGCTGACGGCGGCGGCATCGAGACGGTCACTGCCGGCACCGTCGGCGCATTACGCACGACGCGGATGCGGCGATCGCCTTGCGCGTATTCGATTTCGCTTAGACTGGTCTCTTCGAGCAGCGCGGCGAGCGCGCGAACGAGATCGCCATCAACCATCAACTCACTTTGTTTGGTCATCGAACCCCGGATCAGTCGTTGTCGGCTTCAAGCAGTCGCGCCATCGCCTCGAGCGCGAGCATATAACCCTGCGCGCCGAGGCCGCAGATCACGCCGGTTGCGGCGCGGCTCACCAGCGAGTCATGGCGGAAGGGCTCGCGGCGATGAATGTTGGACAGATGCACTTCGATGATTGGCAGCTCGGCGGCGAGCAGCGCGTCGAGGATCGCCACCGACGTCGTGGTGTAGCCGGCGGGATTGATGATGATGCCGTCGGCGTTCTCGCGCGCCTCCTGGATCCATTCGACGAGCTGGCCTTCGACGTTGGTCTGACGAAAATCGACAGTCAGGCCGAGCACTGAGCCGCGTTCCATGCACGCTTCCTCAATGTCGGCGAGCGTGTCGCGGCCATAAGTTTCCGGCTCGCGCACCCCGAGCAGGTTCAGATTCGGACCGTTGAGGATCAAGATGGTCGCGCCGGCCACCGCGGATGCCCCCGAAATACCTTGTCGGAAAAAGGCTTATAGCACGGGTTAACGACGCGCAATCATCCCGTTTCGCCGATCTTAACTTTCGCTTCATAGGATCGCGTCGGCAGAGCGGGAGTACGGACTGGATGGTTTCGCCGTCGGCGGCGGAAGCGGAGTGGGGCGGCGTCAAGTCTGCGAGGGGCTGGCGGCGTCTTGTGCGTCGGCTCGCGCCTTACGTCGCAATCGTCGTCGCCGGCGGTGCGCTCCTGGCGACGTCGCCGCTCGGTGGCGACTTCGCGTGGAGCGACGCGCCGCGCCATGCGCTCAACGGCGCCTTCCTCAAGGATTTGATCGCCGCAATGCCGCGGCATCCGGTGGCGTGGGCCGAAAGCTACTACCTGCAATACCCGTCGCTTTTGATCCTGTTCTATCCGCCGCTGTTCTACGTCTTCGAGGTCGGCGCGTTTGCCGTGCTCGGCGTCACGCAATTCGCCGCGCAGGCGACGGTGGTGCTGTTCTACACGCTGCTCGGCCTCGGCCTTTATCGTTTGATGCGGCTGTGGGCGTCGCGGCCGGCTGCGCTCGGCGCCGCGCTCATGCTGATGGGCATGCCGGAACTCGCGCTGTGGGGCCGGCAGGTCATGCTCGACGTTCCGGCGATGGCGTGGCTGGTCTGGGGCGTCTATGCCTTTGCGCGCTTTTTGAAATTCGATCGCGGCCGCGATCTGGTGCTGGCAGCCGGGTTGCTGCTCGCTGCGCTCTACACGAAGTACAACGTCGCATTCATCGTCGCGCCATTGTTGCTGGCCGTGATTGCCGCGCGCGGCTGGCCGCTGCTGCGCGACCGTCGTTTGTGGTGGACTGCGGCGGCAGCCGCGATCGCGGCGCTGCCGGCGATCGGTCTGTTGCTTACGTTCGGCTCGGCCAATCTGCAATCGGCCGCCGACCTCAGCGGTGAGTTGCCGCGCTGGAGTTTCGCCGCGTGGTCGTTTTATGCGTCGCTGCTGCCGCAGATCGTCGGCTGGCCCGTGCTCGGTCTTGCCGTCGTGGGGCTCGTCGCGTTGATCGCTGGACGAATTCCGGCGCTCAAAGGTTGGCCGACGTGGCTGCTCGTTGGCTGGACCGTCATCGGCTACGTATTTTTCACGGCGATTGCGGTCCGCGAGCCGCGCCATTTGATGACCGCGCTGCCGCCGCTTGCCGTCGTTGCGGCCTGCGCCCTCGATCAGTTATGGCCGCGTCGCGTCGGTGGCTTCGTGGCGCTGGCGGTCGGCGTGGGCGTGCTCGCTTGGACCGTCGCCTATGATCCGGTGCCAACCGTCATCGGCTACAAGCAGATGGCGGATTACGTCGCCGATCGTGTGCCGGCTAACGCACGCGTTCTGTTCTCCGGCTATCGCGACGGTAACTTCGTCTTCGACCTGCGCATGCGCGAGGACCGTCGCGATATCGCCACGATCCGCGCTGACAAGCTGCTGCTGCGTATCGCCATCGAACGACGCCGCGGCGTCGGCGAGGCGGATTATTCGCAGGCGCAGATCGCGGCCTTAATCCACAGTCTCGGCATCGATCTCGTCATGGCGCAAGACGGTTTCTGGGCCGACCTGACGGAAATGCACCGCCTAGCCGACGTGCTGAGCGGGCCTGATTTCACGCCTGTCGCGCATTTCACCATCGGCGGTACGATGGGGCGAACCGACAAATCGTTCACGATCTATCGGCCGAATTATCCCGTCGAGCAGAAAAGCCGCACGCTCGAGCTCGACATGCCGATCCTCGGCGGCAAAATCGGCGGTCTGCTGCGCTAGTGAGCCGCGGCGTCGGCGGCGGCGCGCGTCTGCGCCATCGCGACGCTCCGCTGCTCCAATTTCACCAGCATGGTCTCGAGCGCGCCGCGCTCGTTGGGTTCGAGCATGGAGAGGATATCGTCCTGGAACGCGCGCAGCCACGGCATGATCTGCTGATAGGTCGTCGTCCCTTGTGGTGTCAGAT
>JBOHLR010000177.1:0-3719 GCA_050729555.1 Allostellaceae bacterium
GTCGACATCTCGACCGGCGAGCTCATGGGTCTCTGCCTCGCCGAGAACGACCGCCGGCTCGCCGGCTACGACAAGCGATTGCGGCGGCCGCAGGTTGTGCCGCGGTTGGTACGCTTCGCGCGGAGATTCATGGGCAAGCCGAAGCCGGTCGAACTCGGCAGCATCGCGCATCGCGACCTCTTCTGTCAGCATTTCAAAGCGACGTATCAGCACTACGAACCCGACAAGCTGCCGTGGCCCGAGCTCGACGAAACTGCGCTCGGCCGCTTGCGCGCCGTGCCGTTCTGGCAGGAGGTGCTGCACACCGAGCTGCGCGCCGGGCTGATTGTCAAGCAGTTCACCGAGACCGTCGAAGATCCGGTGCTGAAGGAAGCGATCGCGCTGCAAGGCTTCGAGGAGGCGCGCCACGCCGATCTTATCCGCGTGATGATCAAGCGTTACGGCATCGACGTACAGGAGCACGCGCTCGATCCATTGCCGGCCGACATCACCACCGCCTTCAAGGATTTCGGCTTCGGCGAATGCGTCGATTCCTTCCTCGGTTTCGGCGTGTTCAAGATCGCGCGTCAATCGGGCTTCCTGCCGGAATCGATGTTCGCGATCTTCGACACGTTGATGTACGAGGAGACGCGCCACATCGTCTTCTTCGTCAACTGGATGGCCTATAACGAGGCACAGCGCGGCCGGTCGGCGGGCTGGCGGCGCGGGCTGACGTCGTTGCGTTTCTACATCCGTGCGTTGAAGCGGTTGATCGGCACCGCACGGCGCGGCGCGCAGGTCAACGACGGCAAGGAGTTCTCGGCCACCCAGGCGAGCGTCTTCCTCGACGGTTTTACGTTCCGCCGGTTCATCGAGGACTGCTACGCCGAAAACGCGCGCCGCATGCAGGAATTCGACCAAGGTCTGCTGCGGCCGAACTTCCTGCCCAAACTCGCCGACGTTGCGCTCTCCAGCCTGCGGCTGTGGAGCTTCCGTCGTAGCCCGACCTGATGCGGTTCGTCAGTATCGTCTCCGCAATCGTCGGGTTGCTGGTCGGCACGGCGATCGTCGGCTATTACGGCTTCGCCGACGTGTGGCATGCGCTCGCCGCGATCCACTGGGGCGGCTTCGCGATTGTCTGCGCCTATCATATGGCCTTGTTCTGCTTGCTCGGGCTGGCCTGGTACGCCGTGCTACCGCCGCCAAGGTCCGTTGGCGCCGGCACGATGATTTGGGGCCGCATCGTGCGCGATTCCGGATCCGAAGTGCTGCCGCTGTCGCAACTCGGCGGCTTCGGCATGGGCGCGCGCGCCGCGACCGTCGCCGGGTTGAGCGGCATGATGTCGTTCGCTTCGACGGTGGTCGACGTCACGCTCGAGACGCTGGCGCAGCTGGTTTACGCCGCGGTCGGTCTCGGATTGTTGGTCTGGTTCCATCCCGGCGCGGCTATTGTGAAACCCCTCGGCGCCGGCTTGATTGTCGGCGTGTTCGCGGTCTTCGCGTTCGTCTTCGTCCAGCGGCGCGGCATGGGCGTCGTCGAACGGCTTGCGGAGCGGTTGGCACCGCGTTGGATTCCGAACGCCGTCGGCCACACGCGCGCGTTCCACCACCACATCCACGCGATGTATACGCGCATGGCCGGTCCGCAGGTCGGCTTCGTTCTGCATCTGGCGGCCTGGTTCGCCAACGGCGTCGAGGCGTGGATCGCGCTCCATCTCATGGGCGTCGACCTCAACATCGCCGCCGTGCTGGCGATCGAAAGCCTGCTCTATGCGTTGCGCAGCTTCGCGTTCTTCGTGCCGAACGCCGTCGGCGTGCAGGAAGGCGCGTATGTCATTCTCGGCGGACTGTTCGGCTTGCCACCGGATACCGCGCTGGCGCTGTCGCTGCTGAAGCGCGGCCGCGACCTGGCGATCGGCGTGCCGGCGCTACTCATCTGGCAGGGCAGCGAGGGACGGCGGGCGCTCCGCGGCGATCGCGAAGTCCACTCCGGCAACGAAGCGCGCTAAAGCTCTATTCCGGTTGCACCACACGCATGGCCAAAGCGGCGGTGCGTTGCGCTGCGCGTTCGATGTGGCGCAATCGTCGGCCGAGAAACGCCAGCGCGTGGCTGGCCGGCATCTCCGTCCAGCCACGCCGGCGCAGACGTGCAGGCGCCGGCAACGTTTCCAGCTTGAGGGTCAAGAGGCCGAGCGTGCGGCCCCGGGTTGCGTCGAGCGCGACGCGCGCGTCGTCCGGCTTGATTTCGCGACCGCGGGCCCGCAACAAGCCCTGCACCGAGGCTAGGTCGGACGCGAGCATATAGTTCGCGCCGAGCAGCGCGTTGAGGCTGGCGAGCTGCCGCTGCCGCACACCGGGCTCGCTCGACAGTCGCCGCGTCGTGGTAGCGACAATGGTGAAATTGTCGAGCGCGCGTTTGCGCGCCAGCCGATAGCGTTGATCGACCGGCGCCGTCGACAGCGCTTCGGCCGCGAAAACCCGATCGGCATCGATCAGGCGACCGACGAGACGCGGCACGTCGCGCCATTCCCAACTCGGCAGGAGATAGCTGAACGCCACCGATAGGCCGGCCCCGATCAAGGTGTCGACGATGCGGTCGGTGAGCAGGATTTCAGTCGGATCCAAAAGGTGAATCAGCATCAGCGCCATGACCGAAGCCCCGAACGATGCGACGCGGTAATCGACGGTGGCGTAAGCGTGCGCGATGCCGGCGGCGGCGATGATCAGCACCAGCGACGCGGTCGGCGGCAGGAGCGGGACGAGCACTGCCGCGACGGCACAGCCGATCAGCGTGCCGACGATGCGGTCGTTGCGGCGCTGACGCGTGACCGCAAAATTCGCGCGCATGATAAGCGCGATGGTGAGAAGGATCCAGCCGCCATGGACGTAGCGCGGCATCGCTACCGTCAGCGCATAACCGGCCAACATCGCCAGCGTCAGCCGGATGGCATAGCGCATCACCGGCGAGGTCGGCGTCAAATGACCGCGCAACGTCGCCAGCCGCGTGTCGGCCGTCTGAACGAAGGCGGTCAGGTTGGCGTCGGGCAGGGCGGTCGCGCGGTCGGCGCGACCGGCAACGATATGCGCAAGCAGTTGGACATGGCGCACCGCAACGGCGATGGCGTCGCGCGTCGTCCGCAAGCTTGCGCGCATTTCGGTCGGCGGGTTGGCGGCGAAGGCAGCGTCGAGCGCCTTGAGTGCTGCAACATGTCGGTTATTGGGCACGGCGGCGGTCGGCACGACGAGTGCGAGCGCCAATCCTTCCATGTCGTGCGCCAGGTCGCGCGTCAACGCCGCGAAATGGACCAATACGTCGCCGCTCGCCGTCTGCCGCAGCGTTTCCCAATCGGCGTCGCTCGCCAAGACCGCCTCGTAGACGTCGAGCAACGCCAGCATGCCGCCGATCCAGCGGCGCCGGTGCGGATTGGGCCGTCCGGCGAAGATCGCGTTGCGTGCGGCTTGCAGCCGTTCCATCAACGCGCCATGTGCCTCGATGACGTCGCGCAACGCCGTCGGCATCGGCAACGCCGGATCGTAGAGCTGCGCGCGGACGTAGAGGTATCGCGCAAACGCCAGCAACGCTTCGTTGAGGAACATGCGCCGGTTGCGATCATCGAACAAATGCGCGCCGATTAGCGCAAGCACCGCATAGCCGGCCGCGCCGGCGACGAACAGCGCACCGTGCCGCAGAACCTCCGCCGGGCTGCCGAGCGGCACCGCCATGCCGAGCACCAGCGCCA
>JBOHLR010000178.1:0-3713 GCA_050729555.1 Allostellaceae bacterium
GCCTCGGCACACTCCGCCGCGATGCGGTTCCCTCGCCTTCTTTCGGCTGCCTGATGTGCGGCGTCGCCGGCCTGTTCGACTATCGCGCGCGGCGCAAGCCCGAGGCGCTTACAGCGCAAGGCCGCGCCATGGCCGATGCGCTGCTGCATCGCGGACCCGATGGTGGCGACGTCTGGGCCGACGCCGCCGCCGGCATTGCGCTGGGCCACCGGCGGTTGTCGATCATCGATCTCTCGCCCGCTGGCGCGCAGCCGATGGTGTCGTCCTGCGGCCGTTTTGTCCTCTCGTACAACGGCGAGGTCTATAACGTCGATGCCCTCAAGCCGGAGCTTGAAGCGGCCGGCCGCAAGTTCCGCGGTCATTGCGATACCGAAGTGATCGTCGAAGGCGCCGCCGTTTGGGGCGTCGAGGCAACAATCAAACGCCTCATTGGCATGTTCGCGCTCGTATTGTGGGACCGGCAGGAACGCGCGCTCTATCTTGTGCGCGACCGGATTGGCATAAAACCGATGTATTGGACCGAGACCGACGGGCAGTTGCTGTTTGGGTCCGAGATTAAAGCATTGCGCGCGGTAAAGGAATGGACTCCATCGCTCGATCGCGACGCCGTCGCCGCCTTTTTGCGCTTCGCCTATGTGCCGGGATCGCGCGGCATCTATCAGGGCGTACGGCAACTCGCACCTGGCACGATGCTGATTGCGCGCGCCGGCAACCCTGTCGAGATCCGCGCTTTCTGGTCGCTCGACGAAATCGCCGCCAAAGGCCAGGCCGATCGCTTCGCCGGCAGCGAAGACGAGGCGGTGCAAATCCTCGACGCTCTCCTCAGCGACGCGGTCAAGCGGCGCATGATTTCCGACGTGCCGTTGGGCGCGTTTCTGTCGGGCGGCATCGATTCGTCGACGGTGCTGGCGCTGATGCAGAAGAGCAGCAACCGCCCCGTTCGCTCGTTCTCAATAGGCTTCCACGAGAAAGGCTTTGACGAGGCGCCGCATGCCGCGGCTGTCGCCAAGCATCTCGGCACCGACCACACCGAACTTTATGTCGAGCCGAGCCATGCGCTCGAGGTGATCCCGCGCCTCTCCGAGATGTACGACGAACCTTTCGCCGATTCATCGCAGATTCCAACCTTTCTGGTGTCGGAGATGACGCATCGGCACGTGACCGTCGCCTTGTCAGGCGACGGCGGCGATGAATTGTTTGCCGGCTATAACCGCTATTTCCGCTCCGAGGCGGTGCGTCACGTATTCGACATGGTGCCGCAAGGCGCTCGCAGTCTCGCCGCGGCCGCCGTCAAGAGCGTCGCGCCCGGCACGTGGTCGGCGCTCGGCTCATGGACGATGCCGCAATTCGGCGACCGCTTGCACAAGCTCGCCGGCGCGCTCGCCGGAACGCCGGCAAATTTCTATCGCCTGATGGTGACGCACTGGGACAATCCCGATGCGATCGTGTGCGGCGGCGCCGAGCCCAGGGGCCTGCTGTGGGACGAAGGCCTGATTGGACGCGTGCCCGACCCGGTCGAGCGCATGCAATATCTCGACACCCTCACCTATTTGCCCGACGATATCCTGACTAAGGTCGATCGGGCATCCATGGCGGTGTCGCTTGAGGCGCGCGTGCCGATATTGGATCACCGTGTCGTCGAATTCTCCTGGCGCTTGAAGCCGGCGCTCAAGGCCAGCGGCGGTATCGGTAAGCGTGTGCTGCGGCGCGTGCTCGACCGTTATGTTCCAAAAGCACTGATCGATAGACCCAAGATGGGTTTCGGCGTGCCAATTGATTCATGGCTACGCGGGCCGCTCAAAGAATGGGCTGAAGACCTGTTGGGTGAACGCCGCCTCGCCGCCGAAGGTGTGTTCGACCCGACGCCGATTCGTACCAAATGGCGCGAGCATTTGTCGGGCGAGCGTAATTGGCAGTACCCGCTGTGGACGGTGCTGATGTTCCAGGCCTGGAAGGCCCGCTGGCTGCCGTGACGGCTGGACGCTAGCCGCCGAGCGCCGGTGCCGCATCGTCGATCAACAGCTGAACGCCTTCCCGTCCCTGCCAATTGTCGGCGCGGACATGGCCGGCGATGTGGAAGCCGGCACCTTGCGAGCGGAGCAGTGCCGGCCCGAGCGCGCTTTCGACGGCGCGGAAGGCGATCGCTTTGATGCGGCCCATGCCGGCACCGTCGCCAAGCACACAGTTGACATGGCTCTGTTCTTTGCCGACTAGGTTGGCACGCAGCACGCGCAAATTGGCGAATGCGAAACGCGGCTCGGCATTGCCGGTGCCGAAGGGCGCCATGCGCTCGATCAGCGCGGCGAAATCCGGCGTCGCCGCGGCGCAGGCGAGCGCGCCGTCGATGCCAAGCTCGGGCACCGGCTCCTGGCCGCCGAGCGATTCTGTGATCCGCGCTGCGAGGAAATCGCGCAAGGCGTCGAGCTTGCCGGCCTCAACGGTGAAGCCGGCAGCCATGGCGTGACCGCCGCCGTTGACGAGCAGCCCCGCCTGACGCGCCGAAATGATCATGGCGCCGAGCGCGACGCCGGCGACCGAACGACCCGAACCTTTGGCGATGCCGTTGTCGATCGCAGCCACCAACGCCGGCCGGCCGTAACGTTCCTTCAGACGGCTAGCGACAATGCCGATGATGCCGGCATGCCACCCTTGCTTGGCGACGAAGATCAGCGGCGCTTTGCTGTCCGCGGCCTCCACCTCGGCGATGGCCTCCTCGAGCACTTGGGCTTCGATCTGGCGGCGCTCGTCGTTGAGCCGGTCGAGCTCGCCGGCAATCTGCCGCGTCTCGATCTCATCGTCGGTCGACAACAGCCGTGTGCCGAGATCGGCGACGCCGACGCGCCCGCCGGCGTTGACGCGCGGACCGAGAATGAATCCGGCGTGGTAGGCGTCGATCCGTTCGGCCAGGCGGGCGGTATCGGCGAGCGCAGCGATGCCGATATTGCCGCGCTGGCGCATCATCTTCAGACCCTGCGTTACCAGCGCGCGATTGAGTCCGGTCAACGGCACCACGTCGCACACCGTGCCCAGCGCGACGAGATCCAACAGCGTCATCAGATCGGGCTCGGTGCGCGATGCATAATGGCCGGCCTGGCGCAGCGCGCGATTGACCGCGACCGCGAGCAGAAACGCGACGCCGACGGCGGCAAGATTGCCGTGCGCGCCGCTTTCGTCGAGCCGGTTGGGATTGATCACCGCCACGGCGCGCGGCAAGTTCGGCTCGGCGACGTGATGATCGACGACAATGACATCGAGCCCCGCGTCGGCCGCTTCGGTCAACGGCGCGAACGCCGTCACGCCGCAATCGACGGTGATCGCGACCGCAGCGCCTTCAGCCTTGAGCTTCAACAACGCCGGCGCATTGGGACCATAGCCTTCGCGCTGGCGATCAGGGATATAGACCCGGACCTTGCCGCCGACCGCTTCGAGAAAACGTTTGAGCAGCGCCGACGACGTCGCGCCGTCGACGTCGTAATCGCCGAAGATGGCGATGGTCTCGCCGTTTTTGACGGCGTTCACGACACGCGCGACCGCTTCCGCCATGCCCTTGAACGACAGCGGATCGGGCAGCGCGTCGCGCAGCGTCGGCGACAGGAAACGCTCGGCCTCGCTTTCGGCGACGCCGCGGCCGGCGAGAATGCGGCCGACGATTTCCGGCACGCCGAGACGCTGCGCCAACGTCAGTCCGAGTCGGGCGTCGCCGCTGCGTTCGC
>JBOHLR010000179.1:0-3704 GCA_050729555.1 Allostellaceae bacterium
CGAGAAAGGTGACGTCGAACGGATGGAAGAACTGGAGCGCGAAGGCGGCGATCGAAGCGACGCCCAATCCGCCCATCGCTGCGACGCGCATCGGCGCCAGCGGCGCCGCGCGGTGCAGCAGGTAAAGCAGGCTCGCGCAAAGCGGCACGCTCACGCCGACGATGAATTTCAGGCAATCCCAGCTCGATCCCAACGCCCAGCCGTCGATAGACCAGTGGCGGTAACAGTTATAGCCCATCGACGAAAGCCACAACGCCAGCGGCGGCAGCGGCAATAGCGCCCACGCAACCGAACGGTCGGGTAGGCTCAGATGGAAGGCGGCGATCACCGCCAGGATGCCGGTGAGCAGCATGCCGGCCATCTCCCAATCCAGCTGCGCGTTCTGAAATCGCTGCATGGACAGCGTCAAATCGGAAAACAACACGATCGCGAGCGCAATCAGAACGCCGACGGCACCGAGCCACAATGCGGCGCGTACCGCCGGCGGACGCAGGCGCCGAACCGGCTGCACCTTGGCGGCGAGCGCCTCGATCAAACCCAGCGTATCGCGGTCGGTCACAATTCGTCTCCCGTCAGCCGCCGGCGCAATGTCTTGACGGCGCGGTGCATGTTGACCTTGAGCGCGGCGATCGATTTGCCGGTTTCCGCCGACGCTTCCGCCAAGCTCAAGCCACGGACTTTCAACAGCTGCACAGCCTCGCGTTGCTGCGCCGGCAGATCGGCAATGGCCGCGCGGAGGCCCGCCGCGGTTGTCGGCATCTCTGCATGTCTATTCGCCGCGATGTCGGCAAAGGTTTCATAGGCATATTGATCGGAAATCTCGTGAGTTTCGGTGCGCCGATGTCGGCGCAGCGCGTCGATAGCGCGCCGCCGCGCAATCGCCGCCAGCCATGGCCGGAACGGCCGCGCCGGATCGTAGGTATGGCGCACGCGATGAACGGTGAGCAGCACATCCTGCACCACCTCTTCGACCCGGTCGGGTGCGGCATGGGTGTGGCGCGCCACCGCGCGGACATAAGGTACGATTTCGCGCAGCAGGGTCTCGTATGCCTTGCGGTCGCCGTCCTGCGCCGCCGCCATCAGGCGCGACCAGGCTCCGTTCCGGGGAGCTTCGTCGTTCACGTCGCCGTATCCCTGTGCCTTCACGCGGGCGTGAGTGTAACCTCTCCCGCGGCTGCGCCGAACCTCGTAATGGTCGCCCTCGTTGCGGGGGCAACAACAACCGATGAGGTCGTCCATGAACCGTCGCATATTCGCAACTTCCGCGCTCTCGACTGCGGTCGGGCTCGCACTCGTCCTACAAGCCGTTCCTGTTCGGGCCGATGACATGATGAAGCTGCCACCTGGCGCCAACGCGGCCGTCGTGAAGCAGAACATGGAGCGGGCCACGGCTCAGCACTTGGAGAAGTGCTTCGGCATCAACGCCGTCGCCAAGAATGACTGTGCCGAGGGTGCGCATTCCTGCGCCGGCCAGGCGACGCAGGCGCGCGACCTGAAGTCGTTCGTGCTGCTGCCCGCCGGCGATTGCAGCAAGATCCAAGGCGGCAGCCTGAAGTCGATGTAATGGCGAGGCGGCGGATGACCCCCCTGTCCACCGCCGCGCCTGTGGAGCGCCGCCCGATTCCCGCGCAAGCGGGGATCGGGCTGCGCTTCCAGCATCATCAGGCCGTCGTCGAGATGCGGCCCGACGTTGCATGGCTCGAGATTCATACCGAGAACTACGTTGGCGGCGGTACGCCGCTGCGCTATCTCGACGCGATCCGGCGCGACTATCCGATTTCGTGCCATGGCGTGGGCCTGTCGCTCGGCAGTGCCGAGGGGCTCGACCGCGCCCATCTCGCGCGCATCGGCCGGACGATCGATCGCGTCGAGCCCGGCCTGGTCTCCGAACATCTTTCGTGGAGCGTCGTCGGCGGCCACTATCTCGCCGACCTGCTGCCGCTGCCGTTGACCGAGGAGGCGCTCGACATCGTTTGCCGGAACGTCGACGAGACGCAAAATTTTTTGCGGCGCCGCATCCTGGTCGAGAACCCGTCGAGCTATCTTCGGTATCGCCATTCCACCATCCCGGAATGGGAATTCCTCGCCGCGGTGTCGCGCCGAACCGGCTGCGGCATCCTGTGCGACGTCAACAACATCTACGTCAGTGCCTGCAACCATGACTGGAACGCGTCGGCTTATCTCGCGGCTCTGCCGCGCGCGGCGATCGGCGAGCTCCATCTCGCCGGCCACTCCGTACGCCGGCTCGATGGCGGCCTGACGGTGCGGCTCGACGATCACGGCTCGCCCGTCGCTTCCGCGGTCTGGACGCTTTATGCCGAGGCGCTGACGCGGTTTGGTCCGGTGCCGACGCTGATCGAATGGGATACTAACATCCCGCCCATCGAGGTCTTGCTCGACGAAGCCGGACACGCAGCGGCGCTGCTCGACCGGGTTAGGGAGGAAACCGGCCATGTCGACGCTGCTTGAAATTCAGCGCGCGGTGGCGCGCAGCCTCCTGGCGCCCGACGACGGCGCGGCCCCTGCGTACATCGTCGCCGACGGGCTCGCGGCCGAAGCGCGGCTGAACATTTACCGGAATACCATCATCGCCAGCCTCACCGCCGCCTTGCGTCTTTCCTATCCAGCGGTTCATCGCCTGGTCGGGGCCGCGTTCTTCGAGAGCGCGGCGCGCCTGTTCATCGAGGCGCACCCGCCGCGGAGCCCCGATCTCGACGATTACGACCCGGCTTTCTCCGACTTCCTGGGCGATTTCGCGCCGGCCGTTTCGATCCCTTATCTCGCCGGCGTGGCGCGGCTCGAATGGGCGGTCAGCCGCGCGCTGCACGCGCTCGATGCCGAGACGCTCGATCCGGCTCGGCTCAGCGCAATCGATCCGGCGGACCGCCGCCGCATCCGCTTCGTGCCGCACCCGTCGGTCGGCCTCGTCCGGGCCGACCATCCCGTCGACGCCATCTGGCGCGCCGTGTCGGCGCAAGACGACGACGCCATGGCGGCGATCGACATCGGCACCGGGCCGGTGTGGCTGCTCGCGCAGCGCCGGGAAACCGGCATCGCGGTCGCGCGCCTCGACCAAGCGGCTTGGCATTTCACGGCGCAGCTCTGCGGCGGTCGATCGTTGCAGGCGGCGATCGACGCGGCAGCCGGGATCGACGTGCCGGCGCTGCTCGCTTCTCATCTCGTCAATGGCGCGTTCACGGGCTTTGCCGTCGACCGGGTCGGCGGCCGGCGCCTCATGGAGACTCCCGCATGATCGTTCCGACAAAATCGTCCTTCGCGGACTCGGCCATACTGCGCGCCGCCGCCGGCGCGGTGCGCTGGCTCGATGACGTGCCCTACGCGCTGCTTGCCATCCCGTTGCGGCTCGCGGTGGCAACGGTGTTCTGGAACTCGGCCATGGCGCACCTCGCCAACTGGAATACGACGCTCGAGCTGTTCGCGACCGAATATAAGGTGCCGCTGCTGCCGCCCGACGTCGCGGCCACCATGGCGGTGGCGATCGAAGTGAGCACGCCGGTGCTGCTCGTGCTCGGCTTGCTGACGCGCCCGGCGGCACTCGTGCTGCTCGGCATGGTCGCGGTGATCGAGATTTTCGTCTATCCCCAGGCTTGGCCGACGCATATTCAGTGGGCGGCGATGCTCGTGGTGTTGCTGTGCCGCGGACCCGGCAAGCTGTCGCTCGACTATCTCGCCCGCCGGTGGAT
>JBOHLR010000180.1:0-3659 GCA_050729555.1 Allostellaceae bacterium
GAAGGTCTGCGCCGCGTCGGCGGTGATCGCCTTGATCGCCTTCAGCGCGAGCGACGCCAGCGACGCATCGCCGGCGCTCTGCTCGGCGGCGGTGCGTTCGGCGGCGCCCGCCTCCGTCGCGGTGGTCTTGACCAGCTCGGTCACCGCCCAGTTCTCGGCGATCTTGAGCGCGTTGCCGATTTCCTCGGCGACGATGCTCTGGCCGATGCGCGCGACCGCCTTTTGCCAGGTGGTGGTGCCGAGGATCATGCCGGCGATCGAGCCGTCGAAGGCGGCGTTGATCGGCCGGAACATGGCGAGCCAAGAGGCGGCGAGCTTCTGCTGCTGCTTCGTCATCCGATCGGCGCCCGTCGAAAAGCTCTTGTCCATGCCGGAGGATGCCGATTGCGCGCTGGCGCGGATACGGCCGAAGATTGCATCGGCCGCGGCGCTCGCCTGCGCCATGCCATCGGTAAAATCCGCGATATCGGCGGCGACGCCGACGGTGATCCGGTCATCGGTCATAGCATAACTCCTAGTCGCGTTTCGGTTTGCCCCGCGATCCTTCGAGACGCCCTTTCGCCTCATCCTGAGGAGGCCGCCAAAGGCGGCCGTCTCGAAGGACAAGGCGAAAGGGCTCCTCAGGATGAGGCAAACCGGCCTAATCCATGCGGCAATCGGCGAAGGGTTGGTGCTAGCCTACAAACAGCCGGGCCGCTGACCGGCGGACCGGGGGAAACGATTCAAATCATCGAGCAACTTCGCGCCACGCCGCCCCAAGCGCGTCACATGGCCGAAGCCGCGGCCCTGTTCGCGGTCCTGGCGGCATTCGGCGCGCTGCCGGTCGATTGGGCGTCGGCGATCGGCGGCTGGCTCGGGCGGACGATCGGGCCGCGGCTCGGCATCTCGCGGCGCGCCCTCAAGAATCTCCGCCGCGCCATGCCGGCCAACAGCGAGGCCGAGAACCGCCGCATCGTCGACGGCATGTGGGACAATCTCGGCCGGTCGGTCGCCGAGTTTCCCCACCTCGACGCGATCTGCGCCGCCGGATCGGAGCGGGTCGAGATCGTCAATGGCGAGGACATCGCCAGCTTACGCGACGCGGGCCAGCCGGCGATCCTGTTCGGCGGCCACTTCGCCAACTGGGAGGTCGGACCGTCGACCATCCATCGCTTGCTCGGCCCGTCGCTGTTGTCGATCTTCCGGGCGTCGAACAATCCGTGGGCCGACCGCGTGCTGCGCCGCCGGATGCCGGCGCGCCGCGCCGTGGCCAAGGGCGCCGACGGCGGCCGCGACCTGCTGCGCCATCTGCACAACGGCGGCCACGTCGCCATGCTGGTCGATCAGAAGATGAACGACGGCATCGCGGTGCCGTTCTTCGGCCACGCCGCCATGACCGCGCCGGCGATCGCGCGGCTCGCCTTGCGCTTCAAGTGCCCGATCGTACCGGTGCGGGTCGAGCGCCTGAACGGCAGCCGCTTCCGCTTCACCGTGCTGCCGCCGATCGAGCTGACCGATACGCGCGACACCGCCGACAACGTGCGGGCGGCGCTGACGCGCATCAACGCGGTGATCGAAGAGTGGATCGTGGGGCGGCCGGAGCAGTGGCTGTGGCTCCACCAGCGCTGGCCGCGCGAGGCCGCCTGAGCCTTCACGATCGGCGCGCGGCGTGCAGGTTGACGCCCACGATAATTTGATCGTCGGCCCTCTCAAATCCTGTTGGCCAGAGGCGTAATGTGGTCCCGCGCTTTTGCAACGGAGTGCGCCCATGACACTTCGGTTGTTCGCGCTGTGCTGCGGCCTGGTTTTGCTAACCGGATGCGGCAGCGCGTGGGTGAAGCCGGGCGCGAGCGAGCAACAGCTCGGCGAAGATCAGGCGGAGTGCCTTAATGAAGCCGAGCGGCCGGGCGGACCGGTGTTTGTCAATCCCCTCCTCGGATTTTACCGCGAGGGGCACACCGACAGCCGCGTCTATGACGCTTGCATGCGCGACCTTGGCTGGTCGTCGAGCGACGGCTAATTCAAGGCGATATTAGAATAGGTCTCAGAGATCCCGCTGTTTCTTATGCGCCGCGAGCGTTTCGAATGCGGCGGCGATCCGCAGCAATTCGTCTTTAATTTCTTGGTTGGTGGTTTTCGTCGCTTCGAGGCGAGCGAGCAACGCCCGCTCGAGATAGTATTCGATGTACCCGATGCTCCCCGGCTCCCCCGACATCCACGGACCATACAGGGAAGCGTCATCGACTTATGTGAGGCGTTCCCCGAGGTGCACGCCGAAAACCATCTACGGCGGACCAGCCGCAACATGGTTAAGCGGTCCGCAAGCGCGCTCAGCGCAACGCGGTCTTGGCCGCCGCCTGCCACATGTGGACGGCGAGAACCTGGAGCGCGATTTCCTTGGTGCGCTCGCGCTGTTCCGGCGACCGCGATTCGTCCGATGCGCCGGCCACCGAATGCATCACCGGCAGCGGCTTGATGTCCCACGGCGCCAAGTGCCGCATCCGGCGGCGCGCGACGACGATATCGTCCGCCGGCGCGGTGGGCGATTGGGTGTCTTGGCGAACGCGATCAACCGATACGGGCGTTTCCATCGGAGTCTTCCTCCAAAGCAAACGGACCTCGGGTTTGCGCCCCCTCGTTTTTCGGATTCCGATTCCGGCGAATGCAGACACAAAAATATCATCCACCATCGACTCGGGATCGCACCAGAGGTCATCGCTGCGCATTCAAGATTTCCGAGTCGCGCCGTTCGACAGCACGCCGCCGGGCGCCAGCGCGACGAGATCGGCGAAGCCGGCATGGTCGGGCTTGCGCGTCGGCGTGAAGCGCAGCGCCGCCGCCAGCAGCAGATGCGCCGGCGGATGGCGCGACCAGTAGTCGAGCAAGTCGCGAAGCGCGGACAGGCTCATCGCGTCGATCTCGGGCCACGTATAGCCGCAAGATGTGGCGACGAGGGCATAGAGATCGGGCCAGTTCACCGGTCCGCCGGCGCTTCCCCCGGCGCACCGTCCTTCGGCACCAGGCCGGAGAGCGCGGCGATGCGCGCGACGGCTGTGGCGAGCTCATGCGGCGTCGCTTCGAGCTCGAGCAGCGCGTCGCGGGTAAGCGAAGCGTGATCGCGCGAAAGCGCCGCCGCCAGGATGTCGATCGCGGCGTCGATGCCCTCCGCCGCATTGAGCTTGGCGGCGCGGACGAAGGCCGGCAGGACGACGCGCAGCTGTCCCAGCGTGAGCGGCCGGATCGGGTAGTCGCGGTGGCCAAGGGTGATACTCGTCGGTGCGCTCATGAAATCTCGGCAAACGACCACGCCAGGACGTTGCCGGCGGGATTGGCGAAGACGTCGAAGTCGAGCTCGGGAATGGAAAAATCCTCGAGCTTGGTGGCGAAGCTGAGCTTCGACGAGACGCAGTTGAACAGCTTCACGTTGACCGGCTTGCCCTGGAAGCTGGTGTAGAGCTGTGCCTGGAAGGTTGGCGTGGTGCCGAGCAGCGGATTGGCGAGGGTGAACTGCTGGCCCGTGCCGGCGACGCGCCGTAGGTATAGGAGAGCAGCACCGCCTTGCCGGCATCGGCCGACGCGAAGGTGTAGATTCCGGCGGACTCGCTGTATTGGCCGGCGGCGGGACCGGCGGCGACCTTGGCGAGCGGCAGGCCGGTGGCCGCGTAGACGACGCCGTAATC
>JBOHLR010000181.1:0-3615 GCA_050729555.1 Allostellaceae bacterium
GCTACGCCCGATCCGCCGCCGCCTTCGTCCGTCTCGCCATGATCCGCATCATGCTCCGCCGCTTGACCAGGCCAGCCCGTTGCTCCTGAATCCTAACTTCTTGGATCGGCTCTAAGATATGTGCCATTGGCACGAACGCGCTGCTAATGGCGGCAATGATGGCGAATGCCGGGTTAATGGCGGCGCCGCTAACGTGGCGTTGCCTCAACCTGGAGACGATCGTGCGCGCTCTCATGACCTCGGCGATACGCGCGGCGCCACGGCGATCGAATACGCGCTCATCGCCGGCCTCATTGCGGTCGTCATTGCCGTCGCTGTCGGCAGCCTCGGCACGCAAGTCAAAGGGCTCTTCAACAGCGTCGCCAGCGCTTACTGAGCGCCGGAAAATTTCCTGCGAAAAATCTGCGCGTTAACCGTACCTCGCTACTGAAAGCATTTAGCGAGAATGCTACAAATCGTCGAGCGTCCGTTGCACGACATTAACCAAGCAACGACGTACGGGGCTCGCGACGATGCTCGACGGTTATTCCGCGCCGGATCTTTTTCACGCTGAAACCGCGCCGCACGCGCGGCGGCTCTATCTCGTTACCGGCGGCTGCGGATTCATCGGCTCCCATCTCGTCGAGGCATTGACGGCGCGCGGCGATACCGTGCGCGTGCTCGACGATCTGTCGCGTGGCCGGCGTGAGTATTTGCCGCGCGGCGTCGAATTCATCGAAGCCGATGTCGCTGATCCGGTTGCCGTGAAGCGCGCGATTCAGGATGCCGACGGTTGCTTCCATCTCGCCGCTGTGCCGTCGGTCATCGAATGCCAGAGCCGTTGGCTCGAGGCGCATCGCACGAACCTGACCGGCACGATCAATCTATTCGACGCGGCCCGTCGCGCGCAGCCGGGCAGGGCGATCCCCGTGGTTTATGCGTCGTCGGCGGCGGTTTACGGCAATCGCGGGCTTGCGCCGTTGGGTGAGGCGCTGGCGCCGCAACCGGTTTCGATCTGCGGCGCGGACAAGGTTGGCTGCGAGCTGCATGCGCGGATCGCACACGCCGCCCATGGGGTGCCGACCGTCGGCTTGCGTCTGTTCAATGTTTTCGGGCCGCGCCAGCCGGCAGACTGCGCCTATCCCGGCGTCGTGCCCAGCTTCTTCACGCGGCTCGGTGCGCGGCGTCCGGTTTCGATCTTTGGCGATGGCGAGCAGGTGCGCGATTTTGTCTACGTGCGCGATGCCGTCGCAGCGTTCCTTGCAGCCATGGGCCGCGGCGCCGGCGCCGAAATTTTCAACATCTGCACCGGGCAAGGCACGACGGTCGCGTCGTTGGCGCGGCTACTCGCACGACTTCTGCAAATCGAAGTTGAATTCGCCTTCCTGCCGGAGCGGTCGAGCGACGTGCGCTATTCGGTCGGTGATCCGACCGGTGCGGCGCTTGCGCTCGGATTCGTCGCGGACACCGGCCTCGAAGCCGGTCTCGAGGCGACCGCACGAGCCCTGCGGACCGTCAACGCCATCTGACGTCGCCGGTGCGGCTCAGCCGATTTGGCGGGCGACGACCGGACCGATCCGGTTGGCGAGCGCCAGCGGGAAGCGCCGCCAGGTGCCGACCATCAGGCGATATTTTGGATTGAGCGGGTTGATTTCCGGCAGATTGGCGCGTTTCACCAGCCGGTACTGATAACCAAGCGGCGTCGGTTCGAATCCCCAATAGGTCTTGTAATCGAACGAGCCCGTGCCGCGTTTGCTGCGTCCGAAATCGAACAGGCGCGCGCCGCGTGCTGCCGCGCGTTGCATTTGCGCCCAATACATCAAGTCGTACGCATGCAGCCGCCGCGCCGCCGGTACGGCGCCGCCGTAATAGGGCAGGACGCGGTCCTTGAAGTAGAAACTCATCAAGGCCGCCGCCGGACCGCCGGGTCCGGCGACCGTCGAGATCTCGACGGCGTCGCCGAACGTCGCCTTGATCGCGCGGTAGAAACGCAAGGGCAGAACGGGCGTGCCCAAGTTGCGCAGGCTTTCGGCATAGATGCCGAAGAAGGTCTCGACCGGTGCGTCGGTGTCGGTCACCAACCGCCGGTCGTCGATCGCTTTGCGGAGGTCGGCGCGCTTCTTGCGCGGGATCGCCTTGAGATTGTCCGCGTCGTTGACGGCGAGCGCGCGCTCGAACCCGAAATAAAGCTCGGTCTTGGCGTGCCACGCGGTGCCGATTGGCAGAGGGACGCTTTGGCGCAGCTCGACGAAATCGACGGCGAAGCGTTGGCCGAGCTCGGCGTCGTCGTCGGCGAGCGCCTGCGCCGCCATGTTGTCGTCCGCAACGATGCCGTCGCCGGTGGTGAAGGCGGTCGAGATCAGCGCGTCGCCGAACAAGCGCGACTTGACGTGCATCAGCGGCAGGAAGCCGACGAGGCGGCCGCCGCGCCAGGCACAGCGATAACGCGTTGCGTGACCGAGCGTCCGTTCGATGATTTGGCGCCAGCCCAGACGATGGAAGAACGTCGCCTGCGGCGCGCGTTCGACGTAATTCTCCCACGCCGCTTCGTCGGCATCGCGCAGCGGCCGAATTTCCACCGGAGCGAGCGATCGATCGGGTGATTCTGTCGCGAGCGCGCGCGTCGCGGTATCGGGGCTCATGCCGTACCCTCGAACAACCGTGCATAGGCTTCGACCATGCGGCCGAACGGGAAGACGGCCGCGACGTGGGCGCGGTTGATCCGGCCGAGCGCGTGCCGGCGGCCGGCATCGGCGACGAGCGCCGCGAGCGCCGTCGCCAGGGTCGTGTCGCCGCGCGGCACCACAAAGGCGCGGTTGGCGGGCGCGACCATGTGCTTGACGTCGCCGACTTCCACCGCAGCGATCGGCAGGCCAGCAGCCATCGCTTCGAGCACCGTCATCGGCATCTGTTCGGTATCGGATGACAACGCGAAGACATCGAAGAATGCGAGCGCACGCTGCGGTTCGCGCACTGCGCCCAGGAAGTGCACCCGATCGGCAACGCCGAGGCGTTGGGCCATGGCTTCGAGCATCGGTCGTTCGCTGCCGTCGCCCGCGATCACCAAGCGCGTTGCGCGGTTGTCGAGCCGTGCAAAGGCGTTCAGCAGACGGCCGAGATTTTTCTCCGGCCGCAGCGGCGCAACCGTGCCGATGACGATGTCGTTGTCGCCGCGCGGAAATGGCGGCGCGCCAACAGTGGATTGGCGGAAACCGCCGACCTCGATCCCGTTCGGCAGATAAAGCACCCGCGATTCCGGCAAGCGCCAGCGCCGCAACGCGATCGCCTCGAGCGAATGCGACGGCACGATCACCGCCTCGCTCCGTGCGAGCGCCACACGGCGCAACATGCCGCGGCGCCATAGCGGTCGCTCGGCTTCGTCGGGACCGAAGCCGTCTTCAAAATGGCAATGGCGTACGCCGGCATACATACGGTTCGCCATGGCCCATTCGATCGCACCCCAATTGTAGGTCGCGAGCAGGTCAGGCGCCGTGGATTGGATGCGGCTGGCGTTGGCCTTGAGCCGCGCCAACAGATTGCCGTGCGGCACCGCCGGTTCGACCGTGACGGCGGCGGCCGGGTCGATCCGTTCGCGGCAGTTGATGTCGCCGTTGAGGCTCAGAATGGTGTGACGGA
>JBOHLR010000182.1:0-3602 GCA_050729555.1 Allostellaceae bacterium
CGCCGGCGCGGCGGCTTGGGCGAAGGCGGGGGCGGCCGCGGTGAGGCCGCCCAGGCCGACAAGCAAGGCAAAAGCGGGCAGGGAAAGACGATGGGATGTCACGATGAATACTCCTTTGGGGGAAGGTTGCCGGTCGTGACGTTGTACGGATACCGCTGGGCGTCCATCCCTGGGTGCGGGCGTCCTTGCAGCGATGTAATGCCCCGTTAAACTGCCAGTCAGGGGAGGGCCCATGGCGCGGAATCGCGGTCCGGCGTTCGATTTCGATCTGGGTTCCGAGATAGAGATTCTGCGCGACAGCGTGCGGAACTTTTCCGACGCCGAGATCGCGCCGTTGGCCGCTGAAATCGACCGTACCGACGTCTTTCCGCGCCAGCTTTGGCCCAAAATGGGCAAGCTCGGTCTGCACGGCATCACCGTCGAAGAGGAATTCGGTGGCGCCGGCATGGGCTATGTCGCGCACGTCGTGGCGATGGAGGAAGTGAGCCGCGGCTCGGCCTCGGTGGGCTTGAGTTACGGCGCCCATTCCAACCTGTGCGTTAACCAGATCCGCCGCAACGGCAGCACGGCGCAGAAACGCAAATACCTGCCCAAGCTGATTTCCGGCGAGCATGTCGGCGCCTTGGCGATGAGCGAGACGGGCGCTGGCTCGGACGTCGTCGCCATGGCGACGCGCGCCGAAAAAAAGGGCGATCGCTATATTCTCAACGGCAGCAAGATGTGGATCACCAACGGCAGCGACGCCGACACGCTGGTGGTCTACGCCAAGACCGATCCCGCCGTCGGGCCGCGCGGCATCACCGCGTTCCTGATCGAAAAGGGCATGAAGGGATTCCGCGTCGCGCAGAAGCTCGACAAGCTCGGCATGCGCGGCTCGCCGACCGCCGAGTTGGTGTTCGACGATTGCGCGGTGCCGGCCGAAAATGTGCTCGGTCAACCCAATGATGGCGTCCGCGTGCTGATGAGCGGGCTCGATTACGAGCGCGTGGTGCTGGCGGGCGGGCCGCTCGGCATCATGCAGGCCTGCCTCGACGCGGTGATTCCCTATCTCCACGACCGCAAGCAGTTCGGCAAGGCGATCGGCGAGTTTCAGCTGATGCAGGGCAAGCTCGCCGACATGTATACCGAGCTCAACGCCGCGCGCGCCTACGTCTATGCCGTCGCCCGCGCCTGCGATCGCGGCCAGACGACGCGCAAGGATGCCGCTGGCGCCATCCTCTATGCCGCCGAACGCGCCACCCAGATGGCGCTTCAGGCCATCCAGGCGCTAGGCGGCAACGGCTACATCAACGAGTTTCCAACCGGGCGTCTGCTGCGCGACGCCAAGCTCTACGAGATCGGCGCCGGTACGTCGGAGATCCGGCGCATGCTGATCGGACGCGAACTGTTCGAGGAGACCGCGTGATGGCCGTGCTCAAAACCGCGCTCGATCCGCGCGCCGCCGATTTTCGCACCAACGCCAAGGCGGCGCGCGCGCTGGTCGCCGATCTCGACAAGAAACTCAAGGTGATCGGCGAAGGCGGCGGCAAGGACGTCCGCGATAGGCATATGAAGCGCGGCAAGCTCTTGGCGCGCGAGCGCATCCGCCGCTTGCTCGATCCTGGCGCGCCGTTCCTCGAATTCTCCGCCTTCGCCGGCTACGGCCTCTACGGCGACGACGTTCCGGCCGGCGGCATCGTCACCGGCATCGGTCCGGTGATGGGCCGCGAATGCGTCATCGTCGTTAACGACGCGACGGTCAAAGGCGGCACCTATTATCCGATTACCGTGAAGAAGCATCTGCGCGCCCAGGACATCGCGCGCGAGAACGGCCTGCCGTGCCTTTATCTGGTCGATAGCGGCGGCGCCTTCCTGCCGGCGCAGGACGACGTTTTCCCTGACCGCGACCATTTCGGCCGCATCTTCTACAACCAGGCGACGCTGTCGGCCGCTGGCGTGCCGCAGCTTGCGGCGGTCATGGGCTCGTGCACCGCCGGCGGCGCCTATGTGCCGGCAATGGCCGACGAAAGCATCATCGTCAAAGGTACCGGCACCATCTTTCTCGGCGGCCCGCCGCTGGTGAAGGCGGCAACCGGCGAGGTGGTCTCGGCTGAAGAGCTCGGCGGCGCCGACGTGCACGCCCGCGTCTCGGGCGTTGCCGACCAGATCGCCGCCGACGATGCCGAGGCGCTGGCGCTCTTGCGCCGCAGTGTGGGCAATCTCAACCGCCTCAAGCCCAGCCAGCTCGAAGTTACCGAGCCGCGCGAGCCGCTGTATGCGCCGGAAGAGCTCTACGGCGTCGTGCCGGCCGATCCGCGCAAGCCCTATGACATGCGCGAGCTGATTGCGCGGCTGGTCGACGGCAGCGAGCTCGACGAATTCAAGCCGCTCTATGGCGAGACGCTGGTGACCGGCTTCGCGCGTCTCTGGGGGTATCCAATCGGCATTGTCGCCAACAACGGCATCCTGTTCTCCGAGAGCGCGCTGAAAGGAGCGCACTTCATCGAGCTTTGCGCGCAGCGCGGCATTCCGCTCGTCTTCCTCCAGAACATCACCGGCTTCATGGTCGGCAAGAAATACGAGGCCGGCGGCATCGCCAAGGACGGCGCCAAGATGGTCACCGCGGTTGCCTGCGCCAACGTGCCCAAGTTCACGGTGATTGTCGGCGGCAGCTTCGGTGCTGGCAATTACGCCATGTGCGGCCGCGCCTATGCGCCGCGTTTTCTGTGGACGTGGCCCAATGCGCGCATCTCGGTGATGGGCGGCGAGCAGGCAGCCAACGTGCTGGCGACGGTGCGGCGCGATGGCGCGCGCGGCAAGGCCTGGCCCAAGGCGCAGGAGAACCGCTTCAAGGCGGCGATCCGCAAGCAGTACGAAACGCAGGGCCACCCCTATTACGCCAGTGCCCGGCTGTGGGACGATGGCATCATCGATCCGCAGGACACGCGCCGCGTGCTGGCAATGTCGATTTCGGCCAGCCTCAACGCGCCGATCGAGCCGACCCGCTTCGGCGTCTTCCGGATGTGACATGGGCGCGGTGCTGGTTTCGCGGGACGCACGCGGCGTCGCAACGGTCACGCTCAACCGGCCGGAGCGGCGCAACGCGTTCGACGACGCGCTGATCCGTGAGCTCGACCGGTGCTTGACCGCGCTGGCGCGCGATCGTTCGGTGCGCGTCGTCGTCTTGACCGGTGCCGGTTCGGCGTTCTCCGCTGGCGCCGACATCAACCGGATGCGCCGCATGGCCGGCTACGGCAAGCGCGAGAACCGCGCTGACGCCATGGGTCTCGCACGCCTGTTGCGCCGCCTCGATACCTTGCCCAAGCCAACGGTGGCGCGGGTCAACGGCGCCGCTTATGCCGGCGCGATCGGCCTCATCTGCGCTTGCGATGTCGCCGTTGCCGCGGCCGAGGCGACCTTCGCGATCTCCGAGGTCCGTCTCGGCCTGCTGCCGGCGACGATTGCACCTTATGTGACGGCAACGATCGGCGCGCGCCAGGCGCGGCGGTTCAATCTGACCGGCGAAGCCTTCGGCGCCGACGAAGCGCTGCGCATCGGCCTGCTGCACAAAATCGCGCCGCTGGCCGAGCTCGACGCCGCTGTCGGCGCGATCGTCGACGCGC
>JBOHLR010000183.1:0-3587 GCA_050729555.1 Allostellaceae bacterium
CTGCACGGCAAGCCGGCGGCGCTCGCATGGCTGAAGGGCCTGAAGAACAATGCTCAGGTTTTCGATGACGATGAGGGTGTCGTGGCTGCGGTCGATCGCGGAGCGGTCGCAACCGGCATCATCAACAATTATTACTGGGCGCGGCTACGCACCGAGGAAGGCGCCTCCAAAATTCACAGCCAGATCCACCATTTCGGCGACGGCGACGTCGGAGCGCTGGTCAATGTTTCGGGAGCTGCGGTGCTGGCGTCGTCCAAGCACCCCAAGGAAGCGCAGCGTTTCGTCGCATTCCTGGTCAGTAAGCCGGTTCAGCAGATGATCGGCAAGGGCGATATCGATTTTGAATATCCCCTGGCGCGCGGCGTTGCACCAAATCCACTGTTGCGTCCCTTCGCCCAATTGCAGCCGCCGAGTGTTAGCATGGCCCAACTCGGCGATGATCAATTGGCGGCGCAGCTGCTCCGGGAGGCGGGCCTCATTTGATGGCTGTGGCTATTGTAGAGTCTGCCGCTCGTCGTCCAGGTCTTTGGAAGCGTCGATTGCCGCCGGGTCCACTCCTCGCGGCGGCAGTCGTCGGCCCGCTGTTCGTATTGACGCCTCTGGCCTATACGGTCGTGCAGGCCGCGCAAGTCGGCTGGGTCGGAGCCATTGAGCTTCTTCTGCGCCCGATCGTCGGTGAGCTGCTGATGAACACCGTCGGTCTCGTGCTGGCCGCGTCTGTGGCCGCCGCCATCGTCGGCACTACGGTGGCTTGGCTGGTCGAGCGCACGGACTTGCCTGGGGGTCACATCTGGGCCGTATTGGCGGCGGTTCCTCTGGCGGTGCCGCCCTTCGTGAGCAGTTACGCTTGGGTGTCACTCAGTCCCGCGCTGCAAGACTTCTGCGGCGCTTGGCTTGTGGTAACGTCTTCCTACTACCCCCTCATCTATCTGCCCGTGGCCGCGGCGTTGCGCGGACTGGACCCCGCATTGGAAGAAACCGGCCGGTCGTTAGGCGAGAACCCCTGGGGTTGCTTTCGTAGGATCGTACTCCCGCAGCTGCGGCCTGCCCTGTTGGGCGGCATGCTATTGGTCGCGCTCAACGTGCTGACCGAATTCGGCGCCTTCAGCCTTCTTCGGTTTCGTACCTTCACCACGGAACTCTATGCGGAATATAGAACGGGTTTTAACGGTCCGGGCGCATCGCTGCTCGCCGTCGTGCTTTTGCTCCTCTGTCTGATTTGTCTGATCGCCGAAGTGAAAGTCAGCAGCGCCGCCCAATATGCTCGCTTCGGCCGTGGCGCACGCCGCCGCGCGCCACGCTATGCGCTGGGGTGGTATCGATGGCCGGTACTAGCTGTCTGCGCCTCGCTTGTCGCGGTGACCCTGGGCGTCCCCCTGGGGATGATCACCTATTGGTTGACGCAACACGGCGCGGCGGCGATTTCGCCGGCCGAGGTTTCCATTTCACTGCTTTTGGATGCCACGATCTCTTCGCTGTGGCTTGCCGCGGCCGGCGCGGCGTTCACAGTCGCTTTGGCGCTGCCGCTCGGCTTCGTGGCGGTGCGGTATCAGGGCTGGCTTATTACGTTCATCGAGCGCGCCGCTTATCTGGCGCAGGGCGTGCCCGGCATCGTCGTCGCGTTGGCGCTTATCTCGCTGACGATCCGTAGTCTCTATCCGCTGTATCAGACGGCGCTGCTCCTGATCGTTGCCTACGCCATTGTCTTTTTGCCATTGGCGCTGGTCAGCGTCCGTGCAGCCTTGTCGCAGTGTCAACGCGGTCTCGAGGAAGCGGGCCGATCGCTTGGCCTCGGCTGGGCCGCAATTGCTTGGCGTGTGCTGCTGCCACTGGCTGGACCCGGGCTTGGCGCTGCGGCGGCGCTGGTGTTTGCCTCGATTGTCACCGAACTCACCGCAACCTTGCTGCTCGCGCCTATCGGGACACAGACACTGGCCACACAGGTTTGGGCCGACACGTCCACGCTCGCGTTTGCTGCGGCAGCACCCTATGCCGCGCTGATGATGGTGCTGTCGTTCCTGTCCACCTGGCTGCTTGCGCGCCGGTTTGCTGCCGTGCGATCTCTCCAATAAGGAAGCGGGCAATCGGCCGATCCAATGGTACATCTGCGCATCGAGAAGTTGGTGAAAGGATTTGGCGGCGAACCTGTGCTTCGCGGGATCGACTTGGCTGTGCAGTCTGGCAGGCTTTTGGCGGTTCTGGGGGCGTCGGGCAGCGGCAAGACCACGCTGCTGCGCCTGATCTGCGGCTTCGAACGCCCGGATGGAGGCATCATTGAAATCAGCGGGCGGATTGCCTCGGATGCCCGGACGCATCTGTCGCCGGAGCAACGGCAGGTGGGTTACGTTGCGCAAGAGGGCGCCTTGTTTCCGCACCTTTCGGTCGCCGACAATATCGCATTTGGGCTGCCGCGGCGTCTCCGCCGCAAGCGGGATCGCGTCTTTGAACTGCTCGAACTCGTCGGACTGTCGCCGGCATTCGCAACGCGACCGCCGCAATCGCTTTCGGGCGGCGAACAGCAGCGCGTGGCCCTCGCCCGTGCGCTTGCTCCGTCGCCCAAGCTTATCCTGCTCGACGAACCGTTTTCGTCTCTCGACGCGGCTTCACGCAGCGAGACCCGCGTCACGGTCGCAAAAGCGCTTGCCGCCGCGGGTGCGACCACTCTGCTGGTCACTCACGACCAGTCCGAAGCTTTATCGATGGGCGACGAAGTGGCGGTACTCCAAGGTGGGCGGCTCAAGCAGGTATCGGATCCGGTTACGCTCTATCGCAGACCGCTAAGCGCGGATTTGGCGCTCTTTGTCGGCGAAGCAGTGCTGCTGCCCGGCATTTCCGCGAATGGCTACGCGGCTTGCGCGCTGGGGCGGATCAAGCTCGCGGCGGGCGCGCCCGAGGGCCCGGTGGAAGTCATGATACGGCCGGAGCAGATCAAATTCGGATCCCAATCAGGAACTGGCCCGCGCGGGCGCGTTCAGAGCGTCACGTTTTATGGTCACGACGCAGGAGTTGCGCTTTCGTTGCCTGACGAGAAAAGTTCGCGCGAAGTCATCGCCCGCGTCGCCGGCCACGCCACACCACGCATCGGAGCTGAAGTTGAATTGATGGTCGAAGGAGATGCGATCGCGTTTGCAGCGCAAACCAAGTCCACTTGATCGGCTTCTGCCGCAACACTGACGCCCGCGTGCTTGACTGAACCAAACGAGCACCGCCGACGGCCTCATACGTCGCTTGCGCAAGCTGTCTGCTTCCTTACCGTTCGGGTTGGTGGTGAAGCGGGTCTGGAGTAGCGCCGCTAGTATGATGAAAATGCATTTACTGCATACTCGGGCCGCGCTACAGTCTGCCCGTCAAGATGCTCTGAACGGGAACGAGACGACGATGTGGGGGCCAATCAGTCGGGTCTTCAGCGATGACCATGGAAGCGTGCGCGACAAGGTGATTGGCATCTACGCCTTCCTCAGCATCGCAAACGTCGTTCTCTGGCTCGTAGCCGTTGTTGCCTTCCACCGTTATCCCCTCCTGCTCGGCACCGCTTTCCTCGCCTACAGCTTCGGCCTTCGCCACGCCGTTGATGCGGACCATATCGC
>JBOHLR010000184.1:0-3559 GCA_050729555.1 Allostellaceae bacterium
AGATCGTCTACCTGTTCGCCAAGAAATTCGGCTTCGATAAGGAGATGTTCAAGCATATCAAGGTCGACGGCAACCAGCCGCTGGTCGAGGACGTGCTGCGCGAGGTCAATCGCGGCTCGTGGAGCATCGGCTACACCGGCCAGTCGCCGGAGCGTCTACGGCAGCACATGGCGAATCAGCATACTTTCGACAAGGTAACGTTGCGCGCGGTGGGTGGCCCGTGCGACGGCGATTTCTACGGCATGCCGTGGCCGTGCTGGGGCACGCCCGAATTGAAGCATCCGGGCAGCCATGTGCTCTACGACACCTCGATCCCGGTGGCCAAAGGCGGCATGGGCTTCCGCGCGCGCTTCGGCGTCGAGCGCAACGGCGTCAACCTGCTGGCCGAGGGCTCCTATCCGGTCGATTCCGACATCAAGGACGGCTATCCCGAGTTCACGATGGCCATGCTGCAAAAGCTCGGCTGGGACAAGGATCTGACGCCGGACGAGATGACGGTGATCCAGAAAATCGGCGGCAACAATATCGGCGCCGTCAATTGGAAGACCGATCTCTCGGGCGGGATACAGCGCGTCGCCATCAAGCACGGCTGCGCGCCGTACGGCAACGCCAAGGCACGCACGGTGGTATGGGAATTTCCCGATCCGGTGCCCATCCACCGCGAGCCGCTCTATACGCCGCGGCGCGATCTGGTGGCGGACTATCCGACGTACAAGGACGTGGCGTCGGCTTGGCGCCTTCCGACGCTCTATCAGTCGATCCAAGAGAAGGACTTCTCCAAGCAGTTCCCGATCATTCTCACCTCGGGCCGCCTTGTCGAGTACGAAGGCGGCGGCGACGAGACACGGTCCAATCCCTGGCTCGCCGAGCTGCAGCAGGAGATGTTCGTCGAAATCAACCCGCGCGACGCCAACAACGCCGGCGTCAAGAACGGCGATCAGGTCTGGGTCTACGGTCCCGAAGGCGGCAAGGTGAAGGTCGCGGCCAAGGTGATCGACCGCGTCGGCCCGGGCGTCGTCTTCATGCCGTTCCATTTCGGCGGTCATTTCGAGGGCAAAGACCTGCGCAGCAAGTATCCGAAGGGCGCTGATCCTTACGTCCTCGGCGAATCGACGAACACGGCGCAAACCTACGGCTATGACTCGGTCACCCAGATGCAGGAGACCAAAGTGACCCTCTGCCGTATCGAGAAAGCCTGAGGAGCGAGCCATGGCGCGAATGAAATTTCTTTGTGATGCCGAGCGCTGCATCGAGTGCAACGCCTGTGTCACCGCGTGCAAGAACGAGAACGGCGTGCCTTGGGGCGTCAACCGCCGCCGTGTCGTCACGCTGAACGACGGCCAGCCCGGCGAGCGTTCGATTTCGGTCGCCTGCATGCACTGCTCGGATCCGCCGTGCATGGCGGTCTGTCCGGTCGACTGCTTCTATCAAACCGAGCAGGGCCTGGTGCTGCATTCGAAGGATCTCTGCATCGGCTGCGGCTATTGCTTCTATGCGTGTCCGTTCGGCGCGCCGCAATATCCCCAGGCGAGCAATTTCGGCGGCCGCGGCAAGATGGACAAATGCACCTTCTGCGGCGGCGGTCCGGACAACGTCGATTACAAGTCGGTCGCCGACGGCGGCTATGGCCGCAACCGCATCGCCGAAGGCAAGCTGCCGCTGTGCGCCGAGATGTGCGCGACCAAGGCGCTGCTTGCCGGCGATGGCAACGTCGTCGCCGACATCTATCGCGAGCGGGTGGTGGCGCGCGGCTTCGGCTCCGGCGCGTGGGGCTGGGGCGCGGCGTACCAGCAGAAAGGCTGACGCCGCCGATGAAGCGCACCGCGCCGCGCCGCAGCGTGTTGCAAGCGTTTCTCCTGGCGTTGGCGCTCGCCTTCGGCATGAGCGCGACCGGCATGGGCGTCGCCGTGGTACTTTACGGCGGGCCGGCGCAGGCGCAGCGCTCGGTCGATCAGCCGCGCAACACCGCGGGTCCGCCGGGTGCCGAGCTGTGGCGCATGATCCGCCACGGCGCTCAAGGCGACGTGTCGATTCCGAACAAGATGGCCGGGGTGCTGATCCAGCCCGGCCAGACGTTCCGCGAATGGCACAACGGGCCGCTGACGATTTGGGGCGCGATCGTCGAGCTCGGCGTCATCGCGCTGCTGGCGATCTTCTTCTTCGTCCGCGGTCGCATCCGCATCCATGCCGGCTGGAGCGGGCGGGTGGTGACCCGCTTTAACGATTTCGAACGTTTCGTCCACTGGCTGACCGCCGGCAGCTTCGTCGTCCTTGGCCTGACCGGCCTCAACATGCTCTACGGCCGCTACATCCTGCATCCGATCTTGGGCGGCACGCTGTTCGCGTGGCTCACCTGGATCGGCAAGCTGCTGCACAACTATCTGGCCTTCGCGTTCATGGCCGGGATCGTTCTCATGTTCGTGATGTGGATCGCGGAGAACCTTCCGGCGCGCGGCGACTGGACGTGGCTGAGACAGGGTGGCGGCATGTTCACCAAGGCGCATGTCACGCCACCCGCGGGGAAGTTCAACGCCGGTCAGAAGATTTTGTTCTGGCTGGTGATCCTCGGCGGCATTTCCGTGACGCTGTCGGGCCTAGCGCTGCTGTTCCCCTTCACCTTCCACTGGTTCTCGTCGACCTTCGCGGCCCTGAACATTTTCGGCTTCGACCTGCCGACGAACCTGACGCCGCTGGCCGAGACCCAATTGTCGCAACTGTGGCACGCGGCGGTCGGATTGCTGTTCATCGCGCTCATCATTGCTCACATCTATCTCGGCACGCTCGGCATGGAGGGCGCGTTCGACGCGATGGCCAGCGGCCAGGTTGACGCCAACTGGGCCAAGGAACATCACCCGCAGTGGGCGGCGAAGCCGGCCGAACGTCCGGCCGGCAGCAACGATTGAGGCGCAGTGGGGAGGCGAGGGTGCGGCGCGCGGTGCTTCTGATGACGGCGATTTCGGCTCTGATGGTTCTGCCGCTTGGGGCGTACGCCGCGCCGCCGCGCAAGCCGGCGGCGCCGGCCGGCGGCGACCGTACGGCGCAAAAACTGACACAGCAGATCGCCCAGCGCTATGGCGTCCAGGTGCTGCGCGCCGATCGCGAAGTTCTTGCCGGCAAGCCGGTCTACCGTATGGTGGTGATGAACCCAGGCGGTGATTTTAACGAGGCCTATGCGGTTCACACCTTGGTGGTTGATGCCGCCAGCGGCGGGCTCGTGCCGCAGTTCGAGCACTTGCCGGCGGGCTACGCTCTGGCGGCGCCGCCGGATCGCACGCCGCGCGATGCCGGCAGCGGCGTCACGATCCGGCGCGAGACATTCTCGAAACTCTAGAGCTGGTGCCGCTGCCGAGGAGACGCGCATGAGAGCCCTGCTTGCCAGCAAAGCCTTCATCGTCGGCGTGGTCGTTGCGCTCGGGATTGGCGCGGTCGCGCTGGTCGTATCCTGGACCGTGGATTTGAGCGCGCGCGACACCTACAAGACCGCGAGCGTGCGGCTCTAGCGTTCGGTCCGAACGGCCGCGAAATTCAAGCAGGGGCGAAACGAGGAATACGGTCATGC
>JBOHLR010000185.1:0-3546 GCA_050729555.1 Allostellaceae bacterium
CCACGGGTTGGCTCGGCGTCTCCAATGACGAGAACGGCAAGCCCACCGAGCGCGGCTTTCCGCGGTTTTTGACCTGGCCGAGCGAGCAAGATCTCGCGACCGGCCGGAGCTGGCATTTCTTCTTTGCGTGGCTGTTCGTGATCAATGGCACGATCTATTTTCTGTCCGGAGTGCTCAGCCGGCACTTCGCGCGCGATCTTCTCCCGTCGTGGTCGGACATTCGCCACCTTCCGCGCTCGGTATTCGACCACGTACGGTTCAAGTTTCCGCGCGAGCGCCGCTACAATGTTCTGCAAAAACTCGCCTACGTTTCGGCCGCGCTGATCGCCTTGCCGCTGATGGTGCTCACGGGGCTCACCATGTCACCGGCCATGGACGCCGCATTTCCGTGGCTCCTCGAAATTTTCGGAGGGCGGCAATCGGCGCGTTCGATCCATTTCATCACCGCGATGTTCCTTGTTCTCTTCGTCTTCGTGCACATCGTCATGGTGCTCATTTCCGGTGTCTTCAACAATCTGCGTTCGATGATCACCGGGCGCTACGTCATCGAGGAGAAGGCGCATGATGCCCCCCGTTGAGCGCAAGCTTCTCATCTCGCGCCGTTCGCTGCTGCGGCTTAGTGCAATCGGGGCGGGTTCGCTGCTGGTGGCCGGATGCGATGACTCGATCTCCGAGAATCCGCAGGTTCTCTCGATCATCGACAAAGCATCTGCCCTCACCTATCGCGCCCAGCGCCTCATTCTGCCGCGCGACAAGCTTGCGCCGGAGTATCCGGAAAGCGACATCGCCCCGCAGTTTCGCGCCAACGGCTCGACGAGCCCGTCCGATCCGACCTATCGGGCGCTGGCCGCCGCCAATTTCGTCGACTGGCGGCTTGCGGTCGATGGCCTCGTCGAGAAACCGCTGAAGCTTTCGCTCGCCGATCTACGCGCCCTCCCGGCGAGTACCCAGATCACCCGTCACGATTGCGTCGAGGGCTGGAGCTGCATCGGCAAGTGGACCGGCACGCCGCTTTCCGAAGTGCTCAACCGCGCCGGTGTGAAGCCGCAGGCGAGGTTCGTCGTCTTTCACTGCGCCGATAAGTTTCAGGATGGCGGCTATCCGGACGATTTCGAGCCGGGCGAATCCGATTCCAGCAATTCGGGCGGCGTGCCCTATTACGAGAGCATCGACTTCGTCGATGCCTACCATCCGCAGACACTGCTTGCCTATGAACTCAACGGCCAGACGCTGCCGATCGCCTACGGCGCGCCGCTGCGGCTGCGGCTCGGACGCCAGCTCGGCTACAAAATGGCGAAATACGTCATGCGGATCGAGCTCGTTTCCTCGTTCGCCCAAATGGGCGGCGGCAATGGCGGCTATTGGGAAGACCTCGGCTACCAATGGTATGCCGGGATTTAGACGTCGTGGACTGGCGCCGGGGATATGGGTGCGGAATGCGGCGGCTCCAGGGGCCGGCCCTTGCCCCATTCGCGCGCCGCCCTTAGAAGCGGCGGAATAGGAATTTTCGATGAGCGAATCGAAAAAAGCGCCGCGGGCCAAGCTGCCGCGCGGCCTCGTCGATCTCGGGCCGGCCGACATCGCTGCGACCGAGAAGATGCTTGCCGAGATCAAGAAGTCCTATGAGCTTTACGGGTTCGAGGCGGTCGAGACGCCGCTCATCGAATATACCGAGGCGCTCGGGAAATTCCTCCCCGACCAAGACCGCCCGAACGAAGGCGTGTTTTCGTTCCAGGACGACGACGAGTGGCTGTCGCTGCGCTACGATCTCACCGCGCCGCTCGCCCGCTATGTGGCGGAGAATTTCGACCGCCTGCCGAAGCCCTATCGCAGCTATCGCGTGGGTCCGGTGTTTCGCAACGAGAAGCCGGGGCCGGGACGCTATCGGCAGTTCATGCAGTTCGACGCGGATACGGTCGGCACGCGCTCGATCGCCGCAGACGCCGAACTCTGCATGATGGCGGCCGATACGCTGGAGCGGCTCGGCATCAAGCGCGGCGACTATGTCATCAAAGTGAACAGCCGCAAGGTGCTGGATGGGGTATTGCAGGCAATTAACTTGGGCGGCGATACGAATGCTGGACGGCGGCTCGCTGTGTTGCGTGCGATCGATAAACTCGATCGGCTTGGGCCAGAAAACGTGCGTCTGCTACTCGGTGCCGGTCGTAAGGACGAGAGTGGCGACTTCACGAAGGGCGCCAGTTTGAACAATGACCAGATTGCAGTGATCGCTGATACGTTCTTCCAAGCTTCCACTCAAGGCTATTTATTTGTCGAGGACTTCCACGCTCCCCGTCCCATAGAGGATATGAAACGGATTGGCCCTTGGGATTGGGATGAAGCTAAAAAAGAACGTGCAATCGACAATCACGGAACAATTATCCATTGGCGGAGTAAATTCTCGGCCGCTCTTGTAGGCGGGCCGATGCAAGAAGGTCTGGATGAGCTTGAAGAACTGAACGGAATCTGTGAAGCCGCAGGCTATGGATCGGCGAGAATTATCATCGATCCCTCCGTCGTCCGTGGCCTCGAATATTATACCGGCCCTGTCTTCGAGGCCGAACTCACCTTCGAAACCAAAGGCGAGGACGGCAGGCCGGTCCGCTTCGGCTCCATCGGCGGCGGCGGACGTTACGATGGGCTCATCGGCCGGTTTCGCGGTGAGGATGTGCCAGCGACCGGATTTTCGATTGGCGTTTCGCGACTCTACGCGGCGCTGAAAGCCATCAACTCGCCGATCGTCAGCGCCAGCGCCGGGCGCGGTCCCGTGGTCGTGCTCGTGCTCGATCAAGGCGAGTTGGCTCACTATCAAAGCTTCGTCACGCAACTGCGCAACGAAAATATCGCCGCCGAACTTTATCTCGGTTCGTCGGGCATGAACGCGCAGTTGAAATATGCCGATAAGCGCGGCGCCATCTGCGCCGTCATTCAAGGTTCGGACGAGCGCGGCAGAGGCGAGATCGCGATCCGCGATCTCGTGCTCGGCGCCGAACTCGCGTCCTCAACCAAAGACCGCGCCGACCATCTCGACCTGCGCACCCGCGCGCAGTTCACCGTGCCGGAAAGCAATCTCGTCAGCGCCGTAAGAGAAGTCCTGGCGCGACACAAATGATCCTCATGCTGAGGAGCACGCGCAGCGTGTGTCTCGAAGCAGCGTGCAAGGCGCGCTCTCACCCTTCGAGAACGCTTGCTTCGCAAGCTCCTCAGGGTGAGGGTGATTACTCACTTCGTCTGCGTCTATCGCGGCGGGCGCAGCAACGCCTTCAAATCGGAAGACGGATCGGCGACAAGTTCTGGCGTGATCGGGATCGCGGCTTCGAGCAGGCGGCGCGCCAGCATGTGATCGCCCGACTTATTGACGGATTCGACGCCGGTAAGCCTGCCCTCGCGAAATCCGAACAGCGAATAGGCGCGCGCCTCGTATGAGCCGCGCAACACGATCTCGTCGCTCTCGTCGAGGAAGCCGGCGATCTGCAACTTCAGATCGCCCTGATCGCTCCAGAACCAGGGCACCTGATCGTAGCGTGCCGGCTTGCCGGCGATGAG
>JBOHLR010000186.1:0-3510 GCA_050729555.1 Allostellaceae bacterium
GAAAGAGCTCGACCGCAAATCTGCGACGCGAAAACTGCGCCTGCCCGGCAAGCTCACCGATTGTTCGCGCTCGTCGCCGGTCGGCACCGAGATCTTCATCGTCGAAGGCGACAGCGCTGGCGGCTCGGCCAAGCAGGCGCGCCAACGCGAGAGCCAGGCGATCCTGCCGTTACGCGGCAAGATCCTCAACGTTGCCTCGGCCGGCGCCGAGCGTCTGAGGCAGAACCAGGAGCTGTCCGATCTCATCCTCGCGCTCGGCTGCGGCAGCGGCGAGCGCTATCAGGACGCGAAACTCAGGTACGAGCGCATCATCATCATGACCGACGCCGACGTCGACGGCGCGCATATCGCATCGCTGCTGATGACGTTCTTCTTCCGCGAGATGCCCGCGCTGGTCGAAGGCGGCAAACTGTTCCTTGCCGTGCCGCCGCTCTATCGCCTCCAGCAAGGCGATACGACGGTCTATGCGCGTGACGATGCCGACAAGGACAAGCTCATGAAGACCGCGTTCGGAAAAAGCAAAGCCAAGGTCGAGATCAGCCGCTTCAAGGGCCTGGGCGAGATGCCGGCGCGCTTCCTCAAGGAAACGACGATGGATCCGGCGAAGCGCATGCTGCTGCGCGTGACGCTACCGCCCAAGGGCGAACGCGGTTTCAAGCAAACGATCAAGCTGGTCGAGAGCCTGATGGGCCGCAAGCCCGAGCTGCGCTACCAGTTCATCCAGGAAAAGGCGAAGTTCGTCCGCGACCTCGACGTTTAATCCGTCGTCAGGCCGCGAGCTTGCAGACCTCCGCCGTGGCGGCCTCGATCGCCGCCTTGCGCTGATCCGAGCTGACGTTGACGCCTTCGGCGCGGATAAACGTGAGGTCGGTGATGCCCAAGAAGCCGAACACGCCGCGCAGATAGTTTTCCTGGTGATCGAGGGGCGCCGTCGGCATCTGCGGTCCGTAGAAGCCGCCGCGCGACGAGGCAACGATCACGCGTTTGCCGCCGGCCAGGCCTTCGGGCCCCTTCGCGGTATAGCGGAATGTCTTGCCGGCGACAGCCACTCGGTCGATCCAGGCCTTGAGCTGCGACGAGATCGAAAAATTGTACATCGGCGCACCGACGACGACGATATCGGTCGCGAGAAAATCCGCGAGCGCCTTTTGCCCCAGCGCCAAATCTCGCTGCAGCGAAGGCTCTCCCGGCGTCGCGCCCTGCGCGGCCGCCAGATGCGCGCCGGTCAGATGGCCGATCGGCTCGGCGCCGAGATCGTGATAGCTCACCTCGAGCGCGGGATTGGCATCGCGCAGCCGCTTGACGATCGCCGCGCTGAGTTGGCGGCTGATCGAGTTGGCGCCCAGAATGCTGGCATCGACGTGTAGGAGTTTCATGGCTCGCTTCCCCTGAAAAATGTCGGTCGAACTGGCGAGAATCTACGTTTGATCTGTCGCCCGGAGTACCTGCCTTGTGCCAAATGGGCTTTTTGGCGTCGCCAAAAGATGCAGGCCCTGCCACGAGCGACGGCGACGATCGGACTATCGAAGAATTGGCCGCGCGGCATCGATGCCCTTATGATGAACGCATGCGGGGAAAAGATTTCGGCGAGCTCAGCGCCTTTATGGCGGTTGCCGAGCACCGCAACTTCACGCGCGCGGCAAAGCAGCTTGGGATCTCGACGCCAACCCTAAGCCAGACCATTCGCAATCTGGAGGAACGGCTCGGCGTCCGCCTGCTCAATCGCACCACGCGCAGCGTCGTGCCAACTGTGGCCGGCGATACGCTGCTCGCCCGGTTGCGGCCGGTGGTCGACGAGTACCAGGCCGCCATCGAATCGCTGAACGCGTTCCGCGACAAGCCGGCCGGTCTCCTGCGGCTCACCGTTGCGCCGCCGGTGGCGCAATTTGTCCTGCCCCTGGTCCTGGCGAAATTCCTCCAGCGCTATCCCGATATTCATCTCGAAATCGTCAGCGACGGCGCCAACGTCGATATCGTCGCCCAGCAATTCGATGCCGGGATTCGTCTCAGCACGCGCGTCGACCACGATATGATCGCCGTGCCGGTCACCAACCGTTGGCAATTGGCCGTCGTCGGAGCGCCCGCTTATTTCAGCCGGCGAAACGCGCCGAAAACGCCGGAAGAATTGCTCGCGCATAATTGCATCCGCGTGCGGCTGCCGAGCGGAGCGATGCTGCCGTGGTACTTCCAGCGGGATGACAAGCCGCTCCAGCTAGCGGTGAGCGGTTCGCTCGTCGTCAACGTCGACACCCTGATCGAATCGGCGGTCCTCAATGGCGTCGGCCTCGCGCAAGCACCGCTTGCGCAATTCGAGCGGGAAATCGGCGACGGCCGGCTGGTGTCGGTGCTGGAGCGATGGCAGCCGGTGATGCCGCCATTTTCGCTCTATTACCCGAGCCGCCGCCAACTCCCTGCCGCGCTCAAGGCCTTGGTGGAATTCCTGCGTCATAGCGGGAAAGGCTCGCGCTGAATCGATACCCGGTCCGGCAACGCGCCGCATCGTCCCGCGTCAATCCGTCAGCCACTGGCGCAGCTCGGCGGTGACCGCGTCGGGCCGCTCCATCGTCGAGAGGTGGCCGCAATGATCGATCAGGTCGAGCCGCGCGCCCGAAATGCCGGTGGCGATTTCCTCGGCCAGCGCGCGCGGCGTCAGGACATCCTCGCGGCCGCACAGCACCAGCGTCAGGCACCTTATATTCGCCAGCGACGCGCGACTGTCGACGCGGCCGATGATCGCCTTCTGCTGGCGCAGGAACGCATCGCGGCCGACGCGCTCGGCCATCGCGGTCACCGCGCCGGTCAGCGCTTTATCGTTGAGCCGGTCAGGATGGATGAACAACGGCAGCAGCCGCGGCGTCACGCCCCTGAACTCACCCTTCTCGGCGAGCTCGATGAGACCGCGGCGGCGCGATGTCTGCTCCGGCGTGTCGGCACGCGCGCCGGTATCGAGCAACGCGAGACGCGTGACGCGCTGGGGCGCCTGGCGCATCACCTCGAACGCGCAGTAGCCGCCCATCGACAGGCCGGCAAGCGCGAATTCTGGCGGCGCCGCTTGCAGCACCCGGCGCGCCATCGCCGCCAAGCTGTCATCGCGCGTCAGATCGGCGACCCAAGAATCGGCAACGTCCGCCAGACTGGTTACCTGTCCGTGCCACAACGCCGCATCGCACAGCAGGCCGGGCAGCAAGACGAGCGGCGTTTTCCGCGCCATGGCGCGAAATTAGGCGAAACCCGGAAGCCGCGCTATGCCGCCGAATTCTTGCCAACGCTAAGAAATTATTTGACTTTCGGGGGTACAACCCCAATTAAAGGACAGCTTCAACAGCGAAAATCGCAGAAAGACGTTTACAGTTCGATGAATTTTTCCGACCTCGGCCTCTCTCCGGAGGTCCTGCGGGCGGTCGAAGATGCCGGCTACAAGCAGCCGACCCCCATCCAAGAACAGGCCATTCCCTACGTTTTGATGGGCCGCGACGTGTTGGGTTGCGCCCAAACCGGCACCGGCAAGAC
>JBOHLR010000187.1:0-3491 GCA_050729555.1 Allostellaceae bacterium
AGCCGGCGCAGTTGCTTGCGGCCCTGACCGATATCCACGCCAAAGCCGCCGCCGGCGACCGCCGCCCGATCTTCGCGCCGCAAGTCGTGACACCGATCTCCGTCCATCCGCGCTTCGTGCCCGATGCTGGCGCCGTGGTCGATGAGCAGACCTTCGTTGCACTCAAGAGCCTGGGCGGCAGCGAGTTCGTCGTCGAAGTCGTCGACACGTTTCGCAAGGACGCGCGCCGGCTGATCGAAGATCTGCGCGAGGCGGTCGAGCGCGGCGATCTACGCGATTTCCGTGACGTCACGCACTCGCTGCGCAGCGGCGCCGCCAATGTCGGCGGCGTGCGGCTGTGCGAGGCGCTGACGGCGATGCGCGAAGTCACGGCCAACGACCTGACGCGCACCGGTCCGGCTTACTTTGACAAGATCGTCAATGAGTTCTCGCGGCTTGACGCCAGCCTCGAGCAGATGACGCGCGCCGAACGGCGCGGCTGAGGCAAAGACACCACGATCCTTACGGTTGAGTTGCATCCGGGCACGCTCCTAAGCTCGCGGCGTGAGCATCGTTCCGTCGCTGGAGCCTGACGCCGTGAATGCCATTCCGCGTTATCGTTCCCACACCGGGCCAGCGTTGTTGTCCGCCGGTTTCCGTCCGTTCTTCCTGCTTGCGGCGGCGTGGGCGGCGCTAGCGGTACCGTTGTGGCTGGCGTTTTTCGCCGGCGCGGGCGCCGTGCCGACGCTGCTGCCGCCGCCGATCTGGCACGCGCATGAGATGATCTACGGTTATGCCGCGGCGACCGCCGCGGGATTCATGCTGACCGCGATTCCGAACTGGACCGGACGCATGCCGCTGCAAGGCGCGTCGCTGGCGGGCCTCGCGTTGCTGTGGATCGCCGGCCGCATCGCGGTGCTGCTTTCGGCGGACATCGGCGCCGTGGCCGCCGCCGTGCTCGATCTCGCCTTTCCCGTCGCGTTCGTCACGGTGATCGCACGCGAGATCGTCGCCGGCCGCAACTGGCGCAATTTGCCGATGGTGGGCGCGCTGACGCTGCTGCTCCTCGGCAACGCATTGGTTCACGCCGAGGCGCTCGGCTGGTCAGCGAGCAGCGAACTGGGCAACCGCATCGGTATCGCGACGTTGCTGATGCTGATCAGCCTGATTGGTGGCCGCATCGTGCCGAGTTTCACGCGTAATTGGCTGGCGAGGGAGCAGCCCGATCACGCCGCGCCGGCCTCGTTCGGCTGGGCGGATCGCGGCGCGCTCGGCGCGACGGCCCTAGCGGTGATCGCGTGGGTCGTGGCACCCGAAGCGGCGGCGACGGCGTGGCTGGCGCTTGTTGCCGCCGTGGCGCAAGGCGTACGGCTGGCGCGCTGGCGCGGCGCCGGCACCTGGCGCGAGCCGCTGTTGTGGGTGCTGCATCTCGGTTACGGCTGGTTGGCGCTCGGATTCCTGCTTTTGGCGGTGAATGGGATCGCGTCGGTCTTGCCGGCGACGGCGGCGTTGCACGCGCTCACTGTCGGCGCCATCGGCACCATGACGCTTGCGGTGATGACGCGCGCCTCGCTGGGCCATACCGGCCGGAAGCTGAGCGCTGGGCACGGCACTACGGCGATCTATATCCTCGTCACCATCGCGGCCGTGCTGCGCCTGTTGGCGCCGCTCGCCGGCGCGCAGTATCTGCCGGTGCTGGATTTGGCGGGCGCCGCGTGGAGCGGCGCCTTCGGGCTGTTTGTCGTTCTTTATGGTCCGCCGCTGCTGACGCCGCGTGTCGCCGCCGTCACCGTGCGGGCGCCTTGATGGCGAGGCGACTCGATGTCAGTCTGAAGCGGGCTTACGAGCCGCCGTCGCCGCGCGACGGAACCCGAATTCTGGTCGACCGGCTGTGGCCGCGCGGCGTCAAGAAGGCCAAAGCGCGCATCGATCTCTGGCTCAAGGACGCCGCGCCGAGCACAGCTCTACGGAAATGGTTCGGGCACGACCCGGTGCGGTGGAGCGAATTTCGCCGGCGGTATCGCGCTCAGCTAAAGGGTCAACCGGAGGCGATGGCACAACTGCGGGCGCTCGCGCGGCAAGGCCGCATCACGCTCGTCTTCGGCGCGCGCGATGAGCGCCGGAATCAAGCCGTCGTATTGAGGAGTATGCTCGCCGGCCACGGCGCTAAGCGCGCACGCCGCGGCGTTCCTGCGCGGTGACCAGCCGTTCCATCCGCTTGAGATCGGCCTCTTCGAGCTTGAACGCCGCCTCGACCCACAGATCGGCGATGCGCGTCATCTCCTCGAACGTCACCGGATTGACCAGCCGCCGGGCGCGATACATCGCGCGCTGCGCAGTGTAACGGCGCTCGCGCCGGCCGATGAAATCATAGAACGCCTGCACGCCCTGGCCGTCGGCCGCCAGCACGTCGACGACGCCGAACGCGTGCAGCTGCTCGGCGGTATAGATTTCGCCGCTCATGATCAGGCGCTCGGCGATGCCCGGCGCAATGCGCCGCGCGAGGAAGCTGTAAGCGCCCATGCCGGGGAACAGGTTGAACAGGATTTCCGGCAGGCCGAACTTGGCGCCGCGCTCCGCGACGATCAGGTTCGAGCTCAACGCCGCCTCGAAACCGCCGCCCAGCGCATCGCCCTGCACGAGGGCGACCGAAATCACCGGCAGATCGAAACCGAGTCCCGTGGCGTTGGTGAAACCGATCTCGCAGCAGGTATGCGCATAGCGGCGCAACGCGGCGCGATCGCGGTTGCGAATCAGGGAGGAGAACAGCTCGAGGTCGCCGCCCAGGTTCCAGATCTGCGGCGTGCGCGAGCCGAGCACCAGATAGCGCAGCGGCGGTTCGCCGACGACGCGATCGCCGAATAGGCCGCGCACGAGGCGCTGGATTACCTGCGCCTCGCGCAACAACGCTGGCGTGAAGCATGGCCGCCCTTCGTACTTGAAGTAGCAAAACAGGATCTTCTTCGCGGAATCGTATTCGAGTTCGAATTCTCGGAAACGCTGACCGGCGATCGCCGCTTCGACCGGATCGGGCAGTTGGGTGACGTCGGCAGCGCGCGCGGCCGCCAAGCGGTCCTGCACGAGAGCGGCGAGCTGCGTTACCGTCGTCATGTCGTCCCCCGGTTCTCGGGAAAAGCGGCCCTCCGGCGGCGCCGAAGGAACGTGGTTAAGCTAAGATTAATTTCTCAAGCAAATCAAGGGGTTTTTAACCACTCTTTAAGTATATACTCAACCATAGCTAGTAGGTTTCGGGCGCCGAACCGCTAGTGGTTCGGTCCAAGCGAGTCCCGACGGTCGCTCGCCCGTGCCGTCACGGCGCATTATCTTGCAGACTTCCGGCACGAGGGGCTGCGTGTTCGAAGGCTTTACCCGAACGGTGATCGAAACCGGCGGCGCGCGTATCGTCACGGTCCATGGCGGCAAAGGTCCGCCGGTGCTGCTGATGCACGGCAATCCGTTCACGCATGTGTCGTGGCATCGGGTCGCGCCTATCCTCGCCAAGGAATTTACCG
>JBOHLR010000188.1:0-3478 GCA_050729555.1 Allostellaceae bacterium
TCACCGCGTTCCAATCGATGTCGCCCTGGTATTTCGAGACGTCGATGCCGTGGATTTCGAAGTCGGCGGCGCTCGGATAGACGTCCTCCATGGTCCCGGCGCAGCCGGCCAGCAGCAGAGGAACGGCAAGACAGAACAAAAAGACGAGACGGGAGATCCCGAAATCCGATCCGGGACTCCGGCAAATCGGCAGGGGAATACAACGACGTCGGATCATAACTTAATTTATCCGATGCCAGGTAACGAGCCGTTAACAAGCTCCACGGCCGCTGTCCATAGTCGGGACGGCGGACGGCGGCGGGTTTGCGGGAAAGCGGTGGTTATCGGCGTTCGCGACGCGTCCTCGCCAATGAGGGGATTATGGTAGTTTGCAAACCAAGCGAAATTGGGCGATTGCCGCGAGCCGAACAGAGGGCTAGGTGCTCAAGTCTTTGCGGCCGATGATCGTAATTTCTTTAACGCAACTCCAAACCGCTTCGCTTGATTTAGAGTGGTAATCAACGTAGTCGGTCGAAGCAGACGCTGCGTCTAAATCTCGGAGAAGCTTTTGCAATCGTGGTTTCACGGAATCGGCAAGAACAAACGAGCCTATGTAAATTTGTTCGTCTATGAATTGTTTTCCTTCCTTGTGCAAAGACAATAATTGCTCGCGCTAATCTTCTGTAAGTTCTTTGCCAGAGGCAGACGCCTCCCACATCTCGTCGAATTGCGCGCCCATTTTATGCGACGCACTTAGCATCCCAGTGTAAATGATGAACTTCTTTTCCCACCACTTTTCTGCTCTGTAACGCCGATAGGAAAGCCACGCCGTTATGGGGCTAACCAGTCCCGCGGTAAGGAGCGACGTGATAACTACAAGAATGGCATTGTCTAAAAATGTCATTTCCGCGGGCGTTTCGGTTGCGAGACGGACTTCTTGCCGGATTGAGTTTTAAGGGAGGTGATTTTCTTTAACCTCTCATCGAAGCGCTCTTCGCGGGCGGCATCTATGAAGCGCCGATTTTGCGTTTTATCTTTCTTGCTATCCTTTGCCGGCATTCCCTAGCGTCCCAAAAATTTCCGATCACCTTCTATTATTCACGGTGAATTGCTTCTGGCGATCGGAGATTTGCGGAGGTCGAGGCGCGTTTTCCCCAAGTCATAATGCTTGCCACTTATCGAGCCGCAATGAGGGCAGACCGGCCCTGTGGCCATAGGATGCCTTCAAGGTGCTCGAAGGCTTTCGCCTCATCGTGAAAATAGGCTTGGATAGGATGGACATAGCTTAGCTCCTTGAGTCTTAAGCCATTTCACCCGCCGTTGTTTGTCAAATACATAATCGCCCAAGCGGGGGTCGTGGTGCCGCGCGCCGCCATTCGCGGACTAATCTCCTGCCGCAGGCGCAAGCATTTCCGAATGTTCGCGTCGAATCCCGGCGAGCCGTTTCAGATCCGGCGGGGTCGCCTCCTCGGCGAGCGCGGCGAGCGCCGCATCGAGGCGCATGGTCGTCTGCTCGTTGCTGCCGAGCCGGCGCAGCGAGACGGTGCGCTCGGCCGCCTCGCGCTTGCCGACGACCATGAGCACGGGGATCTTCGCCAGCGAGTGCTCGCGCACCTTATAGGTGATCTTGGCGTTGCCGAGGTCGGCTTCCGCCTTGAGCCCCGCTTCGCGCGCCGCCGCCAGAACTTCGAGCGCATACTTGTCCGCGTCCTGGGTGATCGTGGCGATCACGATCTGCAACGGCGACAGCCAGAGCGGCAGATGACCCGCGAAATGCTCGATCAGGATACCGATGAACCGCTCGAGCGAACCGAACATGGCGCGGTGGATCATCACCGGCGTCTTCTTCTCGCTGTCGGGCCCGATGTAAAAGGCGCCGAGTCGGCCCGGCATGTTGAAATCGACCTGCGTGGTGCCGCATTGCCATTCGCGGCCGATGGCGTCGCGCAGCGTATATTCGAGCTTCGGGCCGTAGAAGGCGCCTTCGCCCGGATTGACCGTGGCGTCGAAGCCGCGCGCCCTGATTTCATCGAGCACGCGGGCAAGCGCCGCCTCCGCTTTGTCCCACGCTTCGTTCGAGCCGACCCGCTTCTCCGGCCGCGTCGACATTTTGATGATGATGTCTTCGAAGCCGAAGTCTTTGTAGATCGAGAGGATGAGATCGTTGATGCGCAACGACTCCTCCATGATCTGATCTTCGGTGCAGAAAATATGCGCGTCGTCTTGCGTGAACGCGCGTACCCGCATGACGCCGTGCAGCGCGCCGGACGGCTCATAGCGATGTACGATGCCGAATTCGGCAATCTTTAGCGGTAGATCGCGATAGGACTTCAAGCCGTTCTTGAAGATCTGGATGTGGCCGGGGCAGTTCATCGGCTTCAGCGCGAAGACGCGTTCGTCCTCGGTCATGGTCGTGAACATGTTCTCGCGATAGGTCTGCCAGTGGCCGGACATTTCCCATAGCGCGCGATCGAGCACCTGCGGCGTGTTCACTTCGAGGTAATGGTCGGCCTGCTGGCGCCGCCGCATATAGGCGATGAGCGTCTGAAAGAGAGTCCAGCCTTTCGGATGCCAGAAGACGGTGCCCGGTCCCTCCTCCTGAAAGTGGAACAGATCCATCTCGCGTCCGAGACGGCGGTGGTCGCGGCGCTCGGCTTCGGCGAGCTGATGCAAGTAAGCGTCGAGTTCGGCCTGGTTGGCAAAGGCGGTCGCATAGATGCGCTGCAGCATCGGCTTCGTCGAATCGCCCCGCCAATAGGCGCCGGCGACCTTCATGAGCTTGAAGGCCGAACCGACCTTGCCGGTCGAGGTCATATGCGGGCCGCGGCAGAGATCGAGCCATTCGCCCTGTTTGTAGATCTTGATCTCCTGGTCGGGCCGTATCGCATCGACGAGCTCGACCTTGAAGGCTTCGCCATGTTTTTCGAACCAGGCTTTCGCCTCCTCGCGCGTCCAGACCTCTTTGGTGAACGGCTTATCCTTGGCGATAATCTCGGCCATCTTCTTTTCGATGGCGGCGAAATCCTCCGGCGTGAATGGCGCGGCGCGATGGAAATCGTAGTAGAAGCCGTTCTCGATCACCGGCCCGATCGTTACCTGCGTGCCGGGATAGAGCGTCTGCACCGCTTCGGCGAGCACATGGGCGGCGTCATGACGGATGAGTTCGAGCGCGCGCGGGTTCTCGCGGTCGATGAACTCGATGTTGGCGTCGCGCTCGATCGGTTCGGAAAGGTCGGCGAGTTTGCCATCGACCGCCATCGCGACCGTACGCTTGGCGAGCGAGGGGGAAATACTCTTGGCGATTTCGCTGCCGCGGATGCCGGGCGGATATTGGCGCGTCGCGCCGTCCGGAAATGTCACGGAAATCATATGGTCTCCTTTGGCTCACTCGCCGATACCAATCGGCGTAAGCGCGAGAATTTGCCGCCTGAGAACCCTCAACTCCTCGGTCCGCGCGGCTATGGAAGAAATTCTCCGGCTGCTGTCAATCACCTGCTGA
>JBOHLR010000189.1:0-3455 GCA_050729555.1 Allostellaceae bacterium
AGGTGGCCGCCCGGCAGCCGCAGGATTTCCGCCGGCCGCTGCGTCAGCGCGCGCATCACTTGAAGCAGGTTGAGGCTGCCGTTGTGATAAAGCTCGAGTGACAACGGCAGCAGCGTCTCGAGGCCGATGATGCCAGGCTCGGCCGATGCGAACGGCAGCCGTTTCGATTCCTGGTCCTGCGGCGAGTGATCGCTGGCGATGGCGTCGATGGTGCCGTCCTTCAGCCCCTCGATCACGGTGCGGCGATCCTCTTCGCTACGCAAGGGCGGCGAAACCTTGGCGAAGGTGCGATAGTCGCCGACGGCGGTCTCGTTGAGGGCGAAATAATGCGGTGCCGTATCGCAGGTCACGGCGAGGCCGCGCGCCTTGGCCCGGCGGACGGCGTCGACAGCGCCGGCCGTCGAGAGATGCGCCGCGTGGTAGCGCCCACCGGTAATCTCGGCGAGACGCAGATCGCGTTCGACCATGATGGTCTCGGCTGCCGGCGTGATTCCCGGAAGGCCGAGCCGCGTCGCGATCTCGCCCGCATTCATGGCGCCGCCGGCGCTTAGGCTCGGCTCCTCCGGATGTTGGACGATCAGCAGGTCGAACGTGCTGGCATAGGACAGTGCGCGGCGCATCACCGACGCGTCGGCAATGGCACGCACGCCGTCGGTGAAGGCGACGGCGCCGGCCTCGGCCAAAAGCCCGTATTCGGTCAGCTCGCGGCCTTGGAGGCCCTTGGTCGCGGCGGCATAGGTGCGGATCGTCGTGCGGCCGAGCTCGCGCGACCGGCGGCCGACAAACTCGACCAGCGCGTGATCGTCGATGACCGGCATCGTGTTCGGCAGCATCGCCATCGTCGTGACGCCGCCGGTGACCGCAGCCTCGGCGCCGGTCGCGAGGGTTTCCTGATGCTCGTCACCGGGCTCGCGCAGCTGCACGCGCATGTCGATCACGCCCGGCGCCAGGCAACACCCGGTGCAGTCGACGACGTGCACGTCGGTGCCCAACCCCTCGCGCGCCAAATTTGGGCCGAACGCGGCGATCACGCCGTTCTCCGCCAGCAGGTCGCCGGCGCGATCGATGCCGCTCGCCGGATCGAGCAGGCGGGCGTTGGTGAACAGGGTGCGTTCGGTCATGGTGCCGCCGGCGCGCGCGCCTCGCGGTTCAACGCCTCAAGGCAGGCCATGCGGACGGCGACGCCCATCTCGACCTGCTGGCGGATCACGCTGCGGTCGATGTCGTCGGCGACCTCGGTATCGATCTCGACGCCGCGGTTCATCGGGCCCGGATGCATGATCAGCGCGTCATCCTTGGCGACGGCGAGCTTGGCGTAGTCGAGGCCGAAGAAGTGGAAATATTCGCGGATCGACGGCACAAAGCTGCCGTGCATGCGCTCGGTCTGAAGGCGCAGCATCATGACGATATCGACGCCGGTCAGGCCGCGCTTCATGTCGTGAAACACCTCGACGCCGAAGCGGTCCATCGCCGCCGGGATCAGTGTCCGCGGTGCAACCACGCGCACATGCGCGCCCATGGCGTTGAGTAGGTAGATGTTGGAGCGGGCGACGCGGCTATGCGAAATGTCGCCGCAAATCGCGACGATCAGGCCTTCGAGCCGGCCTTTGCGGCGGCGGATGGTTAGCGCGTCGAGCAGTGCCTGGGTCGGATGTTCGTGGCTGCCGTCACCGGCGTTGACCACCGCGCAATCGACTTTCTCCGACAGCAACTGCACCGCACCCGATTCTGGATGCCGGACGACCAGCGCGTCGGGGTGCATCGCGTTCAACGTCATCGCCGTGTCGATGAGCGTTTCGCCTTTCTTGATCGAGCTGGTTTGCGCCTGCATGTTGATCACGTCGGCACCGAGCCGCTTGGCGGCGAGCTCGAACGAGGTGCGGGTACGCGTCGAATTCTCGAAGAAGAGATTGATCACCGTGCGGCCGCGCAACACCGCCAGCGGCGCCGCGCCACGCGGCTGGTTGGCATAGAGGTCGGCACGGTCGAGGAGATAAACGATTTCGCGGCGGGAAAGTCCCTCGATTCCCAGAAGATGGCGATGAGGGAAAGGATCGTTAGCCGCGCCAGAGTCCATTAAAGCCGGGACTATAGGTGCTGCGGCGCGGCGCGGCAAGCCAGGATATCGGGCCGGGGTCGGTCGCGCGCCGGCAATACCCGCGTCAGCGATCTCAAGCGTCGCCGAGCCGGTCGAGCAATCCTTGCAGGATATAGGCGGCGGCGGCCCGGTCGATGATTTCGGCGCGCCGGCGGCGCGACAGATCGCCTTCGATCATGCCGCGCTCGACCGCGGCGGTGGACAGCCGCTCGTCCCAGAATGCCAACGGCAGGTCGATGACGGCGAGCAGGTTTTGGGCAAATTGCCGGACGCCCTGGACCCGCGAATTCGGCTTGCCGTCGAGGCCCAGCGGCAGGCCGACGACGATGCCGCCGACGCAGTGTTTTTCGACCTCGTGGACGATGCGCTGGGCGTCGTCGCGAAAGCGTGCGCGGCGGATGGTGTCGAGCGGCGAGGCGATGACGCGCCGCGTATCGCTCAGGGCCAAGCCGACGGTCTTGGTGCCGACGTCCAATCCGAGCAGCCGTGCGCCCGGCTTGAGCAGCGCTTTGAGGTCGGTCGGGTTGCAGATCGGCATGTCGGGTGGTAGTACCGGCTTTCGCGAAGCCGAGGAGACATTTACTCCATGGCACTGGACAAGGCCACCGTCGCGCGGATCGCTGCGCTGGCGCGTATCAAGGTGCCCGATGCCGAGCTCGACGCGCTGGCGGGCGACCTATCGAAGATACTCACCTGGGTCAAGCAGCTCGACGCCGTCGACGTGGCGGGCGTCGAACCGATGACCGCCGTAACGCACGCGCGGCCGCCGTTGCGCGACGATAAAGTCACCGACGGTGGCATCCGCGACAAGATCCTGGCCAACGCGCCGGAAACCACGAACGGCTTTTTTGTCGTGCCCAAGGTGGTCGAGTGAGTCTGATCGGGTTGACGATCGGCCAGGCGCGCGATCGGTTGCGGCGCAAGGAATTCACCGCGCGCGAACTGGCCACGACCTATATCAAAGCGATGGAGGCGGCGCGGCCACTCAAGGCCTATCTGGTCGAGACGCCGGACCGCGCGCTTGCCGCCGCCGGCCAATCCGACGCCCGGCTGCAAAAGGGTGACGGCTTGCCGCTCGACGGCATACCGGTCGCCATCAAGGACCTGTTCTGCACTGAAGGCGTCGAAACCACGGCAGCGTCGAAAATCCTCGCCGGCTTCGTGCCGCCTTATGAATCGACGGTGACCGCGAACCTCTGGCGCAACGGCGCGCTGATGCTCGGCAAGGTCAACCTCGACGAATTCGCCATGGGCTCGGCGACGATCACCAGCGCGCGCGGCCCGACCGAGAATCCGTGGCGCCGGCGCGGCGACAACCGGCCGCTGGTGCCCGGTGGCTCGTCCGGCGGCTCGGCGG
>JBOHLR010000190.1:0-3423 GCA_050729555.1 Allostellaceae bacterium
ATTATCAGCTCGTCATCGATAACCTGCTCGATCTCAGTCACACCTCGTATCTGCACGAGGGCATTCTGGGCAACGCCGACACGGTGGAATCCGAGATCGCCGTCGAACAGGACGGCGATGACGTGGTGATCGGACGGCACGCCACCAACTCGGCACCGCCCGGCATGTTCGCCCAGTTCTGGCCCAGTCATCCGCCGCGCGTCGACAAATTCACCAAGATGCGATGGATGGCGCCGTCGAACCTGCGGCTGGTCACCGGCATCTGCAAGCGGGGTGCGGCGCCGGAGAGCGGCACCGGCTACACCGCCATCCACATGCTCAGCCCGGAGAACGAGCGCTCGACGCTCTATCATTTCACCGCGGTGCGGTTCGGTGTGATGACGACCGACGAGAAGCTCAATCGCGATCTGCAGAAAAAGATCGCCGAGCTGCGCCGCTTCGCCTTCGCCGAACAGGACGCGCCGGTGATCGAGGCGCAGCAGCGCATCATCGAGAAAGCGGACAGGCCACTCGATCCGTTGGTCCTTTCCGTCGACGTCGGGCCGGTGCGCTATAAGCGCATCCTCAACAAGATGCTGCAGGCCGAGCAAGGCTGAGCCGGATCGAGATCGACTTTATGTTTGTTAGTTGCTTGCCGAGCGCGGGACCACCCCGTATTCCGACTGTGGGCGCCGCTCTGCCGAATAAGCGGGGCCAAGCTGTCCAGCAGCGTGTATTTACTCTGACTTGATGTCGCCCGCCTGGATCACTTTGGCCCATTTTTGTGTCTCGGACCTGATCAGCTTTCCGAAGTCGCCGGGCGAGCCCTTGAGAATTGAGCCCTGCGCGCTCAGACGCTGTTTGATTTTCGGGTCAGCAAGCCCGGCGTTGACCGCGTTGTTGAGGAGATCGACGATGTGTCTGGGCGTTGCCTTCGGCGCACCCAGCCCCAGCCAGTCGGCCGCCTTGTAGCCCGGCACGGCTTCAGCCATTGCCGGAACGCCCGGAAGAGCATCAACGCGTTGCGCGGTCGTGACGGCAAGGCCACGCACGCGGCCGGCCTTGATGTAGCCAATCATGACCGTCGTAGCGCCAAAAAAGACTTGCACCTGCCCGCCAAGCAGCGCCGTGACCGCCTGCGCTCCTCCCCGATAAGGCACATGCACCAATTTGACGCCCGCCATCATCTCGAATAGCGAGCCGAATACCTGCTGGGGCGATCCGTTTCCGAGGGTGGCGACGTTGATCATGCCCGGATGGGCCTTCGCATAGGCGATGAATTCCCCGATCGTCTCGGCCGGGAATGACGGGCTGACGACCATGACATTCGGGACACGGATGATGCCGGCGACGGCCGTTATGTCACGCTCGAAATCAAAATCGAGCTTCTTATAAAGCGTGGCATTGATCGCATTTGCCCCCGAGGCCAGCAGAAGAGTGTAGCCATCGGGCCTTGCATGCACGACTTCCTCGGCGGCTAGATTCGAACCGGCTCCGGGCCGATTTTCCACGATGAATTGCTGGCCAAGCCGCTCCGACAGCAATTGGCCGACGAGGCGGGCCGTAACGTCCGCGGTGCCTCCGGCAGCATAGCCGACCACGATGCGGACCGGCCGCACGGGATAATCGCGCGCGCTCGCAAATCGTGGCAGACCGACAGTCGCGCCGATCCCGGCTGTCAATTGCAGGAAAGCTCTTCGATCGACGGATCGCATGGTCCCACCCTGAAGTCTGGCGTCGCCCGCTTGTGCACCGACTAAAGCGCACTGCAATTGACCGTCTCACAACATCGTTGTAACGTCAACATTGATAAATCCACGATCTCATGAAAAGCCCGGCTTCAAGAACCTCCTCGCAATCGACAGTGCCGCTCGATCGGCGGTTCGGTTATCGCTTTTCCATGCTCGGCCGGGCGCTCGGTCAGCAGATGCTTTTATTCGTGGAGCGCGAGTTCGGATTAAGCCTCGCCGAATACCGCATCCTGGCCGTGCTCGAAAACAGCCAGTCGCCCTCGATCAAGCAGATCGCGAAGCAGAGTCAGATCGACAAAGCCCAGGTGACGCGATGCACGTCCACGCTCGTTCGAAAGGGATTGCTCAAGCAGACCGTCGATCATCGGGATCGGCGGCTCCGTTCAATAACGCTGACTCGCGCCGGCCGAGCTCTGTTGGCAACGATGAGGCCGTTCACGAACGAGCGCCACAAGCGCCTAGAGCGCTGCGTAACCAAATCAGAACTGGAAATTTTCTTGAACGTGCTCGCGCGCGTCGAACGGGAAGTCGAAGACATGGTGGCCGAGCAGATGCACAAGAACGTCCAATACCGCGATGCGTCAGCCGCACGGTGGTAATCCTGGTGAAGGGCTGGAGGACACGGAAGCGACGAAAAGCCGCTAAACCTTGGGTTTTCGGGAGCCCCGTCATCTGACAATCTGACGGGTCGACGAAGATTTCGACTGTGATTGTTGCTGCCGGCGAAGAAGGTACGGCCCGCTCGCCCAATCATACGTGTTCTAACGGGCCAGTTCATCAAACCGGGACCACGCGGCGCGGCGAGCGAGCGCCGCTCGCCTGTTTTTCAGTTTGCTCGACGCCTCGGTCGCGTTCGGGAGGATATCGTAAGAGACGCCGCGCGCATCGATTGCTTGCTGAGCTGGGACGCCCCTGGCGACGAGCCGGCGGCGGCGTACGGCCGCTTGCGGTCTCACCCGCGATATCGCGCGGCGGTGCAGACATTCGCGCACAACATGCTTGCACAGGCCGAAGCCGACCCGGCGCTGGATGGCATCCTCAAGGACGCCGGACGCAACGTCGCGGCCAAGTGCCTGGCCTATCTGCATGTCACCGGTGGGCTCACGTTGCCGCGACTGAAGGCGCTCTGCGCTTCGATCGGACTGGTCAGCCCGGGCCGGGCGCGCGCCCTTTTGCTATACCTCCGCTATGTGGGTTATGTCCGGCTCTCTCCGGTTCGTCGCGTCGGCGCGCCCGCGCAGTATCTTCCCACCGACCGCTTTCTCAAGACATGGCGAAACCACATGCGCGCCATGCTGCAGGCGGCCGCGGCAATAGAAGTGGCCGCGGGATTCGTTTTGCGCGATCTGGATGTTGCGGGCGTGTTCGAAACTTTCGTTCGCTGCATCAGTGAAGGTTACCTCGAAGGGCTACGCAACATCGATCCCGATTCGCCTTTCTTTCGCGTGTTCATGCACAGCTGCGCCGGCACTCAGTTGGTGCACCTGCTGGTCACCGAGGCGCCCGAGGTTTTCCCGCCGCAGCAACCGTTCGCGTTGTCGATTTCCGCCGCGGCCCGGTGCTTCGGCGTCTCACGAACCCACATCCGCCGCATGCTGGTGGCCGCCGAACGGGAGGGACTGCTCCGGCTCGAAACGAATGGAGTCATTCGTCTGCAGCCGTCCGGGCGCGAGGCCATCGATCATATCTATGC
>JBOHLR010000191.1:0-3407 GCA_050729555.1 Allostellaceae bacterium
CGCCGGCAAGATCGCAAGCCGGCGCGTCGCGACGGCCGTGCTGTTCAAGCGCCTGACGGCTGACGAGATCGCGGATTATCTCGCCGCCGGCGAATGGCGCGACAAGGCCGGCGGCTACGCGATCCAAGGATGCGCCGCGCGGTTCGTCCGCGGCATCGTCGGTTCCTATTCGAACGTCGTCGGCTTGCCGCTGTACGAAACCGTCGCGCTGCTCGCTGGTCAGGGCTACGCGCCGGCCTCGCGGCTCGGCCGATGAAACGCGAGATCGCGATGGCCGCTTCGGATGGCGAGCTGTGGGCCGCGCTCAAGGAAGACGGACAGGTGGTCGAGCTGCGCGCCACCAGCGGCGGCAGCGCGAGCCGCGTTGGCGAGATCTGGTTGGCGCGGATTATCGGGCTGCGGCCGGAATTGCCGGCGGCGCTGGTTGACATCGGCTTGGCGCGGCCGGCGCTGCTCAGCGCCGAGGATGTGACGCCGAAGTCGCGCTTCAAAAGTTTGCGCGAAGGCGAGACGGTCGTCATTGAAATCGCCAAAGACGCACGGGCCGACAAGGCGGCCGGCGTCACCATGCGCCTGTCGCGTGCGCTGACGCCGCCGGCGAACGGCAAGCCGCTGCAACGTCTCGATGAACCCGCGCCGATGGCGGCGACGTTGATTGCGCCGTGGCTCGCGCCGGCGCCGGACGCGGTCGCGGTCGACGATCGCGCGGTCTATGCCGAGCTGCGCAACTGGTTGCGCGTTCGCCATCCGGCGTTGGTCGCCGGTCTCGTTGCGACGAACGAAGCGCTTTATGAGTCATCCGGCATTGCCGATGCGGTTGAGCAGGCGCTCGCGCCGCGCTTGTCGCTGCCCGGCGGCGGGTTCCTGCTCATCGAGCCGACGGCGCTCGGCGTCGCGATCGACGTCGACAGCGGCGCGGCGCGGTCGGCGGTCGCGGTCAACCTCGAGGCGGCGCGCGCCGTCGCGCGCCAGATCCGCTTACGTAATCTGTCGGGCCCGATGATCGTCGGCTTCGTCGGCATGAAGGGGAAAGACGCGCGCGCGCGCCTGCTCGCGGCGTTGGCGAAGGCGCTAGCGCGCCACGTGCCGGATGGTCAGGCGCTCGGTTGGACACGGCTCGGTCATGTCGAGCTGGTGCGCAAGCGAAAGGCGCCGTCGCTGGCGGAATCGATCGCGGCCGCGCGCGCCTAGTTGGTTAGGGTGACGCTGCTTGTACTGGTGCCGTTGCCCGAGCCAGAGCCGCCCGAGCAGGAAAAGTTGTACTGCATGTCGTTGCCGTAATTGTACGAATCGAACGTGCCGCCCATGTCGTTCCAATCGTATTGATAGCGGTTGCCGCCGAGGTCCGAGCAGCTTGGCGCGGCGTTGGTCATCTCCGTCGTCATCGTCGCGCCGCTGCCGCAATTGTTGCACACGCCGTCCATGTTGCCCCAACGGTCGTAGGTGTTGGTGTTCTCGCTCAGGCCCGACGCGGTGTAGCACTGGCCCTGCGGCGCGCTTGGATAACTCCAGCTTCCGGTGCGCGAATTGTAGGTCCCTTGCTCGACCACGAGGGCGCAATCCTGCGTCGTCTCATAGGTGCCGTTCGTGCCGGTGCTGGCGCCGCCGGGCGCGGTGTTCCAGTCCAAGCTCGGCGGTTGCAGGCTCGAATAGAGCCATTGGGTGTCGCCGGGCTGCGAGCCGTACATGTTGTTGCCGTAGTTGCAGCCGCCCAGCGACGGGTCGCGCGCGCCGGTGATGTTCTCGATGGCGAAGCCGATCTTGGCGCTGGCCGCGACGTTGAACGTTCCAGTCGTCGTCGGGCTCTCCGTATCGTTCGACCACAACTGGTTCAACGCCGAAGCGTCGGGCACGCCGCCGCTCGCCGGCACGATGTACCAATAGATCTCGTTGATGTCGCACGCATAGCTGACGAAGCCGCCCATGTTGAAGCTGGCGGTGACGACGGGGTTCTGGGCCGTCGCCGAGGCGGACACCGTAATCGGCCCGCGGACCACGGCAAGGAACATCGACGGCACCGAGAGCTTTGCCGACACCGACATCGTATATGCGATATTGCTGCCGCTGCCGGTGGTGCCCGGCGTGACGGACGTCGAGACGACGGCGACGCCCGACGGCATCGTCGCGGTGGTGTTGGTGACGTAGTTTTGCGCGAGCGTCGTCGCGCTGGTCTCGGCGGAGGGGCTGGTATAGGCGCTGGCGCCGGCGAGCGCCGCGGCGTCGACCGCGCTTTGCAGCGTGGCGCGGATTTCGGCCGCGCGTCCGTAATCGACGCCGACGCCGACCGCGACGATCAGCGGGATCATCAGCAAGCCGAACAAGATGGCGACCGTGCCATCGGCGTCGCGGTTAAGGTTTCGGACCAACCGTGCGAGCATCGGTTTCTTGCTTCCAGCGACGTCCCCCAAGCGCGCGGCCGCGCACCCGCTTGGTACTTCGTCAAAGCTATGTGCCGACGGGTTAATGGGGAATGAAGCGATGCTGCCGATGAGGCGCAGGGTAGGAAGCAGTAGTTTTATTTAATTTGTCAGAACGAGGCCGCTCGTGGACGTGCCGTTGCCCGAACCCGCCCCGCCGGAACACGAGAACGAATATTGCATATCAGTGCCGTAGTTATAGGAATCGAAGCTGCCGCCCATGTCGTTCCAATTGTACTGATAACTCTTGCCGCCGAGCGCCGAACAGCTCGGCGCGGCATTGGTCATCGCCGTGGACATCTTCGACCCCTTGGTACAATTGTCGCAAACGCCGTTCATGTTGCCTTGGCTGTCGTAGGTGTTTTCGTTCTCGTTCTTGCCGTTCGAGGTATAGCACTGTCCCTGCGGCGCGCTCGAATAGCTCCAGGCGCCATTTTTATAAGTCCCTTTTTCGACATAGAGGGCGCAGTCCTGGGTCGTCTCTTCGACCGCATGCGTTCCGGTGTTGGTGCCGCCCGGCGCGATGTTGTAGTACTTGCTCGGCGGCTGTGCGCTCGAGTAGAGCCACTGGGTGTCGCCAGGCTGCGCCCCGTACATGTTGTTGCCGTAGGTGCACCCGCCGAGCGATTGCGGCCGCGCGCCGGTGAGGTTCTTGATGGCGAAGCCGATCTGCGCGCTGGCAGCGACGCTGAAGGTCGCGAGTGTCGTCGGGTCGGCGTCGTTGTTCGACCACAGCAGGTTCATTGCCGAGGCGTCCGGCACGCCGCCGCCGGACGGCACGACGTACCAATAGATCTCGTTGGTGTCGCACGCGTAACTCACGAACGAGCCCATGTCGAAGGTCGCGTTGACGACCGGGTTCGTCGCCGTGGCCGAGGCCGTCACGGTGATGGCGCTCTCATAAAACGACATGAACGTTGTCGGAACCGAGGCGGTGATGCTCGCATACATCGTATAGGCGGTGTTGTTGCCGCTGCCGGTGTTGCCGGG
>JBOHLR010000192.1:0-3366 GCA_050729555.1 Allostellaceae bacterium
GAAAATCGACCAACACCGCTGGGAAGACGGCGCCTGGATGGCCGCGCGCGCCGGCCGGAATCTCTACGGTCGGCCGTTGACGATTTACGAGGCGCATCTCGGCTCGTGGGGCCGGCGCCCGGAGGAAGGCAATCGCGTTTTGACCTATCGCGAGCTGTCCGAGATCCTCGTGCCGTACGTCAAGGAAATGGGATTCACGCATCTCGAGCTCCTGCCGATCACGGAGCATCCGTTCGATGGCTCGTGGGGCTATCAGCCCACCGGGCTCTACGCGCCAACGAGTCGTTACGGCAACCCGACGGACTTTCAATTCTTCGTCGATGCCTGTCATCAAGCCGGGATCGGATTGCTGCTCGATTGGGTCCCGGGCCACTTTCCCAATGACGCGCACGGCCTTGCCGATTTCGATGGCACGCATCTTTACGAGCACGCCGATCCACGGCAGGGGCTGCACCGCGACTGGAACACGCTGATCTACAATTACGGCCGTACCGAAGTTACCGAATTCCTTCTCAACAGCGCGCTGCACTGGCTCGATCGCTATCACATCGACGGCCTGCGCGTGGACGCGGTGGCGTCGATGCTCTACCTCGACTACAGCCGCGAGCCCGGCGAATGGGTGCCCAATCGCTTCGGCGGCAATGAGAACCTCGAGGCTGTCGCTTTCATCAAGCGGCTCAACGAGGTTTGTTTCGGACGCTTTGCCGGCAGCACGACAATTGCCGAAGAATCGACCGCGTGGCCGCTGGTCTCACGCCCGACCTACAACGGCGGACTCGGCTTCGGCTTCAAATGGAACATGGGCTGGATGCACGACACGCTCGAGTACATGGCGCTCGACCCGATCCACCGCTCGCATCACCACGAGAAGCTGACGTTCGGCCTGCTTTACGCATTCAACGAGAATTTTGTTCTGCCGCTTTCGCACGATGAAGTCGTGCACGGCAAACGCTCGATCCTGGGCCGCATGCCTGGCGACCGGTGGCAGCGCTTCGCTAATCTGCGCGCCTACTACGCGTTCATGTACGGGCATCCGGGGAAGAAGCTCCTGTTCATGGGCAATGAGTTCGCTCAGGAAAATGAGTGGAACCACGATCAGAGCCTCGATTGGCACCTGTTGGCCGACCCGTTGCACCAAGGCATCAGCGCACTCGTCCGCGACCTCAATCAGCTGCACAGGCAGTTGCCCGCGTTGCACGAGCTCGACCATGAGAACGACGGCTTCCAATGGATTGACGCCTCCGACCGCGCCGCCAGCGTGTTGTCGTTTCAACGCAACAGTCGCACCGCGGATCACCACATCGTCGTCATTGTCAATTTCACGCCGGTGGTCCGCCCGGGATACCGCATCGGCGTTCCGTCGGGAGCGCGGTACCGCGAGATCCTCAACTCGGACGACTCCCGTTACGGCGGCAGCGGCGTTCTGAACGCCGGCACGCTAACGCCCGATCCGTTACCGTGGCACGGCCGCAATCAATCGCTGGCGCTGACCCTGCCGCCGCTGGCAGCGATCTTCCTGGCGCCTGCGGCGGATTAGGTCGATGGCGGCGCGGCTCGGGGCCGGGCGGCCCTATCCCCTTGGTGCGCATAGCGATCCGCGTGGCGCGAATTTCGCGCTTTTTTCAGCGCACGCGGAAAAGGTCGAGCTTTGCCTGTTCGACCCCAACGGACGGCACGAGACCGATCGCCTGCCCTTGCCCGAGAACACCAACGGCGTCTGGCACGGCCATTTGCCCGAGGCCTATCCGGGATTGCTTTACGGCTACCGCGTGCACGGGCCGTACGCGCCCGAGCACGGGCATCGCTTCAATCCGAACAAGCTGCTGCTTGATCCGTATGCCCGCGACATCGTTGGCGATCTGCACCTGAGCGACGCGCATTTCGGTTATCGCGTCGGCAGCGCGCGCGGCGACCGCTCGTTCGATCGGCGCGATAATGCGCGGGTGATGCCGAAATGCCGGTTGATCGACGATAACTTTCATTGGAGCGACGACCGGCCGCCGCGCCGGCCCTTATGCGACAGCGTCATCTATGAGTTGCACGTCAAGGGTTTCACCAAGCTGCACGCCGGCATCGCCGAATCCCTGCGCGGCACCTTCGCGGCGTTGCGTACGCCGGAGGTCATCGACCATCTGCGCCATCTCGGCGTCACAGCGGTCGAATTGCTGCCGGTGCAGTATGCGGTCGACGACCGGCTGCTGCTCGAGCGCGGGCTACGCAATTTCTGGGGTTACAACACGATCGGTTATTTCGCACCCGACCGACGTCTGCTCGGCGGCGGCGAGGGCGAATTCAAGCGGATGGTCGCCGCGCTGCACGCCGCGGGAATCGAGGTCATCATCGACGTCGTCTACAACCACACGGCGGAGGGCAACGAGCTGGGGCCGACCCTCTGTTTCCGCGGCATCGACAATCTTTCCTATTACTGGCTGTCGCCCGACGATTCGCGCCGCTATATGGATTTCACCGGCGTCGGCAACTCGCTGCGCATGAACCACCCGCGCGTGCTCCAGCTTGTCACGGACTCGCTGCGCTACTGGGTTGAGGTCATGCATGTCGACGGCTTCCGCTTCGATCTGGCGACCACACTGGCCCGCGGCCCCAACGGCTTCGATCCGAACAGCAGCTTTCTCGACGCTCTGAGCCAGGATCCAGTGCTGGCGCAGGTGAAGCTGATCGCGGAACCGTGGGACGTCGGCGAAGGTGGCTATCGCCTTGGAGCGTTTCCGCCCGGATGGAGCGAGTGGAACGACCGGTTCCGTGACGATTTGCGGCGCTTCTGGCGCGGCGACGGCGGTGTCATCGGCGCCGTCGCCGGCCGCATCGCCGCCTCCGCCGACATCTTCCGGCACGACAACCGCAGGCCGTCGGCGAGCGTCAACTTCGTTACCGCGCACGACGGTTTCACCCTTGCCGACCTCGTCAGTTACAACGCCAAGCACAACGAGGCCAATCGCGAAAACGGCGGTGACGGCGCCAGCGAGAACCTGAGCTGGAATTGCGGTGCTGAAGGGCCGACCGGCGACGCCGCGATCGTCGCGCTGCGTAACCGCCAGCGGCGCAACTTTCTGGCTTCGCTGCTGTTATCCCTGGGCGTGCCGATGCTGCTTGCCGGCGACGAGATGGGCAATAGCCAAAGCGGAAACAACAACGCCTATTGCCAGGACAACGAGATCGGCTGGGTCGATTGGTCGGGCCTGTGGCAGCCCGGCAGCGATCTGACCACGTTCATCCGACGCCTGATCGACCTGCGTCACGATCGACACCTGACACGCGACCGGTTTCTCGACGGCACGACTATCGCCGACGGACGCAAGGACATGACGTGGCTGCACGCCGACGGCGCCGAGATGACCGAGGCCGATT
>JBOHLR010000193.1:0-3365 GCA_050729555.1 Allostellaceae bacterium
TTCCGGATTGAGCGCTTCCTCAAGCGGTTCGATCGCCGCGTAATCCGAGAGGACATCGAGCAGCATGCGGCGATAGAGTTCCAGCTCGCAATATTGAGGTTGGCGGCTGGCCATGGCGTCGCCGGTCACCCGCAGGTTATGGCCGCGGTGAAAGCCATCGATTGCCGTCGCCAGGATCGATCCATCGAGCGAAAATCCGATCATGACGACGCGCAGCCCGCTGCCGATTTCCGACATATAGGTAGCAAAGCGCGCCGAGCTATATGCCGAAGGAAGCGGGTGGGCGAACACGAGTTCGCCGGGCAGCGGCCGAAAGGCATCGAGCCAGTCGCTCATTGAGCTCGCCGGATCGAACCAAGCGGCACGGGCGATGCGTTTCAGGTGCACGACCGGCCAACGCCGGGCACGCCATCCGTCGATAATCGCCGCGCAGGCAGTCAGAACGTCGTCGGTTCCGGCCATCGTATGCCGCCGCCCCACGGTGAGGTACTCCTTTTGCAGATTCATACAGAGCAGCAGTTGCGCCCGGGTTACGGGCACCTGCGTGTCGTGTGGTTCAAATTCCATGTTGCCTCATTCGGCGGGGCAGATGAGATCACGGTTAGGACTCGCGGCCGCCCGCGCGGCGGATCGGTCGAGGACGCCTGGCCGGTCCCACTCACCTTCGGGCCGGATGATGACATACGGATCGGAATCGATGGTGATCGCGTGCGGATCGGGATCGAGTTCGAGCACCATTTCCGTGTACGAGTAGTCGGAAAATACGAGCTTGCGGTTGTGTCCGATCGGCTTTGCGCCGAACCGCGCCCAGAAATCGACGAGCCGGTCCTGCGCCTGACCGTAAATGCGCCGGTAGCCCTTGCGTTTGAGAAACGCGACGCAGGCGCGCACAAGTTTAAAGGCGATCAGCGAACGTCGATACTGGCGACGCACGGCGAGCCGCTCGACTTTGGCGAAATCGGCGAAGAACCGCGCCCGCAGGCAGGCGACGGGTTCTTCGCCGATGAATCCGATGAAATGCGCTGCCACGAGATCGTTTCCGTCGAATTCTTCCTCGTAAGGGCAATCCTGTTCGGCGAGATAAACCGCCGACCGGATCGACGCGACAATCATAAGATCACTCAGATTGCGCGCGATCCGTATCGACGTGCTGCGGCCCGCCTTCTCCTCACGACCGGTACCTACAAACTCCACACACTCAGCCATTACTCCGCTCTCCTACGCCACGCAGCAAAAGGCCTCCACGGGCTGCCTCGCCGCACGGTTGCGAAGCCGGCGATAGGTCCAGAGGTTGTGCTGGAAACTGTTGGCCGGCTCGAAACCAACCTGCACGAGAATTCGCGCGCCGTGTTGTGTGGACGGTTGCGCGTAGAAATCCGCCGACGAAAACGGCTCTTGGCGCAACCACGCGTTCACGTTCGCAATCCCGCCCGCGGCACGTCCGCGCGCTACAAGCGCCCAGATATAAAGCGCCGCCGGCGCCTCGCCGGGTTGCGTCAATATCTTCGGGTCCGGATCCGAGAAATCCAGTTCGTCGAGCAGAAGCCGATCAAAACCGTCCTCGTTTAGGTAGAGGAAGGCCATGCCGCCCGAGATCTTTCCGCCGCAGCGGAACGGGAAAATGCATTGCGGATGTTGCCGATAAACGCGCTCGACAGTTGCCGCCGCGACTCTAACGCCGGGCACGGCCGTGCGCGCGAGTGTTACCATCGCCGGGAGTTCTTCTGGTTGTGCCGGACTTGTGTCGACGTCCCTGTGGCACTCCAAAAGATCGAACTCGTGCCGCTGTAAAAACTCTACCTTTTCGGCGAATCTGGAGTACATTCGCTAATACCTCAGTTTTTTAAACTTAATTAGACATTACGCGAACAAGTGAGTTTCTGAATGCATCAAAAATTGCAACGCCCTGCTGCGCTTCTGCAGCACGTGTCTGAGCTTACCGAAGCGTCGTGGGAAGATCTTCGCGTGTTTCTCATCTGCGCCCACAACGGCAGCTTCCGTAAAGCCGCAGAGACGATGGGTGTGACCAACACGACGGTCATGCGCGCTATCGACCGGTTGGAGATGCAGCTCGGTTTCAAGCTATTCATCCGCCATCAGGCCGGTTTGCTGCCGACCGAAGAAGCGCGCGACATTCTCGAAGACGTCCGCCAGATGGAGCGGCTGAGCTTCAATATTTTCCGGCGCGCTGCGCAGAGCGCGGTAAATCCATCTGGCATCGTGCGCGTCGCCGTGACGGAGGGCGTCGGCACCTATTGGATCATGCCGAAGCTGATCGAGTTTCAGGGAACCTACCGGTTGCTGACCATCGACCTGCGCTGCGCCATGGAGCAGGCCGATGTGGCGCGTCTCGAGGCGGACATTGCGATCCAGTTCGACAAGCCGGCGCGGCCCGACCTGATCGTGACGCGTCTCGGCCGTCTTCATGTCTATCCTTTCGTCTCGAAAGAATACGCCCGTACCTGCGGTTTGCCGCAATCGATCGCCGACGTTCTCAAGCACCGCTTCGTACAGCAAGTAGCGCCGCAACTCGACGAAGGCGCTTACGCGCGAGCGCTTGGCATCGAGTCCATTGCGGGCATTGTCGGCATCCGCACCAACTCAAGCACCGCGACTTTGTTTGCTGTCGAGAAAGGCGCGGGCATTGGTTTCTTGCCTACCTGCGCGATCGCACTCGGTGTGCCACTTGTGCCGGTTGACGTTGGACTTCGGCATCATCTCGATCTCTGGCTCACCTATCATCCCGATTACAAGACGTCCGAAAAGCATATGGTCGTGGTGGAATGGCTGCGGCGCGTCTTCGACAATCGCGCCTATCCGTGCTTCAAGGACGAATTCATTCATCCCAACGAACTCGTCAAGCTGATGGCCGATGCGGTGCCGTCGATGGGTCTGCGCGGTTACGCCGCGCCGGTGCCGTTTCGCGTCGCAGACTAGCTAAGCGCGTGGCGCGCGCCGCGCTTCAAAAAAGGCCGCATGCCTTCCCGGGCGAGTTCGTCGGCGTGTTCGTTCATGGCGTCGCCGGCGTGCCCCTTCAGCCAATGCCATATGATCTTGTGGCTGCGCGCCGCCGCCTCGAGCCGCTGCCAGAGCTCGGCATTTTTCACCGGCTTCTTATCGGCGGTTTTCCAGCCGTTTTTCTTCCAGCCTTCGAGCCAGGTGGTGATGCCGCCGCGCAGATAGGCGGAATCGGTGTGGATGTCGATTTCGCAAGGGCGCGTCAAGGCTTCCAGCGCCTGGATCGCCGCCATGAGTTCCATGCGGTTGTTGGTGGTCGCCGGTTCACCGCCGGAAAGATCCTTGCGGCCGGTGCCGAAGATCAGCACCGCGCCCCAACCGCCGGGACCCGGATTGCCCGAACAGGC
>JBOHLR010000194.1:0-3303 GCA_050729555.1 Allostellaceae bacterium
CCTTCGGCACCGTTGCGAACAACCTGTAATCGCCACCGTATAAGCGCTTATGCGGAAAACCCCCGGCCAAAAGCCGGGGGTTTTTCATTTCCGATACATCGGCCCCGCACCGACGGCATTCGTTTTAAATCGAACTTAAGAGGCCGGGTTCATAGTGAACGCACAGACCAACGGGTGAACGAGCGACGCCATGACGATCCTTCTTGAACTTCTCCACGACGATGCCGGCAAGACGGGCATGTCCTATGCCTTCATAGCGGTCGTCGTCGCCATCGTCGGCTTCGCCGCCGCCTGCTCGATCAAAGCCAATCTGAATCCACGCTGAGGCGTCAGGCCCGCCGCACCGTCTCGGCGGATTGGCCGAACAGCACCTTGCGCGCTTCCGGGCTGGTGTTCGGTATCGCCTGGCTGCGCAGCGGTTCGCCCTTCGCGTAGGCCCGCTGCACCGCCGGCCGCGCCTTGATCGCCTCGAACCAGCGCTTCAAGTGCGGATAGTCCTCGAGCTTCTGGCCCTGGCGCTCGTACGGCACCACCCACGGATATGAGGCCATGTCGGCGATGGAATAGGCGCCGGCGAGGAATTCGCGGCTCTTGAGCTGATGGTCCATCACCGCATAAAGCCGGCTGGTTTCCTTGACGTAGCGGTCGATCGCGTAGGGCAGCTTCTCCGGCGCGTAAGCGGAAAAATGGTGGTTCTGCCCCGCCATCGGACCGAGGCCGCCGACCTGCCAGAACAGCCACTGCAAAACGTCGAAGCGTTCGCGCAGCGCCTTCGGCATGAACTTGCCGGTCTTCTCGGCGAGATAGATCAGGATGGCGCCGGATTCGAAAATGCGGACCGGTGCGCCCTTGTCCGCCGGCTCGTTGTCGATAATCGCCGGCATGCGGTTGTTCGGCGAGAGCTTGAGGAATTCGGGCTTGAACTGATCGCCCTTCGAGATGTTGACCGGCACGATGGTGTAGGGAACGCCGGCCTCTTCGAGAAAGATGCTGATCTTGTGCCCGTTGGGCGTCGGCCAGTAATGCAGTTCGATCAAATCGCCTCTCCTTCGCGCGGCGCGGCTGAGGCGCAACTATGAGGCGCGGCCGCCGCGGCCCGCAAGGATTCTAGGCAAGACCCAGACCTGCAACGAGCGCAGACGTGACGGCGCGCGGATCGGCGGCTGTCATCACCGTGCCCATGACCGCGACGCCGGCGGCGCCCGCCGCAAGACACGCGCCAACCGCGGCCGCGTCGACGCCGCCCAGCGCCAAAACCGGGATCAGCGATTTCGCCGCCAGATCGGCCAACTCGTCGGCGCCGAGCGCCGGCCCGTAGCCCGGCTTGGACGCGGTGGCAAAGATGGGGCTGAGGGTGACGTAATCAGCGCCTTCGGTTTCCGCATGGACGATGTCGGCGTAGTCATGCGCCGAAATGCCGATCAAGGCGGCGGCGCCCAGCGCCTGCCGCGCCGCCGCCGGCGAGCCGCCCGCCGGCAGATGCACGCCACCCGCGCCGGCCGCGCGCGCCGCAGCGACGTCCTCGTGCACCATGACGCGTGCGCCGTAGCGTTCGCCCACCACAACCAAGTTACGCAGGAGCGCGACGCGCTCGTCATGCGGCAAATCTTTTTCGCGGAGACTGAGCCAACGACAGCCGCCGGCGAAGCAGGCATCGGCGATCTCGGGAAGCGGCCGGCGCGCGACCTTGCGGTCGGTGATCACCAGCAGCGGTGGCCGCGGCAGCTTCACCCGCCGATGAGACCCAGTTGCGGGCTCGACGGCTCGGCCTGCGTGCGCTTGGGAATCCGGCCGGCGAGACGCGCGTCGCGGCCGGCGGTGACGGCGGCACGCATCGCCGCCGCCATGCGGCGCGGATCGCGCGCCTTGGCGACCGCGGTGTTGAGCAGCACGCCGTCGCAGCCGAGCTCCATCGCCACGGCCGCATCCGACGCGGTGCCGACGCCGGCGTCGAGAATCACCGGCACGGGACTGGTGGCGACGATGCGCTCGATCGCATAGGGATTGACGATGCCGAGGCCGCTGCCGATCGGCGAGCCCAGCGGCATCACCGCCGCCGCGCCGGCGTCGGCGAGCTTGCGGCAGGTCACCGGGTCTTCGTTGCAATAGGGCAGCACGGTGAAGCCGGCTTTCACCAGCTCCTCGGTCGCGCGCAGAAGCTGCTCGACGTCGGGATATTGGGTTTCGCGGTCGCCGATCAATTCGAGCTTGACCCAATCGGTTTGCAGCGCCTCGCGGCCGAGCTCGGCGGTGAGCACCGCGTCCTTCACCGTCATGCAGCCGGCCGTGTTGGGCAGCAGCGTGTAGGTCTCGTCGAGCAAATCCACCAAGCTTTCGGCATAGGCTTCGAGGCTGATGCGGCGGATGGCGACGGTGACCAAGGCGGGTTGCGCCGCCGCCAGCGCGTCGAGCAGCACCTGCTGGTTGGGATAGCCGCCCGAGCCCATCAGCAGGCGCGAGGCGAAGCTCTTGCCGGCAATCGTCAGCACGTCGGCGGGCTTGTTGGTGGTCGCGGTGTCCATGTCAGCCGCCGCCGAAGGGTTTGACGATCTCGACCGCGTCGCCGGGCGCGAGCGCGACTTCGGTCCAGCGCCGTGCCGGCACCACTGCACCGTTGACGGCGACGGCGACGCCGCGCGGCTTCTCGATGCCGCGCGCGTGGAGCAGTTCGGCGACGGTGGCCGCCGCGAGTTTTTCGTTGCGACCGTTGACACGGATGGTCGCGGTCATGCGCGCACCCGCGGGGAAAAACGCTCCGGCGTGAACGGCGCCATCGCCGCATCGATCTCGCCGGACAGCAGATAATGCGCGATCAATTCCGCCGTCACCGGCGTCAGCAGTATGCCGTTGCGGTAATGGCCCGTCGCCTGCACCAGGCCGGCGACGCCGCTCGGTCCGAGCAACGGCGCGTCATCGCGCGAGCCCGGCCGGAAGCCGACCCACATCTCGTCGATCGCCAGCTCCTCGGTGCCCGGCACGGCACGCCACGCGCCTTCGAGCAAGGCGAAAATGCCGCCGGCGGTGAGATCGCCGTTGAAGCCTTTTTCCTCGACCGTGCCGCCGACGATCAAGCGCCCGTCGCGGCGCGGCACCAAATAGGCGCGCGGCGCCCAGACGACATGGCGCAGCAGCGGCGCCGCGGGATCCATCTTGAGCGCCAACATCTGGCCTTTGACCGGCCGCACCGGCGCGCACCCCTCCGGCGGCAAGCCCGCGATCGTGCCCGACCAAGCGCCGGCCGCCAGCACGACAATTTCGGCAGCGACGCTTGTGTCGCCGACGACTAGGCCGGTGACGCGGCCG
>JBOHLR010000195.1:0-3291 GCA_050729555.1 Allostellaceae bacterium
CGCCATGCCTGTGCGGCGTCCGGCCGGTCGCTGGGCGCGCTTGGCACGGCCGGCGCTCGGCATCATCGTCCCGGTGGTGCTTGCGGCGGGGTGGGAATTCATCGTCCGCATGGGCTGGGCGAGCGGCCGCCTGGCGCCGCCGCCGTCGGTGATCTTTCAAGAATTTGTCGATCTTGCTCGCAGCGGCGATCTGCAACGCAACACGCTGGTGACACTGGCACGCGTGGCGGCCGGCTTTGGCTGCGGCGTCGCCGTCGCCACGATTCTGGGAGCAGCGGCCGGCTACTCGCCGCTGGTGCGACGGCTCCTTGATCCGAGCCTGCAGGCGCTGCGCGCCATCCCATCGATCGCGTGGGTACCGCTGTTCGTGCTCTGGCTCGGCATTTTCGAAGCGTCGAAGATAACGTTGATTGCGGTCGGCGTGTTCTTTCCGGTTTATCTGGGGGTGATGGGCGCGATCCAATCGGTCGACCGCAAGCTCGTGGAAGTGGGCCGAGCCTTCAGGCTATCCGACATAGAGATGGTGCGCCGCATCCTGCTGCCGGCGGTGCTGCCCGCATACGTGATTGCCTTGCGCTCCGGTCTCGGGCTTGGCTGGATGTTCGTGGCGGCGGCCGAACTTCTGGGCGCGTCCCAGGGCCTCGGCTATTTGTTGCTGGACGGCCAGGAACTCGGCAAACCGGCGGAAATCGTCGCGGCGATCGTCGCGTTTGCCATCGTCGGCAAGGCAACCGATTGGCTCATCGTGCTGGTCGCCACGCCGTTCCTGCGCTGGGAAGACGTGGCGCGAGCGGACTGAGACGTTATGGTTGCTTCTCAGATGGACCCCCTCCTTGATCCTCCCGCTTCCAGGGGGAGGAAACGGATTGCGGTGTGCTCCCTCCCCCTGAAAGGGGGAGGGTCGGGGTGGGGGTCATAGCCGATGCTTTCTCTGGATCGCGTCGGCAAAATCTATCCTAACGGCGTGCATGCGCTCGGCGGCGTGTCCGTGGACGTCGCGCCGGGCGAGATTGTTGCCGTGATCGGCGGTTCGGGCTGCGGAAAGTCGACGCTTTTGCGCGCCATCGGCGGCCTCGATCCGGCGAGCGAAGGCAGGATCGTGCTCGACGGCGAAGCCATCACGTCCCCGCACGAAAAGATCGGCATCATTTTTCAGGAGCCGCGGCTTCTGCCGTGGCTCAAAGTGGCGGACAACGTCGGCTTCGGCATCGTCGATCGTCCGAAGCCCGAGCGGGCGGAGCGCATCGGCGCCGCGCTCAAACGCGTTGGGCTCGCCGACAAGGCCAAGGTCTGGCCGCGCGAACTGTCCGGCGGGCAGGCGCAACGGGTCGCGATCGCGCGGGCGCTGGTGCCGCGCCCGGAAGTCCTGTTGCTCGACGAACCATTCTCGGCGCTTGACGCCTTCACCCGCGCCGACCTGCAGGACCACCTGCTCGATCTCTGGGCCGACGCCAGGCCGACCTTGATTCTGGTCACCCACGACGTCGACGAGGCCATCGTGCTCGCCGATCGCGTCATGGTGATGTGCCCGCGGCCGGGCCGCATCTTCGACCGAATCGAAGTCGAACTGCCGCGGCCGCGCGACCGTCAGGCCGCCGCGTTCGATTTCGTCAAGCGCCGCGTGCTCACCGCGCTCGACCGTTCGCTCAACCGCGCCGCGACCATTGCCGAGGGCGAGACCAAGACCGAAGCCGGCGCGGCGTTGTGGTGGTAGTCACGCTCTGTCATCGCTTGCCGAATAGACACGATCCGCGCCGGCGTATACTGAGTCGCCCGCCTTCCGCATATGCGCTCAGCGCTTCGGCGGACTCAAACCCGCCGTGGCTCGCAGCGAGCAAAGGCGGGCCGTGGCCAATGACGGTGAGGAGAAGACCATGGACGCCGCCTCCCTGCGCGCCCTGCAGGCGCCGATCAAGGAGCGCTACAAGAGCGATCCCCAAGCCGCCTTCATCACGCTTCGCGCCAAGGCCGCGCTGGATGACGCCAATATCGCCTGCAAGGTCGAGACCGGTCGCGCGCTGGCGGTCGCCGGATTGCATCCCGCGACAGGGGGCTCGGGTCTCGAATTGTGCTCGGGCGACATGCTGCTCGAAGCTCTGGTGGCCTGTGCCGGCGTCACCGTGAAGGCGGTCGCGACCGCGATCGATATCCCGCTCAAGTCCGGCACGGTCTCGGCCGAGGGCGATCTCGATTTCCGCGGCACGCTCGGCGTCGCCAAGGATGCGCCGGTGGGCTTCGCGCAGATCAGGCTTCGCTTCGACCTCGACACCGACGCACCGCAGGACAAGCTCGATCAACTGCTCAAGCTCACCGAGCGTTATTGCGTCGTCTATCAGACAATCAAAAACGGGCCGCCGGTCGCGCTGACGATGCAGCGGATGCAACCCCCATGAGCGAGGTCGTCGCGCTCGATCACCTGCAACTGGCAATGCCGGGCGGACGCGAGGCCGAAGCGCGCGCGTTCTACAGCGGCATTCTGGGCTTGCGTGAGATCGCGAAGCCCGCCAATCTGGCGGCGCGCGGCGGCGTGTGGTTTGAATTGGGAACCCAGCAATTGCATCTCGGCATCGAAGGCGACTTTCGTCCGGCCAAGAAGGCGCACCCGGCATTCCTGGTGCGCGATCTTGCCGGCTTGCGCACGCGCCTCGATCGGCACGGCTATAAGCCCTACGAGGACGAGCCGCTCTCCGGCTACGAGCGCTGCTACGTCGCCGACCCGTTCGGCAATCGGCTTGAGCTGATGGAGCCCGTAACGCGATCGAAGTGACGCGTTATCCTGACTCTCTGATCTGCGCTCATTCCGTCCTTCGCCGAAGAAAACACCATGTCTCCCGAACTGACGTTCTTGCTCGATCTTGCGCTGAAAATGGCGCTGACGGCGTTCATCGTCGTCGTCATTTCGGTCGTGGTCGAACGCTCCGGGCCGTTTATCGGCGCGCTGATCGCCGCGCTGCCGACCGCCGCCGGCGCGGCCTACATCATTCTGGCCTTCGAGCATCCGCCGGATTTCATTGCCGCGAGCGCCGTCGGCAGCGCGGCTGCGACCGCGGCGGTGTCGGTCTTCGCGCTCGTCTATACCGTGCTGGCGCAGCGGCACGGCGTGGTCCTGAGCGTCAGTGTCGCCATCGTCGTCTGGTTCGCGGCTGCCGCCGCCTTGCGCGCCATCGCCTGGACGCCGGCGACCGCTGCTCTGCTCGATATTGTCGTATTCGGAATAACCGTGCCGCTAAGCTGGCGCTACCGCACCTCCGGCCCGCCGGCGAAATTCATGCGCACGGCCTGGGACATTCC
>JBOHLR010000196.1:0-3277 GCA_050729555.1 Allostellaceae bacterium
TCCTGAAAATGCACGTATCAGGTGCAGGTAGTCAGGCTGATCGCGATCTGCGATGTCGCCGACGCGACTATTCCGGGGCGCGTAAGCATTTGAGGTAATGGGGCGAGTGACCGGGCTCGAACCGGCGACATCCAGAATCACAATCTGGCGCTCTAACCAACTGAGCTACACTCGCCACCCAGTGCGGTCTCTAGCGCGAAGGCCTTCGAAACGTCAAGCCAAGAGCCATGAATCCGACCGACCATGCGCTGCTGACCCCGGCCGAAATGGCGGCGGCCGACCGCGCCGCCGTTGCCGGGGGCGTCGCCGGCACCATCCTGATGGAGGCGGCCGGCCGCGCCGTCGCCGAAGCGGCGATGCGGCGGTGGTCGCCGCGACCGGTCAGCGTGCTGTGCGGCCCCGGCAATAACGGCGGCGACGGCTTCGCGGCGGCGCGCCGGCTGGCGGCCGCCGGCTGGCGGGTGCGGGTCGGACTGTTCGGGTCGCGCGACGCGTTGCGCGGCGATGCGCGCGAACATGCGACGCGCTGGCGCGGCGAGGTCGAGCCGCTGTCGCCGGCGCTGCTCGACGGCGCCGGAATCGTCATCGATGCGATCTTTGGGGCCGGCCTGTCGCGTCCGCTCGACGGTGTGGCGCGCACGGTGATCGAGACGCTCGCTGCGCGGCGGCTGCCGGTGGTCGCGATCGACGTGCCGAGCGGGCTCGACGGCGCGACCGGCGCGGCGCTAGGCGTTGTCGCGCCGGCGACGATCACCGTGACCTTCTTCCGCAAGAAGCCGGGACACCTATTGCTGCCGGGCCGGTCGCTGTGCGGCGCGGTGCAGCTCGCCGATATCGGCATTCCCGCCGCCGTGCTGACGACGGTCGCGCCGCGGACGTTCGAGAACGATCCCGCCTTGTGGCTCGACGCCTATCCATGGCCGGTGGACGGCACGCATAAATATAAACGCGGTCATGCCGTCGTCTTCGGCGGCGCCGCCATGACTGGCGCGGCACGGTTGGCGGCGCGCGCCGCACAACGCATCGGCGCCGGCCTCACCACTGTCGCCGCGCCGGCGGCGGCGTTTCCGATCTATGCCGCCGCGCTCGAAAGCGTTTTGGTCGCGCGCGGCGATTTTGCCCGCTTGATCGCCGACGAACGCTACAACGCGATGCTGGTCGGTCCCGGCGCCGGCGTGACGCCGACAACGCGCCGCGCCGCGCGCGCGGCGCTCGCGACGAAGCGCGCCGTGGTGCTCGATGCCGACGCGCTCACCGTCTTCGCCAAGGACCGCAAGACGGTGTTCAAGGCCTTGGCCCGGGCGCAGGCGGTGATCACGCCGCATGAGGGCGAATTCGCTCGCCTGTTTTCGCTCGACGGCGACAAGCTGACGCGCACGCGTGCCGCCGCCGCCGAATGCCGTGCGGTCGTCGTGCTCAAAGGCACCGATACGGTGATCGCCGCACCCAACGGCAGCGCCGCGATCAATGGCAACGCGCCGCCGTCGCTCGCCACCGGCGGCACCGGCGACGTGCTGGCCGGCTTGATCCTCGGCCTGTTGGCACAGGGCCTCGATCCGTTCCGCGCCGCCTGCGCCGCCTGCTGGCTCCACGGCGACGTGGCGCAGGATCGCGGCGTCGGCTTGATCCCGGAAGACCTGATTACCGGCCTGCCGGCCGCGCTGGCGCGCTTGGCGGTCCGGGGCGCGCTTGCCAAGGACCGGCGGCCGGCGTTATCGCTTGATCATGAGTGAACGCGTCAGCCTGCTCGATCGCACCCTCAATTCCCTGCGCGGCGCCTGGCGCGACATCGCGACGTCGGCGCGCGATGCGCTGTCGAACCAGCCGCGGCCGGAGCTGTCCCGTGAAGACGCCGAGCGCCTGCGCGTCCAGCTGCGCGACTGTCTCGAAGGCAAAGGCGGCGAGGTCTCGGCGCGCGCCCGCGCCGCCGGCCTCGGCCGTACCTATCTTGCGCTCAATGCCGTCGGCCGCGAGCGGTTCCTGCGGCTGTTGGCGACCGAGTTCGACATCGATCACGCCGAAGTCGGCCGCATCAGCGCGCAGCTCAGGGCCGCCGCCGACGATTTCGAGCGCGGCAAGATCGAGCGCACACTGCGCCACGCACTCGAACCGCCGCGCGTCCGGCTGCTGACGCAGTTCAACGCCTTGCCGGAAGGCGTCAAGTTCCTGGTCGACATGCGCGCCGAGCTGATGCGGCTCGGCCGCGAGGACGTCGAGCTCGCGGCGCTCGAGCAGGATTTGAAGACGCTGCTCGCCAGCTGGTTCGACATCGGCTTCCTCGAGCTGCACAGCATCGGCTGGGGCTCGCCGGCGGCGTTGCTCGAGAAGCTGATGCACTACGAGGCGGTGCACGAGATCCGCAGCTGGAACGACCTCAAGAATCGGCTCGAAGCCGATCGCCGCTGCTTCGCGTTCTTCCATCCGCGGATGCCGCAAGAGCCGATCATCTTCGTCGAAGTCGCCTTGACCAAGGGGATGTCCGACAACGTGCAGGCGCTGTTGGACGAGAGCGCCCCCATCGACGATCCGACCGAGGCCGACACGGCGAATTTCTATTCGATCTCGAACTGCCAGCGCGGCCTGTGGGGCATCAGCTTCGGCGATTTCCTGATCAAGCGCGTTGCCGACATGCTCGCGGCCGAACTGCCGCACCTCAAGACTTATACGACGCTGTCGCCGATCCCGGGCTTCAGCGCCTGGCTCGAGAAGCGGGTGCAGGACGAGGGCAACGATCTGCTGACCGAAGAGGAACGCGCGGCGATCGCGGCCTTGCCCGGCGACGACCAAGGCGGCTTCGCGGCGTTGATCGCCCGGCCCGACTGGAACGCCGACGCCGCGGTCGTCGAGGTTCTCAAGGCGCCGCTCATGCGGCTCTGCGCGCGCTATCTGCTGAACGAAACGACGCCGGCCGGCCGGGCCATCGACCCGGTGGCGCATTTCCATCTCAGCAACGGCGCCCGGATCGAGCGGATCAATTGGCAGGCCGATACGTCGAAGAAAGGCCTGCAGCAGTCTTTCGGCATGATGATCAACTACATCTACCGCCTCGGCGATATCGGGCGGAACCACGAGGCCTATACCGGCGAGGGCCAGATCACGGCGGCGAGCGCCGTGACCCGACTGGTCAAAGAGTGAATTGGTCAGTAATGCTGCGGATAAATGACTGACAAGGCCCCAAATGTTATTGACATTTGAGGCAAATTTTTGACATTAATCGTACATTGGTTATTCCCAAAAGCCTGTGGATCAAAACGCCAACGACAAGGCGTACGCCGCA
>JBOHLR010000197.1:0-3230 GCA_050729555.1 Allostellaceae bacterium
CGGCCCGCGCGGCGGCGCGCGCCTTCAACGCCGCGTTCTCCCGGAAACTCTCGCCGGTTTCCGCCGGCTCGGGCAAAGAGAGCTCGGCTGCCGAAACCGCCTCGATTCCATGCGCGGCAAGCAAGGTGCGCATTTCCCAGAGCTTGCCCGGGTTATGCGTGGCGACCACCAGGCGGCCTTCAAGGCGCCTGCCCATCAGGCGATCGCCTGTTTTTGCAGTTCGATGAGTTGCCCGATACCGGCGCGGGCGAGGTTCAGCATGGTGTTGAGCTCCGCCTCACTGAACACCGCGGCCTCCGCAGCTGCCTGGACCTCGACGAGCGAACCTGCGCCGGTGATGACAAAATTGGCATCGGTTTCTGCCACGACATCCTCGGCATAGTCGAGGTCGAGCACCGCCTCCCCGTTCGAAATGCCGCAGGAGACCGCCGCGACGTGATCGCGCAACGGAGTGTCCTTGAGGATCGAGCGACCGTGCATCCATTTGAGGCAATCGCGCAGCGCCACCCACGCGCCGGTGATCGCCGCCGTCCGCGTGCCGCCGTCGGCCTGTAGTACATCGCAATCGATCATGATTTGCCGTTCGCCGAGCATTTGCAAATCGGTGACCGCGCGCAAGCTGCGGCCGATGAGCCGCTGGATCTCCTGGGTGCGCCCCGACGGCCGTCCCGCAGTCACTTCGCGCTTGCAGCGCGTCTGGGTCGCGCGCGGCAACATCGCATATTCCGCGGTCACCCAGCCGCGACCCTGCCCGCGCAGCCATTGCGGTGGCTTATCCTCGAGCGAGGCCGTGCACAGCACATGCGTTTCGCCGAATTTGACGAGGCAAGACCCTTCCGCATAGCGCGCGACATTGCGCTCGAGCGTTACCGGTCGCAATTCATCGGCGGCACGTTGGGAAGGACGCATAAAATCCTCTGGTTCACAGTTCCGCGACGCACATCGCAAGGCATCGGCATCGCCGGTGTCCGCTGACGTGTTTGTCTTCGGAACGGAGCTGATGCTTAAGCGCTTCGCCTCGCCCACGCAACTCCGGATGCGGATGCCATTGGAGCCGCGTACATTCTTACGCCCGCGCAATCGACGGTATGCCGAACGTGAGCCGCGCGGCTTCATCGGTTTCGAAGAACCTGACGAACCATTTGCGAAACGCGAAGCGCCTTTGATGCGTTGTTGCAGGCATCGGCGCCGCTACCCGGACGGAGCCGTTTCCTCGGCGCGGCCGCAAGCCCCGATCGGCCACTGCCAAAACCGCAGCATAGAGGTGCTCCGATGAAAAGGTTTCTTTTTGGGACCACGTTCGCTCTCGCCGGCTTGGTCGGTTTCGTCCCGCTCGCAAAAGCCGCCGGTCCCGCCTGCATGCCGGTCGGCGCGGCGCTCTTCAACACGCAGGCCGCTGCCGCAGATGCCGGAGGCGTGGCCGTGCGGCTCGGTGGGGATCAAGCCGAAGACTTCGTCGACTACATCAACGACAACGCCGGTCACTACGCCGACTGCTGGGGAGACGGGATCATCGTCGGACGTTTCCCAGCGCTCGGCTATGATACGCTCGCGACCATCGATGACGGCTGCGTCAACGCGACAAAGGTCATCATGCTCAATCCGATGACAACCAACCTTGCCTTTCAGGCGGCCCAATTCGACTACGATTGAGCAAACGGTGCGAGCCCTGCCTGCTAGCTCCAGTCGGCGCCGGTGAGGGCGACGCTTTTCTGCCAAAGCGCAGCGGCGAGACGATCGTCTTGCGCCGCTCGCGCAGGCGTCTTGGGTTTGCATTTGTAGAAATATTCGCCGCTGACGCCCGAAACTTCGGGGGATGATGCGAGATAGACGATCGTCTCCGCGCCCTTCTCCGGAGAAATCGCAAACCGTTGGACGACCTTGAGGAGAGAGCTGACGATGCCGCCGCTCTCATGGCCGAAGCGGGTGGCGACGACTCCGGGGTGAAGAACGTTCGCGGTCACGTTCGTGCCCTTCAGCCGCCGAGCCAATTCGCGGGTGAACAGGATGTTTTCGAGCTTGGCACGCGCATAGGCCTGCATACCGGTGTATTTTTCCGTCTGCAGATCGTCGATGTCGAAGCGCGCGCCCCGGTGCGCATCGGAAGAAGTGTTGATGATGCGTGCTCCGGGCGTGGCGAGCAGCCGTTCACGCAAACCGGCGGTCACGACGAAATAAGAAAGATGGTCGAGTGCGAAGGTGCGCTCGAAGCCGTCCTTCGTCACTTCTCGTTGCGAGAAAAGCGCGCCGGCGTTGTTGATCAGTACGTCGATGCGCGGCTCGGAGGCGGCGATCTCGGCGGCGACGCGTTTCATATCGGTAAGTTCGGAAAGATCGCCGTAGACGATCCGGTGCTTGGCGGCTGGCGCTCGTTCGTTGAGCCGTGCGAGCGTTGCCTCGCCGCGCGCTTTGCTGCGCGCGACTGCGACAATCCTAGCGCCCATTCCGGCCAATTCCAGCGCCGCGACTTCGCCAATTCCGGACGTTGCGCCGGTGATTACTACGGTCTTGCCCTGCATCATCTCTCGACCTCACGAGTGAGCGAAGATACCGGGCACGTATCTATTCGGCCGGCACCCGCGTCTTAAGCGTGCGGTAGATATAGTCGGACGCAGGCACATTTGCATCGACGTCGTCGAACGTGGCGGCGATCTCCGCCACTTTGTCGTGATGCGGCGAAAGATGGCAGATCGGATCGGCGTTACGGGCATCGCCGGTGAGCGCCAGAGCCTGGCAGCGGCAACCGCCGAAATCGATCGTCTTGCGCGGGCAGGAACGGCAAGGTTCCAGCATCCAATCGGTGCCGCGGAAGGCGTTGAAGGCTGGCGAATTCACCCAGATGTCGGCGAGCGAATGGTCGCCTACCGTCCAGAATTCAAGTCCGGGGATGGTCTCGGCGGCGTGGCAAGGCAGAACCTTGCCGTGCGGCGTGACGTTCAGCGTGCGCTTGCCCCAACCACCCATACAGGCCTTCGGATATTTGGCGTAATAGTCGGGAATGACGTGATCGATCACGATCTTGCCTGCATAAGTCTTGCGCAAGCCCTCGACCTCGGCCACCGCCTTCTCGACCTGGGCGTGCGACGGCATCAGCGTCTTCCGGTTGACGAGCGCCCAGGCGTAATATTGCGTATGGGCGATTTCGACGCGCCGCGCTCCGAGTTCGATAGCGAATTCCACCATGCGGCCGGCGCGCGCGATATTGGCGCGGTGAATGACGGCGTTAATGG
>JBOHLR010000198.1:0-3212 GCA_050729555.1 Allostellaceae bacterium
CCGGGATTCCCGGCCGCGGCCGAATCCAAGGGATCGCCATGAGGGCGTCGCAACGCATCCGCCAGGTTCCGATCGCCATCGACGAAAGCGCGGTCGACGAGGATTTCATTCTCTCGTCCGGCCCCGGCGGCCAGGCCGTGCAGAAGCAGTCGACGGCGGTCAAGCTGCATTACGATCTCAACCGCGCCAACGGCGTCGACGATCACATGCGCCGCCGCCTCAAGACCATCGCCGGCAAGCGTCTGCGCCGCGACGGCGTGCTGGTCATCACCGCGCAACGCTTCCGTTCGCAGGAGCGCAACCGCTCCGACGCGCGCGCGCGACTCGCCGAGCTGCTGGGCCGCGCGGCGTTCAAGGCCAAGCCGCGCCTGCCAATCGGTCCGACGCTCGCGTCGGTGCGCCGGAGGGTTGAGGAAAAGCGCGTGCGCGGCCGCTTGAAGCGACTACGGCACATCGCGGCGGCCGACGAATAAAGCGCCGGGTCGCCGGGCCGCTGCCGGCGGTATAAGCTCGCGGCTCACGGATTCGCGGACGAGGCAGCATGGCGGAAACCGAGTGGAAATTGCCGCCGCAGGCGCAGCCGAACCCGAAGGATTACGGCTACGATCTGGAACGTGCCTTGGCGTCGGTGGTCGGCGTGCGCGCCACCGTGCCGGAAGACGCGTTCACGGCGCAAACCCTCGGCAGCGAGCGCGCCGGCAATGGCGTCGTCATCCGCGAAGACGGCATCGTCCTCACCATCGGCTATCTCGTCACCGAGGCGGAAAGCCTGTGGCTCAACACCGGCGACGGCCGCGCCCTGCGGGGCCATGTGGTCGCCTATGACCAGGAGACCGGCTTCGGCCTGGTCCAGGCGCTCGGCCGCTTGAGCCTGCCGGCGATGTCGTTCGGCCAATCGGCGTCGGCACAGGTCGACGACGACGTGGTGGTCGGCGGCGTTGGCGGCCGCACCCGCTCGCTGGCGGCGCGCATCTCGGCCAAGCAGGAATTCGCCGGCTATTGGGAATATCTGCTCGACGAGGCGCTGTTCACCGCGCCGGCGCACCCCAATTGGGGCGGCACAGCGGTGATCGACGCCGCCGGCCGGCTCATCGGCATCGGCTCGCTGCATTTGCAGCAGGCGCGCGAGCGCGGCCGGTCCGAGCACCTCAACATGAACGTGCCGATCGACCTGTTGAAGCCGATCTACAACGACCTGCTGACGCTCGGCCGGCCCAACAAGCCGCCGCGCCCATGGCTCGGCTTCTACGCTACCGAGATCGAGGATCGCGTCGTCGTCGCCGGCGTGAGCAACGATGGGCCGGCGCGGCGCGCCGAACTGCGCGTCGGCGACATCCTGGTGTCGATCGCGGGTCAGCAGGTCGGCACGCTGGCGGCGCTTTATCGCCGGCTGTGGTCGCTCGGCCGTGCCGGCGTCGATGTGCCGCTGACCTTACAGCGCGAAGGCCGCACGCTGACCGTGACGCCGCGCTCGACCGATCGTGCGGCGCTCTTGAAGAAAGCACCGCTGCAATAACGTCGCCGGAAACGTTGTGGAATTAGGCCGCGCGCGCGGCCGCGATGATCGGCTGCATCGCCGGCAACTCGGCGAGTTTCGCCTTGAGCGCAGCGGCGTCCGCCGGCCCGAGTGGCTCGTTGGGCGGCAGCATGGCGCGCCACGCCGGATTGCCGGTGATCAGCGCCATCGTCTCCTTCAACCCGCTGATCAGCGGATAGTCCTGGAACAGTACGCGCACCGCGGTCAGCGCCGCTTGCAGCCGGTCGGCCTCCGGCGTCTGCCAATGCCGGTAAACCGGCGCTGCCAAGAGCGCGGTGACGTTGACCGACGCCGAGATGGTGCCGACGCCGCCGGCGCGCAGATTGTTCAGCAGATATTGCTCGCTGCCGGAGAACACGGCGAAGCCGGGAAGCTCCTTGAGCAGCGCTGCGGAATAACTCCAATCGCCGCCGCTGTCCTTGAGGCCCGCGACGGTGTCGCCGAAGGCCTGCCGCAAGCGGCGGATCAGCGCCGGCGTGATCGGCACCGCCGAAAGTTGCGGAAAATGATAGAGGTACAACCGCAAGCGCGGGATGCCGACCCGTTCGATGGCGGCGGCGAAGAAATCGTAGAGTCCGTCCGCGCTCGGATTCTTGTAGTAGAACGGCGGCAACATCAGCACGCCGGCGGCGCCGGCGCGGGTCGCCTCGCGTGCCAGCTGAACGGCGTCGGCGAGCGCGCACGACCCCGCGCCGAAGATGCAACGGTCGATCGGCAGCTTGGTCAGCGCTGCCTCGATGATGCGCATGCGCTGCTTCAGCGACAGCGAATTGCCCTCGCCGGTGGTGCCGAGCGGCGCCAGCCCGTCGCAGCCGTTGGCCAAGAGCCAGCGTCCATGGTTGACGAAAGCGCCGAGGTCGGGATCGAGGTTGGCGTTGAACGGCGTCAACATCGCCGCATAAACGCCGCGCGGGGCTTCAGCCATGGCTCCTCGCTGATTTTCCGGCATTTTAGACGCCGGCAACGCGGAAATAAATGCCGCCTCTCGCGGCGTTCATGCGCATGTTCTATGCTGGCGCCGGAAGCCTTTCGATGCAAAGCCGCTGGAACGACGACGAAGCCCAAGCAATGGTCACGCGTTACGCCCAACAGGGCGTCGCGCCGGATCTCGCGCTACGCGTCTATACCTCGCGGCTCCTGGGCCAGGATTCAAAGCTGGTGCTGCACGGCGGCGGCAACACGTCGGTAAAGCTGCGCGTGCTCGATCTGCTCGGCGACGAAACCGACGCGCTGTGCGTCAAGGGCAGCGGCTGGGACATGGCAAACATCGAGCCGGCCGGGCTGCCGGCGGTGCGCCTCGCGCCCTTGTTGAAGCTGCGCACCCTCGACCATCTTGCGGACGAAGACATGGTGCGCGTCCAGCGCGCCAATCTGCTCGATCCCAACGCGCCCAATCCGTCGGTCGAGACGCTGCTGCATGCGTTCCTGCCGGCCAAGTTCATCGACCACACGCACGCCAATGCGGTGCTGAGCCTGGTCGATCAACCTGACGGCGATCGGATCTGCCGCGAAGTCTATGACGGCCGTTTCGGCATCGTGCCCTATGTGATGCCGGGGTTCGACCTCGCCAAGAAGGCGGCGCGCATCTTCGAGCACGAACCGCGCGTCGAAGGGCTGATCCTGCTGAAGCACGGTATCTTCACGTTCGGCGCCGACGCGCGCGAGGCCTATGAAC
>JBOHLR010000199.1:0-3204 GCA_050729555.1 Allostellaceae bacterium
GACGGCTTCGATCGTGTTGGCGCGCAAGCGGTCGAGATTGACGCGACCGGCGATCGTGCGCGCGGTGATCACCGGACGCAGCTCGGCGACGCCCAGTTCGGTCGCCTTTGCCGCCAGATAATCGATCGGCGTGCGCTTGAGCGGCGCAAAGCACAACCACAGATCGCCTTTGGCGCGTTGCGGCCGCAGGCGCTCGCCCAATTCGAGCGTGCAGACGCGACGGCCAGCATCGGCGATGCGCGCACTGAATTCGCCGTCGCGGCCATTGAAGACCGCCAACGTCTCGCCGCGTTTCATCCGCATCACCGACAGGAGATAGTGCGCCTGCCCCGCGGTCGTTTGCAGGCTGACGCCCGGCGCAAGGTCGGAGTCGACGAAAATTCGCGTCATCTTGCGATAGGCCATAGACCGGATACTGCCACACTTTTATGACAGCGGGTCCGCGGGCAAGATGGGGCATGACCGACATCCGGAACGGTGACTGGGTCGACCGCTGCACGCCGGCGGCGTGGCGCCCTTATCTCAGGCTGGCGCGGCTCGACCGGCCGATCGGCACCTGGTTGCTGCTGTTTCCCGGCTGGTGGGGCATCGCCCTGGCGGCGCCCGCGCAGCCGGATTGGCGATTGATGGCGCTGTTCGCCATCGGCGCGGTCGCCATGCGCGGCGCCGGCTGCACGCTCAACGATATCGCCGACCGCGATTTCGACGCGCGCGTCGCCCGCACGCGCACGCGGCCGATCGCCAGCGGCGCGATCTCGGTCAAGCAGGCAATCGTCTTCATGGCGCTCGAGCTCGCGATCGGCGCCGCAGTACTGTTTTCGTTCAACCGCGCGGCGATCCTGCTCGGCTTTCTGGTCCTGGTGCTGATCGGCACTTATCCGTTCATGAAGCGCATCACCTATTGGCCGCAATTCTTCCTCGGCCTCAATTTCAACTGGGGCGCGCTTTTGGGCTGGGCGGCGGCGCGCGGCGACGTCGATTGGTCCGCCATTCTTCTCTATGCCGGCGGCATTTGCTGGACGCTCGGCTACGACACGATCTACGCCCATCAGGACAAGGACGACGACGCGCTGATTGGCGTCAAATCGTCGGCGCTGGCGCTCGGCAAGCGCACGCGGCCGTTTCTGTTCGTGTTCTATGCCGGTGCGGCGCTGTTTTGGGCGGCGGCCGGCGCGCGCGCCGCGAATGGCTGGCCGTTCTGGCTCGGCCTTGCGCTGGCAACGGCGCAAATGTGTTGGCAGGCGGCGGCGGTCGACCTCGACGACAGCGTCGATTGTCTCGCCAAGTTCCGCTCCAACCGCTTCGTCGGCTGGAGCCTGCTGTTCGGTATCATTGCCGCGCATGTCGTCTGAGCGCGACTTCGTTCGCGACCATACGGCGATCGCGTCGCCGCCGTTGGTGCCGGAGATCCGGCTACATCTCGCCACCGAGGTCACGCCGCTGTGGCAAGCCACCGAAGCGACATTGCAGCGATCGCAGCTGCCGCCACCTTATTGGGCTTTCGCCTGGGCTGGCGGCCAGGCACTGGCGCGGCATCTGCTCGACCATCCGGCGCTGGTCGTCGGCCGGAATGTCCTCGATTTCGGCGCCGGCAGCGGCATCGTCGCCATCGCTGCCGCCAAGGCCGGCGCGCGCGTCACCGCCGCCGAACCCGATCGCTTCGCACTGGCGGCGCTGGCGCTCAACGCCGCACTGAACGGGGTCGCGATCGCGACCGAGAGCGGCGACATGCTTGCAGGCGATGGAAATTGGGACGCCGTGCTGGCCGGCGACATGTGCTATGAGCGGCCGCTCGCCGAACGGCTGATCGCGTGGCTTACGGCGCGAGCCCGCGACGGCGCGTTGGTTCTACTCGGCGATCCCGGCCGTGCCTATTTGCCGACCAGCGGATTGCAGGCGCTGGCGCGTTATTGGGTGCCAACGCCGCTCGACCTCGAAGACCGCGAAGCACGCAAAACCACCGTGTGGCAGCTCAATGCTTGAGCCGTCGCGCTGGCAAACCTTGCCGCCGACCCCATATGATGCGCCATGCCCAAATCCCTCGACCCGCTCGCGTTGCTGGGCGATCTCGTCAGCCGCGCCCGTAAGGACGGCGCCGACCAAGCCGACGCGGTCCTGATCGAAAGCATCGCGCTATCGCACAGCCAACGTCTCGGCCAGCTCGAAAAGCTCGAACGCCAGGAAAGCTTCGACCTCGGCTTGCGCGTCATCGTCGGCAAGCGCCAAGCGATCGTCTCTGCCAACGATCGCGACGCCGATCACGGCGAAGAGCTGGTCGGGCGCGCCTTGGCAATGGCGCGCAGCGTGCCGGAAGACCCTTATTGCGGTATCGCCGACCCGGCGGCGCTGGCGAAGCAGATTCCCGATCTCGATCTGGCCGATCCGGACGAGCCTTCACCCGCAGCGCTGGCGGCGCGCGCCGGCGCCGCCGAAGACGCGGCGCGCGCGGTCAAGGGCGTCACCAATTCCGAAGGCGCGCAAGCTAGTTGGTCGCGTCATCGCGTCGCGCTTGCCGCGTCCAACGGTTTCGCCGGCAGTTATGCGACGACCGGCCACGCCATCGCGGTTTCGGTGCTGGCCGGCAACGGCACCGCGATGGAACGCGACGACGATTGGGGTTCGGCGGTGTTCGGCACCGACCTGAAGGAGCCGGCGGGGATCGGCCGCAAGGCCGGCGAACGCGCGGTCAAGCGGCTCGGCGCCCGCAAAATGCCGACCGCCAAGGTGCCGGTGGTATTCGACCCGCGCGTGTCGTCGTCGTTGTTGGGTCACCTCAGCGGCGCCATCAGCGGTCCATCGATCGCGCGCGGCACGTCGTTCCTCAAGGACCGGATGGGCCAGCCGGTCTTTCCACGCGGTATCACGATTGTCGACAATCCGCACATGAAACGCGGCCGCCGCTCGGCGCCGTTCGACGGCGAAGGTATCGGTACGCGCAAGCGCGACATCGTCGCCGACGGCGTGCTGCAGACGTGGCTCCTCGATCTCGCGTCGGCGCGCCAGCTCAAGCTCGAGACCACCGGTCACGCGCGCCGCGGTACCTCGGGTCCGCCGGGACCGGGACCGGCCAACCTGTATCTCGCGCCGGGCGTGCTGACGGCGCAGGAACTGATCGGCGCGGTGGCGAACGGTTTCTATGTCACGGAGCTGATGGGCATGGGCGTCAACGGCGTCACCGGCGACTACAGCCGCGGCGCGGCCGGA
>JBOHLR010000200.1:0-3194 GCA_050729555.1 Allostellaceae bacterium
TGCTGCAATTCGCGCGCATACAACTACGCGCCGACGCGGCGGTGATGGTGACCGGATCGCATGATCCGCCCGAATACAACGGATTCAAACTGAGCGTGCACGGCCGATCGTTGACGCAAACCGAGATATGGCAGCTCGGCGACGCCGCCGCGCGCGGCGCGTTCGCATCGGGCGATGGGCTAATGCTCAATCGGCCGGCGCTCGATTCCTATGTTGAGCGGCTGAGCGACGCGCTCATGCTTGAACATCCGCTCGCGGTCGCATGGGACGCAAGCAACGGCGCTGTCGGCACGGTTCTGACCAAACTGTGCACCCGCCTTCCCGGACGTCATGTCCTGTTGAACGAGATGGTCGATGGCACCTTTCCCGACCATCGACCGGATCCCGCGCGGCCCGACGCGCTCGAACGATTGTGCAAGATCGTCGTCGCCGAGGAATGCGATCTCGGCGTCGCCTTCGATGGTGACGGCGACCGCCTCGGGGTCGTCGATGGCGAAGGCCGCATCCTTCGCATCGACCAGACTCTGCTGCTGCTGGCACGCGACGTTCTTCCGGCGCATCCGGGCGCGGCGATTGTTGCCGACGTTGGCGCGAGCCAGACTTTCTTCGACGAGATCGCCCGGCTCGGCGGCGTTCCGGTGATGACACGCGCGGGCCGGGGTGCAGTCGAGGCCACGGTCGCCGAAACTGGCGCGCTGCTGGCGGGCGAAGCCAACGGGCATATCTTTTTCGGCGACCAGGACGGCCAATACGACGACGCTCTCTATGCGGCCGTGCGATTGATGAACGTGGTGTCGCGCGCCGATTGCAGCCTCGCGGCTCTGCGAGACGGCCTGCCCCAGACATTCGACATTCCGGAGCTGACTCTGCCGTGCGCCGACGACCGCAAGAATGCGGTAATCGACGAGATCGGTGCGCGACTGACCGCGGCCGGTGTCGAAATCACCGCCATCGACGGCGTCCGGTTCAAGGCCGACGAAGGCTGGTGGCTGTTGCGCGCGTCGCGCCACCGCGCCGCGTTGCTCGCCCGCTGCGAAGGCACGACCGAGGCCGGCCTCGTTCGGATGAAACAGGCGCTCCGCCAGGAGCTCGAACGCAGCCGCGTGGCGGCCGGCGCCCTCGAAGACATTTCTGAAAGGTAGCTCGCGGCTGGCCGCCGAGCGTGCCGACGACGGTCGTGCTTCAGACGACGCGCAGATGACTGCGCCGCGCCGGCGGTGGCAACACCGGCATGCGCTTCTTGCCGTCGGTGAGATAGCGGAGCGTTGCGCGGCCGCGCGACAAGCGCGACATGACCGTGCCGACCGGTATGTCCAGAGCTTCGGCGGTCTGCTGATAGCTCATGCCCTCGAGCCCGACCATCAGCACGACTTCACGCTGTTCGTGCGGAAGGTACGACAATGCGCGTTCGAGGTCCTTGGTCTCCACTGCTACCATCTGTGCCTCCGTGCATGAATCGCCGGCGTGAACAGCAAGCTGCAACTCGATATAGCTTTGCTGCCGCCGCCGGCCTGCGAGCCAGTCGACATAGACGTTGTGCATAATGGCGAATAGATAAGCGCGCGGATCACGGATCCGCGTCCACAGCTGCGTCCCCGCAATCGCACGCACAAGACATTCCTGGACAAGTTCGTCGGCGTCGCCGGCAGGTCCGGCCAACGTGCGCGCGTAGCGACGCAAATCGGCGATGTATTTCCGGATCGATCGCTCGAGGGTCGCGTTCATCTGCCGATGTCCGTTCCGAACGGCACAAATACCGCGTGCGGCGCGGCTCAACTCGTGACAAATACGCGCTGCACACCGCATCAACGCGCGTCCGAAATCCGCCACAATTGGCCGCTCGGATCGCGCTCATGGCCCATGGCGAGGAACCATTGGTAATCGCCCCCAGCACGGCCGCCGCACCGCAACCGCCGCTCCTGGCGCGCGGCGACGCGCTGTTCACCGATTTCGATGGCACGTTGGTGGAGATCGCCGCCACGCCCGATCGCATCGCGATCGCGTCAGGCCTGCCCGCGTTGCTGCAACGCATCGCCGGCCGGTTGGACGGCGCGCTCGCGGTGATCAGCGGCCGTCCGCTTGCCGATCTCACGCGCCAGCTTGCCGGCTACACCGGCGCCGCGGCGGGCAATCACGGCCTAGAACGCCGCAGCGCGGGCGGCGTCATTCACCGGCCCCGCGCCGACCCGACGCTCGAACTCGTCTGGCCAATCATTCATCAATTTGCGACCCTGACGCCGGGCGTAACCGTTGAAGACAAAGGCCTGGCCATCGCCATCCACTATCGCGACCGGCCCGAGCTCGCCGACACCTGCCGGCGCGTCGCCGAGCGAGCCGTGCTGCTGTCTGAAAATCAGCTGATGATGCTGGCCGGCAAGATGGTGGTCGAGTTGCGCCCGCGCGGCACGGACAAGGGTCACGCCGTACAGACCTTCCTTGCCGAGCCTGAATTCCGCGGCAAGCGACCGTTCTTCGTCGGCGACGATTGGACCGACGAAGCCGGATTTGCGGTGGCCAACCGGCTGAATGGGATCGCAATCCATGTTGGCGACGGCGAGAGCATCGCGCGCTACCGGTTCGACAACGTCGCGGCCGTAATCGAGTGGCTTGCGGCCTTCCTCGCTGCTGCCTAGGCGGCGCGCTGCCCGAGACGACTCACTTCGCGGCTGAGCAGATCGCGGTAGGGCCCGTCGCGGCGTGACAATTCCTGTGGCGTGCCGTCTTGCAGGACGCGACCGGCGCCGAGGACGACGATACGGTCGAACCCGCGCAGCGTCGCGAGCCGATGGGCAATGGCGATCACGGTGCGGCCGCGCATCAAACGATCGAGTGCCGTGCGCACGATTTCCTCCGATTCCGGATCGAGCGACGACGTCGCCTCGTCGAGCAGCAGGATCGGCGAATCCTTGAGCAAGGCGCGCGCGATCGCGATGCGCTGACGTTGGCCGCCCGACAGCATGACGCCGCGTTCGCCCACGATCGTGTCGATGCCGTGCGGCAACGCCGCGATGAAATCGTCGCACAACGCGGCGCGCGCCGCGGCAGCGACGTCGGCGTCGCTCGCGTCGGGTCGGCCGTAACGGATGTTTTCGAGAACGGAGCGGTGCAGCATCGACAGATCCTGCGGCACATAGGCGATGGCGTCGCGCAGGCTGTCTTCTTTCAGGCGGGCGATGTCCTGGCCATCGATCATG
>JBOHLR010000201.1:0-3188 GCA_050729555.1 Allostellaceae bacterium
TCGGCGTCGCGCAGATCTTGGCGCGCGACAAGATTCGCTTGCGCGTGTGGGAACGCGGCGCCGGACTGACGCCGGCTTGCGGCACGGGCGCCTGCGCCGCGCTGGTGGCGGCAAACCGCCGCGGTCTTACCGGCCGGAGCGCCAAAATCGTGGCCGACGGCGGCACCCTTGCCATCGAATGGCGCGCCGACAATCACGTCATCATGACCGGACCTGTTGCCGTGAGTTTCACGGGCACGATCGATCCGTCGCTGCTGCCGGCGTGACCATGGCGGCGCAGATCGTCACTTTTGGATGTCGCCTCAACGCCTTCGAGTCGGAGGTGATGCGCCGCCATGCTGCGGCGGCCGGCCTCGACAACGCGGTGATCGTCAACACTTGCGCCGTGACCGCAGAAGCCGAACGCCAGGCGCGTCAGGCGATCCGCAAGGCGCGGCGCGAACATCCGACCGCGCGCATCATTGTCACCGGCTGCGCGGCGCAGGTCGATCCGGCGCGCTATGCCGCCATGCCGGAAATCGACCGCGTGCTCGGCAACGCGGAGAAGCTCAAGGCCGAAAGCTGGACCGGCACGGGACGTATCGACGTGGGCGATATCATGGCGGTGCGCGAAACCGCGACGCATCTAGTTGACGGTTTCGCGCATCGCGCCCGTGCCTACCTTGAGGTGCAGCAGGGCTGCGACCATCGCTGCACCTTCTGCGTCATTCCGCTCGGCCGCGGTCCGAGCCGTTCGGTGCCCGCCGGCGCGGTCGTCGATCAGGCGCGTGCGCTGGTCGCCAAGGGTTATCGCGAGTTGGTGCTGACCGGCGTCGATCTTACTGCCTATGGCGCCGATCTGCCAGGAAAGCCGTCGCTGGGCTCCCTGGCGCGGCGGCTGTTGACCCTCGTGCCCGCGCTCGAACGGTTGCGCCTGTCGTCGCTCGATCCGGCCGAGATCGACGATACACTTTGGCGTCTCGTCGCCGACGAGCCGCGGCTGATGCCGCATATCCATCTCTCGCTTCAGGCGGGCGACGATCTGATCCTGAAGCGCATGAAGCGCCGCCATACACGTGATCAAGCACTTGCTGTTGCGCGCCGCGCCCGTGCGCTGCGGCCCGGCATCGCGCTCGGCGCCGATCTGATCGCCGGCTTCCCGACGGAAGATGAATCGATGTTCGCGCGCTCGCTCGATTTAGTCGCCGAAGCCGAGCTCGATTATCTCCACGTCTTTCCGTTCAGTGCCCACGCCAACACGCCGGCCGCGCGCATGCCGCAGCTGCCGAAGGCAGTGGTGCGCGAACGCGCGGCGCGGCTTCGCGCGGCCGGATCGGTCGCGCTTGAACGCGCGCTCAACGCGCGCGTCGGCACTGAAGCGCAGGTGCTGGTCGAAAAGCCGAGCTTCGGCCGCAGCGAGCATTATGCGCCGGTGGCGATCGACGGCGATGCTGCAGCTGGCACAATCGTCCGGACGCGTCTCACCGGCGCCACCGCCGAGCGGCTCATCGGCGTCGGCGCATGAGTGACGGTTTTTTCGCCCGGCTCAAATCCGGCCTGGCGCGGTCGTCGCGCAATCTCACCGACGGCATCGCCGGCGCCCTCACCAAACGCAAGCTCGACGACGTGGCGCTCGACGCGCTCGAGGAAACGCTGATCGCCGCCGACCTCGGCACGCGTCTGGCAGCTCAGGTTGTCGAGCGTCTGCGCCACGAGCGCTTCGGCAAGGAAGCGTCCGACGCCGAAATTCGCGCTGTGCTCGCCGACGAGATCGTGCGCACGCTTGTATCGGTCGAAGCGCCGTTGGCCATCGACGACGCAGGCGCGCCGCGGCCTTATGTCGTGCTGGTGGTCGGCGTCAACGGCGGCGGCAAGACGACAACCATCGGCAAACTGGCACAGCGCCTCAATGGTGAAGGCAAGAGCGTGATCCTGGCCGCCGGCGACACCTTCCGCGCTGCTGCAACCGAACAACTCACGATCTGGGGCACGCGCACCGGCTCGCGCGTAATATCCGGCCCGGCGGGCGGCGACACGGCCGGCCTTTCCTTCGACGCGCTCGCCGCGGCCAAGAAGGACAAAGCCGATGTGCTGCTGATCGACACTGCCGGCCGGCTGCACAACAAGGCCAATCTGATGGCCGAGCTCGAAAAGATCGTGCGCGTGTTGAAAAAGGCCGATCCCGCAGCGCCGCACGCGGTGCTGCTGGTGCTCGACGCCACCGTCGGCCAGAACGCGCTGGCCCAAGCGCAAGCCTTCGGCGACATGGTCGGCGTCACCGGCCTGGTGATGACCAAGCTCGACGGCACCGCCAAGGGCGGCGTGCTGGTGGCGATCGCCGAAGCCTTCAAGCTGCCGGTGCACTTCATCGGCATCGGCGAAGGCGTCGACGATCTGCGGCCGTTCGTGGCGAAAGATTTCGCGCGGAGTTTGGTGGGGTTGGACTAAGACGGAGGATCGCGAAAAATCGATTCCGACGCTAATTCTTCTCCTTTCTGCGCCCGATCGCGAGTTGGTGCAGCTTTCGCACCAGCTTTAAGAGGACGATAGGGGAGCCTTGTTCCGCTTTGCGCATGCGATGGCACAGAAGAAAAACGCTTAAGGGCTGGGGAGCCAGCGCAAGATGCCCAAATAGATCGGCCAGATTTGCGATAGGAACACATTCACCGGCAGCGCAACGACCCAGTTCCAGGCATTGTAGGAATAATGGTCGAAGAAGGTGAGGAACCCGAAGGCGACCCAAGCAACGGCTTCGTAAATCGACACAGCCAGTCGCACGGCGCGGCTCATCGTAATTGTCCGGTGCCGATCAATTCGTCTTTGACGGTTTCGAGCGCGGCGCGTAGACATTCTTCATATTTTATATGCGCGGCCCAGGCGCCTTCCGTCGTCTCGTCCCATCGGTCGGGCGCCTCGCAATAGGGCACTCTAATTCCAGCCAACGAGGGTTGTGCGATCGGCAGCGATGGCAATGGCCTTGGGTCGGCAGGGACTTGTAGTGGTAGCTGCAACAGGTACTGATCCGCGTCCTGTGTGGATGGCTTGGGCGAATACCCAAGCGTGTCGTTGTCTGCTTCCGGGTATCGGCAGAGAGCGGGCGAATAGGGGCACATCCCTTCGGTGCTTTGCGACGCGAGCGGCAGCAAATCGGTGACAATGCCGCGCGACTGTTGTGCATGCGCCCAGCCGTGGACCGCAAGGATCAATAG
>JBOHLR010000202.1:0-3100 GCA_050729555.1 Allostellaceae bacterium
TCGGCCGGCGATGCCAAACCTCGGCACCGAAGCCGACGAAACCACCCGCAGCCCAAACCGCTGCGTGGCGGCATAACCTGGTTCGCGGAGGCCACCCCGTCGGGTGACCGGGCGGCTGATATAGGCTGTTCGCTGCGGCTTGTAAAGCCTTTCTGACAGGAAATCGGCGCTTTTCCCGGGATTTTCAGCCGTCCCGATTCGTATCCGGCGACCGGCACCAAAGACCGGGGCCTTCGGGAAAAGCGCGTTTTTTCAGAGGCTTAAGGCGCGCCGGCTAAAGCAGGCCGAGTTCGCGCAGCTCCTTGGCCAGCTTGGATGGCAAGTGTTCGCCTGAATCGACGCCGGCCGGCCGATCCTTCGGCGCGTCCTTGGTCGTCAGATACCGCCAGCCCTGGAACGGACGGCAAGGCCGCGGCGTCACCGGCACCAGTTGCATCGCGTATTCGATGGCGACGCGTTTCTCGCCGTCCTTGCCGACGATCGGCGTGAACGATTTGAGCCGCTGACGCACCGCGATCTGGCGCTTGATCACCCAATAGATCGAGCCGCCGTCGAGCAATTCTTCGACGCGCTTCGGCATGTTACGCGTGAAGAACACCGACTTGCCGCGTTGCTGGCGCCGCAGCTTCTGCAATTTCCGGAGCTCGGCGAGATCGGCGATGCCGACCGCCATCTTGATGAGATGCAACGCCATCACGTAGCTTTCGCGGCGAGCGCCTTGGCGCATTTCGACGCCGGCTCGCGGCCGAGCGCGTCGGAGATGAAGCGGCCGGCGGCGGCCAGCTTCGCGAGATCGATGCCGTGTTCGATGCGCAATCCGTCGAGCATATAGACCACGTCCTCGCTGGCGACATTGCCGGCGGCGCCCGGCGCATAAGGACAGCCGCCGAGACCGGCGACCGAACTGTCGACCGTGGCAATGCCGTTTTCGAGCGCGGCAAGAATATTCGCCAAGGCCTGGCCGTAGGTGTCGTGACAATGGATGGCCAACTTTTCGCGCGGCACGCGATGCGCCACGGCATCGATCGTCGCGACGACGCGCGCCGGCGTGCCGCTGCCGATGGTGTCACCGAGCGAGATTTCATAACAGCCGAGCGCCAGCAGCCGCACCGCGACGTCAGCGACCGCGGCAGGCGCCACCGCGCCTTCATAAGGACAATCGACGACGCACGAGATATAGCCGCGCACGCGAACGCCCGCCGCTTTCGCCGCCTCGGTCACCGGGACGAACCGGTCTACGCTTTCGGCGATCGAGCAGTTGATGTTGCGGCGGGAGAATGTCTCGGATGCGGCAGCGAAGATCGCCACTTCGTCGATTTTGACGGCGCATGCCGCTTCGAAGCCTTTCAGGTTCGGCACCAGCACCTGATAGGCGACGCCCGGCAGACGCTTCAGCGCCTGCATCACCGCAGCGGTATCGGCCATTTGCGGCACCCATTTGGGCGAGACGAAGCTACCGGCTTCGATGGTCTTGAGCCCGGCATCGGCGAGACGTTCGATCAGCGCGACCTTGGTCGCGGTCGGCACGGTCTTGGCTTCGTTCTGCAATCCGTCGCGCGGCCCGACTTCGACCACGCGCACCGCTTTCGGCACTTGCATCACCGCGCCTCCTTCCCGGCGCCAAGTACGACCAACTCCGCGCCTTCGGCGACCGGATCGCCAGCCGCATAGCGGATGTCGGCGACCACGCCGTCGCCCGGCGCGGTGATCGCATGCTCCATCTTCATGGCTTCGAGCACCAGCAGGATTTGGCCGCGGGTCACACGGGCGCCCTTGGCGACGTGCACGGCGGCGATCTTGCCCGACATCGGCGCGACGATGCGGCCGGACGCGGTTGCGGCAGCGACCCGGCGCGCGGATTCGTCAACGATGCCGAGCCGCCACGTGCCGTCGTCGAGCGCGACCTGTACGCCGTGCTCGTCCCAGGCGACGCTGGCCTCGGTGCGGCGGTCACCCAGTTCGACTGCGAGATCGCCGCCGCTGAGCACCCACGCCAGCGCCGGCACGCGCCGGCGGCCGAATTCGAGATTCAACCCGTCCGGCGTGAAATGCAGACGAACGCGGCGTTTCGTACCGCGATCGTCGAAGGCAAAATCGGTCGCACGCTCGTCACCGATCTGCCAGCCGTCGCGCAGCCGCCATGGCGAAAAGCGGTCGGCGCCGGGTTTCGGCCGCCGGGTCACGACGCGCGACAAGACTGCGGCCGCCAGCGCGATATCAGACGCGGGATCGTGCGGCGCCAACCGGTCGAGATTGCGGCCGATGAAAGCCGTGTCGACGGCGCCGCGCCGGAACGCCGGCTGCGCCAGCAGCCGCAGCAGGAAATCGCGGTTACTGGTGACGCCGAGCACGCGGGTCTGGCTCAATGCCCCGCGCAAGCGCTCGCGCGCCGTTCGGCGATCGGAACCAGAGGCGACCAGCTTCGCCAGCATCGGATCGTAGAACTCGGTCACCTCATCGCTTTGCCGCAGGCCGGTTTCGATGCGCAGATCGGCATCGAGCAGCGGGAAATGGAAGCGCGTCAGCCGGCCGGTCGACGGCAGGAAATCGCGCGCCGGATCTTCGGCATAAAGCCGCGCCTCGATCGCATGGCCACGGGCGCGGATGCGCGGCTGTTTCAGCGGCAGCTTCTCGCCGGCGGCGACGCGCAGCTGCCATTCGACCAGGTCGAGGCCGGTGATCATCTCGGTGACGGCATGCTCGACCTGAAGCCGCGTGTTCATCTCGATGAAGTAGAATTTGCCGCGCTCGACGATGAACTCGACGGTGCCGGCATTCTGATATTTGACGGCGCGCGCGACCTTAAGCGCCGCGTCATAAAGCTGGCGCAACAGGGCGGGCCGCAGGCTCGGCGCCGGCGCCTCTTCGATCACCTTCTGATAGCGCCGCTGCGTCGAGCAATCGCGCGCGTAAAGGTGCACCAGGTCGCCGAACCGGTCACCGAACACCTGCACTTCGACGTGGCGTGGCGCGCGCAGATATTTTTCCAGCATCAGCCGGCCGTCGCCAAACGCGGCGGTCGCCTCGCGGCGGGCACTTTCGAGCGCGGCGCCGAGCTCGTTCGGCCGCTCGACCACGCGCGTGCCGCGACCGCCGCCGC
>JBOHLR010000203.1:0-3061 GCA_050729555.1 Allostellaceae bacterium
TTGAAGCTCAAGCCCGGCGGCATCATCAAGCCTTTCTGCGAGCCGCCGACTGCCACGTCGACGCCCCATTCATCGTGCCGGTAATCCTGAATCGCCAACGACGAAATCGTATCAACCAGCAACAACGCCGGGTGACGCGCGCGATCGATCGCGCGGCGCACGGCGGCGATGTCGCTGGCGACGCCGGTCGACGTTTCGCTTTGCAGGACCAGCACCGCCTTGATGGCGTGGTTCTTGTCGGCAGCGAGCTTGGCCTCGAATTGCGCCGGATCGGCTGGATGACGCCAGTCGCTCGGAATCAGATCGACATCGATGCCGTGGCGTTGCGCCAGGTTGCGCCACAGCGTCGCGAATTGTCCGGTCTCGAAGGCGAGAACTTTGTCGCCGGGCGACAGCGTGTTGAGGATCGCCGCCTCCCACGCGCCGGTGCCCGACGACGGAAAGATCGCGACCGGACCGGTGCATTTAAAAATGCGTTTCAACCCGGCGACGATCGCCTTGCTGATGGCGGGAAATTCCGGGCCGCGATGGTCGATGAGCGGCTGATCCATCGCGCGCAAGACGCGATCGGGCAGGTTGGTCGGGCCGGGAATTTGCAAGAAATGCCGGCCACTCCGAAACGCCATGATCAATTCTCCCCCGTCGAATGACGCAGGGAATTTGCCCGGATTCACCCGCTAGCCGCAAGGTCCGGTTGCGGCGCGTCAGCCATGCAGCGGCGGCCTTACCGGGCCGCCGACCGCTTCTCGAGCACCGAAACTTCGGGGTCGAGCCAGAACGCCCACACCGCGGCGCCGAAGACCAACAGGCACGCTGCGACGATGAACGGCGCCACCCACGAGCCAAGCTGCACCAGGAAGCCGAAGACCAGCGGGGATAGCGCACCACCGATGTTGCCGGCCATGTTCATCACGCCTGACACCGTGCCGGAATATTTGCCGCCGACATGCATCGGCACCGCCCACGATGGACCGATGGTGCATTCGAGGAAGAACATCGCGCCGGTGAGGCAGCCGATCGCCGCGTAGGCGTCGGTCGCGAGTGCGGCCGGCACGATGCACGCCGCGCAGCCCAACATGCCGATGATGGCAACCGTGCGATGCGCCAGCTTGGTGTTGCCGGTCTTGATCAGCAGTTGATCGACGGCGACACCGCCGACCGTGTCGCCGATCACGCCCGCCCAAAGCGGCAACGACGCGAAGATGCCGGTCTTGATCAGCGTGAGATGGCGCGCCTCGTACAGATAGGACGGCAACCAACTGAGGAAGATCCACAGGCAATAGACGTAGGTGAAGTAGGCGCACATGATCGCCCACATGTTGGGCGAGCGGAACAGCGTCCCCCATGGCACGTTTGCGGTCTTCTCGATCTGCGGCGGCTTGATATTGCCTTTTGAATCGACGCCACGGATGTAGGCGAGCTCGCCCTTGCTCACCGATTCCTGTTCTTCCGGCAGGTTGCGATAGCAGCCGTACCACAACGCGGCCCACAGAATGCCGACCATGCCGCAGATGTAGAACACCCAGTGCCAGCCGAGCGTCGCGATGATCACGACGACGATCGGCGGCGCGATGGCGGCGCCGAGGCGGCTGGCGCTGTGCGAGACGCCCTGCACCAGGCCGCGCTCCTGGCGCGGGAACCAGAGTTGCATCGAGCGGGTGGCGACCGGGAACGCGCCTCCCTCGCCAATGCCGAAGAGGAAACGGAGGGCGATAAACGACACCGCGCCGCTGGCGGCGGCGGTCAACGCCGTCATCACCGACCAGTAGCCGACGATCGCGGTCAACACCTTCCGTGGTCCGAACCGGTCGCCGAGCCAGCCGCCTGGAATCTGGCAGAGCGCATAGCTCCAGACGAAGGCGCTGAAGATGGCGCCCATCGTCGCCTTGTCGAACCCGAACTCCTTGCTGATGACCGGCGCCACCGTCGAGATGTTGACCCGGTCGAGATAGGTGATGAGATACATCAAGCTGATCAGGAAAAGCACAAACCACCGGCTTTTCCCGGTTCGACTTCCGCGACCCGCCATGGCGTTTCCCCCAGATGTTCGCGTCTACGCGCGTCTTAATCGACGAGCGTAAACGGACGACGCCCGACCGACAAGCCCGCAAAACCCGGCCATGCATCGGCCATTTGGTGTGCTTCAACGCTGGTTTTTCGGCCGGCGTTTACGTCTAATCGCGCGATGGTGGCAACGACGCTCGAAACCCGGCTGCGCGGCGCGCTCAAGGGCGACGTATTGTTCGACGCATTTTCGCGCGGCCGTTACGCCACCGACGCATCGATCTATCAGATCGAGCCTGTCGGCGTGGTGGTGCCGCGCGACGCCGAGGACGTCGCCGCCGCCTTCGCCATCGCGCGCGAGGACGGCGTGGCGCTGCTGCCGCGTGGCGGCGGCACGTCGCAATGCGGCCAGACCGTCGGCCGCGCGCTGGTACTCGATTGCAGCAAGTACATGAACCAGGTGCTCGACGTCGACGTCGCGCGTCGGCGCGCGCGCGTTCAGCCCGGCGTGGTGATGGATCGCCTCAACCGGCAGCTCAAAAGCAAAGGCCTGTTCTTTCCGGTCGACGTCTCGACCGGCGACCGCGCCACCCTTGGCGGCATGACGGCGAACAATTCCTGCGGCACGCGCAGCTTGCGCTACGGCAACATGGTGCACAACGTGCGCGCCATCGACGCGCTGCTGCCCGACGGCACCGCCGCCACGTTCGGCGAGGTGCCGGGTAATTTCGGCAATAATGGCGGCGAAAATCCGACGCTGCCCGAGCGCTATCGCGATCTTGTCCGCAAGGTGCGCGCGCTGCACGACCGCGAGACGGACGAGATCGCCGCGCGCTTCCCGAAGCTGCAGCGCCGGGTCGGCGGCTACAACATCGACATGATCGCGGATGCCGGCCACAACATGGCGCATCTGCTGGTCGGATCCGAAGGCACCCTCGCCTTCTTCAACGCGATCGAGCTCGACCTCCAGCCGATTCCGCCGCACCGCGTTCTCGGCGTCTGCCACTTCCCCAGCTTCTACAGCGCCATGCAGGCGGCGAAGCCTATTGTCGCGCTC
>JBOHLR010000204.1:0-3025 GCA_050729555.1 Allostellaceae bacterium
CGGCGTCGTTCACGGTCACGGCGCCGCAGGCGGCGCAGCGCACTTTGCGCATCTCGCCGTGCATGTGAATCAGCTTTTGCGAGCCGGCGCGCTCGTGCAGATCGTCGATATTCTGCGTCACCAGCAGAAATTCGCCGAGCCAACTTCGCTCGAGTTCCGCCAGCGCCGCATGCGCGGCGTTCGGCTTGACGTGGTCCGCCAGCAGATTGCGCCGCCGCAGATTGTAGAAATCGTGCACCCGGCGCGGATCGCGCGTGAAGGCGTCGGGCGTCGCGACATCTTCGACGCGATATTTCGACCAGATTCCGTCGGGATCGCGGAACGTATCGAGGCCAGACTCCTGCGAGGCGCCGGCGCCGGTGAGAACGACGATACGCCGCGTCATCCCTTCAGGCCGTCGAGCCAGCTTTCGAGCACGGCGCGGCCTTGCGGCAGCAGCTCGGCGGCGAACTTGCCGGCGTCGGTCCGCAGCCGCGGCACGGTGACCCGCGGCGTGGCGCCGATCTCGACCGCGTGACCGACCAACCAACGTTCCAGCCCGGTCGCACTGACCTCGAGATGGAACTGGAGCGCGAGACCGTGACGGCCGACGGCGAAGGCCTGGTTGGGCGTGCGCGGCGTCGACGCGAGATGCGTCGCGCCCGAAGGCAGGTCGAACGTATCGCCGTGCCAATGCAGCACGCGCGTCCCCGACGCGAGTTTAGCCAGGGGCGACGCGCGACCGCCGGCGCTCAAGCTGATGCCGGCCCAACCGATCTCCTTGAAGCCGGCGGCGTACACCTTGGCGCCGAGCGCGCGCGCCATGAGCTGCGCGCCGAGGCAGATACCGAGCACCGGCTTGCCCGCCTTGAGGCGCTTTTCGATCAGCGCGATTTCCGGCTTGAGGAACGGATAACGATCCTCCTCGTAGACGCCGATCGGCCCGCCGAGCACGACCAGCAGGTCGCAATCGGCAATATCGGCGGCGCCGAGATCGTCGATCGGCGCATCGCGATAGCTTGCCTTATATCCGCGCGCCGCCAACACCGGACCGAAGGCATCGATATCCTCGAATGCGACGTGGCGGATGGCGATGGCGGTCGGCATCAGTCCCGCCCCGCCGCGAGCTCAGCCTTGAACGGCCGCGCCAACAGGCCTTCGATCTCGCGGTCGATGGCGGCGCCGCGATGCAGGATCGCGTCCACGGCTTGCACAATGGGCATCTCGATGCCGAGCTTGCGCGCCAGCGCGACGCAGGCGGCCGACGAGGTGACGCCTTCCGCAACCGACCGGCGCGCATCGAGGATCGCCGCCAGCGTCTGGCCTTCGCCAAGCGCAACACCAAGCGACAGGTTGCGCGATTGCAGGCCGGTGCAGGTGAGCGTCAGATCGCCGAGACCCGATAAACCCATCAGCGTTTCGGCCTTGCCGCCCTTGGCAACCGCCAGGCGCACCATCTCGGCGAGGCCGCGCGTGATCAACGCGGCACGCGCGTTGTCGCCGAACTTCTTGCCCATGACGATGCCGCAGGCGATCGCCAGCACGTTCTTGACCGCGCCGCCGACCTGCGCGCCGATCGGATCGCCGGAGAGATACGGCCGGAAACTGCGCCCACCCAGCGCCGTAACCAGTTTGGCGCCGAGCGCCGCGTCGGCGGCGGCCAGCGTCACCGCCGTCGGCCGGCCGGCGGCCACTTCGCGCGCGAAGGTCGGGCCCGACAGCACGGCGAGCGGCGCACCGGGCGCGGCGGCAGCGGCGGCCTCGCTCATCAGCGCGCCGGTTTTTTCCTCGATGCCCTTGGTGCATAGCACCAGCGGCACGCCTTTGGGCAAATGTGGCGCGAGCTGCGCCGCGATGGCGCGCAGATGTTGCGCCGGCGGCGTCAGCAAAACGGCATCGGCCCGCGCGGCGGCGGCGAGCTCGCCGGTCGCGCGGATGCCGCACTCGAGCGTGATGCCTGGCAGGAAGATCGGGTTTTCGGCCGCGGTGGAAACCGCCGTTACGACTTCGGCTTCGCGCGCCCACAAAATCACGTCGCGGCCGGCGCGGCGCAGGACTTGCGCCAACGCGGTGCCCCACGCGCCGCCGCCGATGATGCCGAAGGTCTGCATGAAAAGTTACGCCTCTCGCGCCTCACCGCGAGGGATGAAGCACGGAAGGCGTTATCCGATCAAGCGCAGGCGGTTACTTGTTGTCGAGCACCTCGATCCCGGCCTTTGCCACCGCCTCGTCTTGCGGCGACGACGGCGATCCACTGACGCCGATGGCGCCGATGATTTTGCCGTGCTCCAGGATCGGCACGCCGCCGCCAACCACGTTCCCGCCAAGCTGAAGCAGGAAGACAGCGGATTGGACGCGATCCTGGAGCGCTTGGGTTGGACGCTTGAAGCGCGCCGCGGTCTCGGCCTTCTTCTGGGCGAGCGCGACCGAGCCGTATTGCGTATTGTCCATGCGCTCCATCATCACCATCTCGCCGCTCGGCTCGACGATGTAGATCGCCACCGGGTACGGGGCTTTCTTCGCCTCGGCCTCGGCGGCGGCCATGACCTTCTTTGCCTGCGCCAGCGTAATCGGCTGCCCATACGCCGGCGGCGCCGCCGGCGGTGCGGACGCAGGCTGTGCCAGCGCCGGACCAGCGAATAACGCCGCACCCGCGAAGGCGGCAATCCACCAACGGACGTTCATTGCTGAATCCTCCCTGGTTGCGGTTACTTCTTCAGCTTGGCCATGACGGCCGGGTTGGTCGAATAGACGCCGAGAAACTGACCCTGCGCCAACACCTTGCCCTTCATCGCCGCGACCGCGGTCTCGCCGCTGAACTCGCCGTTGAGGCCGAGCGACGGCACGCTCAAGGCATAGACGACGAAGTGATAGTGGTGAGTGTTCTCGTCGTTCCACGGCGAGCACGGGCCGTCATAGCCGTAATACATGCCCTTCATCGCATCGTTCGCGGCAAACGCTGCGGTGTAGCTGTTGACCGCGGGCACGCCGACCTTGATGGCCGATGCCGGCTTGCCGTGCAGCAGCCGCTCGTTCGAGGCGGCGC
>JBOHLR010000205.1:0-3007 GCA_050729555.1 Allostellaceae bacterium
GGGATTGGGCGACATTTCGCGCCTGCCGTTCTCGCTCAAGGTCCTGCTCGAGAATCTGGTGCGCTTCGAGAACGGCCGCACCGTCACGGTCGACGATATCAAGGCGGTGGCGGCCTGGCTCAAGGCCAAGACCTCGGACCGCGAAATCGTTTTCCAGCCCGCGCGCGTGCTGATGCAGGATTTGACCGGCGTGCCGGCGGTGGTCGATCTGGCGGCGATGCGCGAGGCGATGGCGTGTCTCGGCGGCGACCCCAAGCGGATCAATCCGCTCAATCCGGTCGATTTGGTCATCGACCATTCCGTGATGGTCGACAATTTCGGCACCGCCAATGCCTTCCGCAAAAACGTGCAGGTCGAGTTCCAGCGCAACGGAGAGCGCTATGCCTTCCTGCGCTGGGGCCAGGACGCCTTCGACAATTTCCGCGTCGTGCCGCCCGGCACCGGAATCTGCCACCAGGTGAATCTCGAATATCTCGCTCGCGTCGTGTGGACGACGGACGAGAAGGGCAAGACCATCGCCTATCCCGACACGCTGGTCGGCACCGACAGCCACACCACCATGATCAACGGCCTCTCCGTGCTCGGTTGGGGGGTCGGCGGCATCGAGGCCGAAGCGGCGATGCTCGGCCAGCCGATCTCGATGGTGCTGCCCGAGGTCGTGGGCTTCCGTTTGCACGGCGCGCTCAAGGAAGGCGCGACGGCGACCGACTTGGTGCTGACGGTGACGCAGATGCTGCGCAAGAAGGGCGTCGTCGGCCGTTTCGTCGAGTTCTACGGTCCGGGCATCGCTTCGCTGGCGCTCGCCGACCGCGCCACCATCGGCAACATGGCGCCGGAATACGGCGCCACCTGCGGCTTCTTCCCCGTTGATGCGGAGACCTTGCGTTACCTCACGCTGACCGGCCGCGACGCGCAGCAAGTGGCGCTGGTCGAGGCCTATGCCAAGGCGCAGGGTCTGTGGCACGACGAGAAATCGCCCGACCCGGCGTTCACCGATACGCTCGAACTCGATCTGGCGACGGTCGAGCCGTCGCTCGCCGGTCCGCGCCGGCCGCAAGATCGCGTCGCGCTGTCGGGCGCCGCGCAAGCTTTCAAGGGCGAACTACCCAAGCTTGCCGCGACGCGCGACAAGGCCAAGACCGGCGGCCCGGTGAAGGTCGCCGGCGCCAACTACCAGCTCAAGGACGGCGACGTGGTGATCGCCGCCATCACCTCGTGCACCAACACCTCGAACCCGAGCGTCATGCTTGGCGCCGGCCTGTTGGCGCGCAAGGCGGTGCAGCGCGGCGTCAAAGTGAAGCCGTGGGTCAAGACCTCGCTCGCGCCCGGCAGCCAGGTGGTGTCGGATTACTACGCCGCCTCGGGCCTGCAACAGGATCTCGACGCGCTCGGCTTCAATCTCGTTGGCTATGGTTGCACCACCTGCATCGGCAATTCCGGCCCACTGCCGGAGCCCGTCGCCGAGGCGGTCGAAGCCGGCGATCTCGTCGTCGGCGCGGTGCTGTCGGGCAATCGCAATTTCGAAGGCCGCATCAATTCGCAGGTGCGCGCCAACTATCTGGCGTCGCCGCCCTTGGTCGTCGCCTACGCCATTGCCGGCTCGCTCAACGTCGACGTGAGCAAGGACGCGCTGGCGCAGGACGGCGACGGCAAGCCGGTTTATCTCAAGGATATCTGGCCGTCGAACCGCGAAGTGCAGGACACCGTGGCGCAGGCCGTGACCGCGCCGATGTTCCGCCAGCGCTATGCCGACGTGTTCCGCGGTCCCCCCGAATGGCAGTCGGTGAAGCCGTCGGGCGGCGTCACCTTCGAATGGAATCCGGGCTCGACCTACATCGCCTATCCGCCCTATTTCGACGACATGCCGAAGCAGCCAGCGCCGCTGTCGGACATATCGGGCGCGCGGCCGCTGGCGATCCTCGGCGACAGCATCACCACGGATCACATCTCGCCGGCGGGCTCGATCAAGCGCGACGGGCCGGCCGGCGAATACCTGGTCGAGCACCAAGTGCGGCCGGCCGAGTTTAACTCCTACGGCGCGCGCCGCGGCAACCATCAGGTGATGATGCGCGGCACCTTCGCCAACATCCGCATCCGCAACGAGATGGTGCCGGGCGTCGAAGGCGGCATGACCAAGCACATGCCCGACGGCCAGGCGATGCCGATCTACGACGCGGCGATGCTCTACAAGAAAGAGGGCGTGCCGCTGGTGGTCGTCGCCGGCAAGGAATATGGCTCCGGCTCGTCGCGTGACTGGGCGGCGAAAGGCACGCTGCTGCTCGGCGTCAAAGCCGTCATCGTCGAAAGCTTCGAGCGCATCCACCGCTCGAATCTGATCGGCATGGGCGTGCTGCCGGTGCAATTCACCGGCGCCGTGAACCGCCAGAGCCTCAAGCTCGATGGCAGCGAGCTGTTCGACATCGTCGGCATCGCCTCAGGCCTGAAGCCGCGCGCCACCCTCACCTGCCGCATCACCCGCCAGGATGGCAAGAGCGAGGAGATCAAGCTGCTCTGCCGCATCGATACCCTCGACGAGCTCGAATACTACCGCCACGGCGGCATCCTGCAGTACGTCCTGCGCCACATGATGCAGGCGAAGTGACGGCGTCACGCCGTCACTTCAGCGGCGAGAACGCAACCGGGTTGAGAATCTTGGTTTCCTGCACCAGCAGTGCGCCCGGCGGCTGGTTCTTGAGATAATCCTGCCAGCGCGGATCCTTGGCCATCGCGCCGCGCTTTTGTTCGCGCTCGGCGAGCGAATTGTAGGCCCAAATGTGCGTGATCTGATTGAGCGTGCCGATCTCGCTGGTGCCGAAGAAGATCAGCTTGCCGAGCATCTCTTGCTGAATCGGCAGACCGTTCTTGCCGTAATAGTCGAGCCACTGTTGCGTCTTGCCGACGGCGGCGGTGTAAGTGCGGATTTCGAGGATCAAGGCTTCGCCTCCCGGTGATTGCAGCGCGGCAGCGTGGCGGCCGCGTCGTCGCCGGTCAAGCGCCGCAGAACGGC
>JBOHLR010000206.1:0-2986 GCA_050729555.1 Allostellaceae bacterium
CCGTGGCGCCGGGCGAGATCGTCGCACTGGTCGGCGCCAACGGTGCCGGCAAGTCGACCCTGGTCAAGACGATCTCCGGTCTCTTGGCGCTGCGCGCCGGCACGATCGCGCTCGACGGCAAGCGCATTGATCGGCTCGACGCGCGGGCGCGGGTCCTCGCTGGCGTCTCGCTGGTGCCGGAAGGACGGCAGATTTTCGGCGGCCTGACCGTGCTGGAAAACTTGCGGCTCGGCGCCTACGCCCGGCGCAAAGACCTCGACGACAGCGCCATGACACAGCGGATCGGCCGGGTCTGCGAGCGATTTCCTATTCTACTTCAGCGGGTTAAAGAGCAGGCAGGCAATCTTTCCGGCGGCCAGCAGCAGATGCTGGCGATCGCGCGTGGCTTGATGGCCGAGCCGCGCATCCTGGTGCTCGACGAGCCGTCGCTCGGCCTGGCGCCGGTGTTGGTGACTGAGATCTTCCATCTCGTCGCCGGTTTGCGTTCGGAAGGCCGCGCCATCCTGTTGTCGGAACAGAACGCACGACTGTCGCTGGCGATCGCGGACCGCGGCTATGTCATCGAGAATGGCCGCGTGACGCTGGCTGGCACCGGCAAGGATCTACTGCACAATCCCGAGGTCGCCGAGCGCTATCTCGGCGTCGGCAAGGGCGTCAACGTCGCCGACGCGTCGCGCCATAAGCAGATGGTCGGCCGGCTGAAGGAAATCTTCGCGCGCTGATCACTCGGCGACCGTTGTTGCCTGTTTCAGCCGCTTCAGGATGACGTCGAGGCTAGCGCGCCAGTTCGCCTCCGGCGCGGATTTGAGCGACGGCGTTTCCGCGACGCGGTCGGCGAGCCAATCATGACGTCGTGCGGTCGCCAGCGTCATCAGCGGATCGAGTCCGGCGGCGGCGACCGTCTCGGCGCTTTCGCGCATCTCGGCGGCGCGCCGGCGGCCATGCTCGACCACGCGCGAAATCAGGTAGCCTGCCTGCTTTTCCCAATCGAAGCTTGGGAAGGTCTCGTCAAGCGACGCGATGACCTTGTCCTCGACGCCATAGCGCCGCGCCGCCAGGAAGCCTTCGACGGCGAGAGCTTCCATTCCCTTGATGAAAACGCTGCGGCACATCTTGATGGCGCTGGCCTGGCCGACGGTCTCGGCCACCACGGTCATGCAGAAGCCGGAAGGATTGAGAATGTCGGCCAGCGCAGCGGCGCGGTTTCCGCCGAGCAGCATCGGCACCGTGATGCCGTAGGGTGCGACCGGCGCCATCACTGCGGCCTCGACGTAATCGACGCCAGATTTCGCGACCAGCGTCTCGTCGCCGCGCTTGGTTTCGGGCGAGACCGAATTGATGTCGAGGAAGAACTGGCCGGGTCGTAGATAGCCGCCGGCCTCGCGCGCGACGTCGGCGGCCGACGGCGCCGTCACGGCCGATATTACGACCAGCGCGTCCTTGGCCGCTTCCGCCGCGGTGAGGCAGGGCACGGCTTTGAGCGCGCGGGCACGGTCCTTCATGGCCGCACCCGGCGCAGCGTCGAACAGGATGTCGTAGACCGCGACACTGTGCCGGCCAGTGGCGACCAAATCGCGCGCGAACAGCGAGCCAACCTCACCGAAGCCGATCAGCGCGATCCTGCTGGTGTTGCTCGTCATGCCCGCTTCGTCTCGCCGAAGCCGTAAAGCCGCGTCGGGTTTTCGACCAAGAGCTTATGCCGATGAGTGTCGTCCGGTGCGATCAGCGGCACAAGGTCGACCAGATCGCCATCGTTGGGCATGTGCTTGGCGATATTCGGATGCGGCCAGTCGGTACCCCACAGCACCCGGTCGGGCGCAGCCTTGACCAAGGCCTGGGCGAACGGCACGGCGTCCGTGAACGGCGGACCCGCGCTCGATACACGTTCCGAGCCACAGACCTTGACCCACGCGGTTTCGAGCTTCATCAGCTCGAGCAACACCTTGAAGGCAGGCTGGTCGAGGCCGTCGCCGGCCTTCACGCGGCCCATATGGTCGATGACGAACGGCACCGGCAGGGTACGAATTGTCGGCGCGAGTTCGGCGATGTCCTTGGCGTCGAGATGCAACACGAGGTGCCAGCCGAGATCCTTGAGTCGCCCCGCCGTGCGTTGAAAGACCTTCGGATCGGGCCGGCCGCCCAAATGCTGGACGAAATTGAAGCGCACGCCGTGGATGCCGCCGTCGTGCAGCGCGCGGAACGCGCGGTCGTCGAACGTCTCGTCGACGATCGCGACACCCCGAAGGTGACCGTCGCTTGCTGCGATCGCATGCATCATCGCGCGGTTGTCGGCACCGTGGCAGCTCGCTTGCACGATCACCGCGCGCTCGATGCCGAGGAAACGATGCATCGCCGCGAGTGTTTCCTTCGGCGCATCGGGTGGCGTATAGGCGCGGTCGGCGGCATAGGGAAATGTCCATGCTGGACCGAAGACATGGCAATGCGCGTCGCAGGCGCCTGCCGGCATTGCGAATTTCGGCTTCTTTGGTGTCGGATCGGGCGGTGCACAGGTGTCCAAACGGTTTCTCCAATCCCCGACAACGGCCCAACGGTTACCGTGAGCGTTCGGTTTATAGGTTGCGCGTGCCAAACGCGCTATATCCAGCACCCGCTACGCAGGATGGGCTTGCGCCGCAAGCACGGCTCGGCAAACATCCCGGCCATGTCCTTCGCCACAACCGGATCCGAACGATGACCGAAAAGGCGCTGCGCGCCGCGTATGCCGGCGGGCGCGTGACCGTTGCGGGCGGCGCTCGACCGCGCCGGCATCGGCACCGCGATCCATTATCCCGTGCCGGTCCATTTGCAGCCCGCCTATCGCGGTCGCGTTGCGCTCGACCCGGGCGGCCTCGGCGAAAGCGAACGCGCGGCGCGCGAGGTGCTCAGCCTGCCGATGTTTCCGGAGCTCGGCGCGGCTGATATAGCGCGCGTGATCGCCGCTGTGAAAGCCGCGCAGGCCCCATCAACCGCCAGATCGAAAGGCCGC
>JBOHLR010000207.1:0-2945 GCA_050729555.1 Allostellaceae bacterium
CTCGCCGCGCAGCGCGCCCCCGCAACCGCGCCGCTCACCCCTCCCGCGGGCCTGCGCCCCGCCGCCGAGGAAGACGGCGATACGCCGCCGCTCGAAGAAGCCTTCGACGACGACGAGGATATGGAGAATTCCGTATCGCTCTCGGCGATGGAAGCCGAACTCAAGCCGAAAGTGCTCGACACATTCGATCGCATCGCCGACGCCTATAAGAAACTCAACAAGCTGCAGGTGCAGAACGTCGAAAACAAGCTCAAAAACGAGACGCTCACCCCCGCGCAGGAGCGCCGCTACAAGACGCTCAAGAAAGAGATTGTTACCGACGTCAAATCGCTATCGCTGAACCAGAACCGCATCGATGCGCTCGTGGAGCAGCTTTACGACATCAACAAGCGGCTGATCGGCTTCGAGACCAAGCTGCTGCGCCAAGCGGAAGAGAGCGGCGTCGCGCGCGAGGATTTCCTGAAGGCCTACCAGAATTCGGAGCTCGATCCGAAATGGCTGCTGCGCGTCTCCAAGCTCGGCGGCCGCGGCTGGAAGGATTTCGTCACCCGCCGCAAGGAGAAGATCCGCCAAATCCGCACCGACATTCACGGGCTCGCGACCGAGACCGGGCTTGAGATCCAGGAATTCCGCAAGATCGTGCATGTCGTCCAAAAGGGCGAGCGCGAGGCGCGCCAGGCGAAGAAGGAAATGGTCGAGGCGAACCTGCGGCTGGTGATCTCGATCGCCAAGAAATACACCAACCGCGGTCTTCAATTCCTCGATCTCATCCAGGAAGGCAACATCGGCCTCATGAAGGCGGTCGATAAGTTCGAATATCGGCGCGGCTACAAATTCTCAACCTATGCGACCTGGTGGATCCGCCAGGCGATTACCCGCTCGATTGCCGACCAGGCGCGCACGATCCGCATTCCCGTGCACATGATCGAGACGATCAACAAGATCGTGCGCACCTCGCGCCAGATGCTGCACGAGATCGGCCGCGAGCCGACGCCGGAGGAGCTTGCCGAAAAGCTCGCGATGCCGCTCGAAAAGGTCCGCAAGGTGCTGAAGATCGCCAAGGAGCCGATCTCGCTCGAGACGCCGATCGGCGACGAGGAGGATTCGCATCTCGGCGATTTCATCGAGGACAAGAACGCGATTCTGCCGATCGACGCGGCGATCCAATCGAACCTGCGCGAGACCACCACGCGGGTGCTGGCCTCGTTGACGCCGCGCGAGGAGCGCGTGCTGCGCATGCGCTTCGGCATCGGCATGAACACCGACCATACGCTCGAAGAAGTCGGCCAGCAGTTCTCGGTCACCCGCGAACGCATCCGCCAGATCGAGGCGAAGGCGCTGCGGAAATTGAAACATCCGAGCCGGAGCCGGAAGCTGCGGAGCTTTTTGGATAATTAAGTATAGGTCCCCTGACTTCATCAGGAGATGAAGCACCCGAGCCGGTCACGAGCTTTCTGGATATTGATCCTGCTGCACGCTCCCGTTTCATCTAAGCCTATAGTGAATGACGGAAGACGAACAATGTCCCGCCGTCTTGATTCGCGTGCATCTTTGCGCTTCAATTTTATTGAGGGGAGCGCATGGTTGGCCTCTACATCGCAAACACGGATGATGATTGGTTCGACTTCCTATCGAGCCGACAGCATTTGGCAGAAGTGAATTTCTGGCAGCCAGCCGGGAACGCATTTCGTGCGATTCAACCTGGAGAGCTTTTTGCCTTCCGGCTGAAGAGTCCGCGCGACAAGATTGGCGGATTTGGGGTCCTTAGCAGCAGTTCCGTGTTACCGCTCCAAATTGCTTGGGAAACCTTTCGGGAAGCTAACGGCGTAGCTTCTTATCAGGCATTACGTGCGGCTATAGCGAGATATCGGTCGAATGAAATCGTAGGTTCGGCAACAAACATTGGCTGCCGCATTCTTGTTGAGCCGATATTTTTTCCAGCCGAACTGTGGCTCAAATTGCCGGCGTCCTGGTCGCGGAACGTCGTGGGCGGGAAGCGCTATTCAACAGACGATACTGATGGCCTGCTTTTATGGAATCGACTGCAAGACATCGGGCAGGCATTGTCAGTAGGCGCACACGGAGAATTTGCGGAGTCAATCGCGAGATATGGATCCCCTACTCTAATAACACCACGACTCGGCCAAGGTGCATTCAGGATTGCAGTCACCGAAGCATATCATCGCCAGTGCGCGATCTCGGAAGGAAAAGTGCTGCCAGCATTAGATGCCGCGCATATCCGCCCGTATGCGGATGGTGGTCTGCATATTAAGTCAAACGGGATTCTCTTGAGGAAGGACATTCACTGCGTTTTGGACGCGGGTTATGCGACAGTGGATACAGAATACCGATTTGTGGTGAGCAAGAAAGTCAAGGAAGTATTCCACAACGGAGAGGAATATCGGCGACTTCACGGCAAAGCGCTTCGCCTGCCAGAGCAGAAATCGGATTGGCCAGATCTCGATTTCCTTCGCTGGCACCATAATGAGAAGTTTCTTGGATAATGCAGCTAATGCAGTTCGACGACCTAAGGAACCGCGTGGATGGCCGGGTCAAGCCCCGGCCATGACGCGGATAGACCGCTCCATTCATTTCCCGGAACAGGAGAATTGCGTTCGTCATCCTTCGAGACGCGCTATGCGCGTTCCTCAGGATGAGGGTTAAGGCTTTATTTCCGCACAGTCCTCCTCATGCTCAGGAGCGGCCCGGCAGGGCCGCGTCTCGAAGCATGCGGGAAACGCCCGCCCATTCCCCCTCCCATTCACCCATCCCCCTAATCCCCCTTTAACCTCTTCCTGCTTCTCTGCTCCGGCCTGAAACCCCAAGCGGAGCAGCCCGTTGCAGACCTTCGACGCCGTCATCGTCGGCGCCGGCCCGGCCGGTTTGACCACCGCCTATACGCTCGCCAAGGCCGGGCGCAGCGTCCTCGTCGTCGAGCAGGATCC
>JBOHLR010000208.1:0-2944 GCA_050729555.1 Allostellaceae bacterium
TCGCTCGGATTGGCGAAATAGAATTCCGGCCGATAGAAGAGGACATAGCCGGTGCGGCCGCCGATGATGACGCCGAGCGTCGCCCACACCAGGAAATCATCGACGTCCTCGCGCCGAGCGACGCGCGACGGCTGCGATGCGATCCACATGCAATAACGCCAGCCGATGACCAACCCGGCTATGTAGGCGAGGGCGTACCAGCGGATGACGAACGGGCCGAGGGACAGCGCAATCGGATTGAGCGGGGGAAACGGAATCGCCAGCATGAACGACGGCAGCCCTCAGCGATATGGATCGGCGGCGAGGTAGGTCTGGACGTAGTGCCGGACGCCGTCCTCGAGCTCGGTCGCTGGCGTGGCAAAGCCGGCGGCGTGCACGCGGTCCATCCGCGCCTCGGTGAAGTATTGGTACTTGGCGCGGATCTCGGCGGGCGTGTCGACGTACTCGATCTTCGGTTCGCTGCCGAGTGCGCGATACACCGCGGCCGCCAGGTCCGCGAAGCTGCGCGCCTTGCCGGTGCCGGCATTGAATAGGCCGTTGACGTTCGGATGATCGTAAAGCCACAGCATCAACGCGACGCAATCGCACACATAGACGAAATCGCGCTTCTGGCCGCCGTCGGGATAGGCGGGATTGTGCGATTTGAACAGCCGCGCCGGCGCGCCGGCCTTGGCGCGCGGAAAGATGTGCGCGACGACGCTCTGCATCGTGCCTTTGTGGTATTCGTTCGGTCCGTAGACGTTGAAGAATTTGAGTCCCGCCCACTGCTTCGGCCGCGGCGCGTTGCCGGCGACGAGGCGCGCGACGCGGCGGTCGAACAGGTGCTTTGACCAGCCATAGGCGTTGAGCGGCCGCAGCTTGGCCAAAGCGGCGGGCGTGAGGTCGTCGTCGAACCCCGCGCTGCCGTCGCCGTAAGTTGCCGCCGACGAGGCATAGATCAGCCGTGTCTGATGTTGCGTGCACCAATCCCACAGCCGCTGCGACAACGTGAAATTGCTGGCGACGATCAGATCGACGTCGCGCTCGGTGGTCGCCGAGATGGCGCCCATGTGGAAGATCGCCTCGATCTCGGCGGCATGGTCGTCGAGATAGTCGAATAGGCGGTCGGGCGAAATCACCGCGGCCAGCTCGCGCTTGGCCAGGTTGCGCCACTTTTCCTCCTGGCCGAGGAAGTCGGACACAACAATGTCGCCAGCGGCCCGTTCCTCGAGCGCGGCGACCAGATTCGACCCGATGAAGCCGGCGCCGCCGGTGACGACGATCATGGCTGGTTTCCTGCGGGCGGTGTTATAGCCTGTTCCCCGGCCGCGTGCCTGCTTATGTTGACCGTAAAGGAGACACGGGAATGGCAGCCAACAACCGCCTGTTCGAGGATTTCGCCCGCGTCGCGCAAGGCGCCGCCGGCGCGTTTGTCGGCCTGCGCGACGAGCTTGAGGCCCGGGTCAAGGACCAGGTCGATCGCGTGTTGTCGCGCATGAACTTGGTGCGGCGCGAGGAGTTCGAGGCGGTTCAGGCCATGGCCGCCAAGGCGCGGCGCGAGCAGGAAGCCTTGGGCGCGCGGCTCGATGCGCTCGAAGGCCGGAAGGCTGGCGGCGCGTCGCGCAAGTCGGGGTCGACACGGCCGGGTCGGCGCGCGGGCGCCCGCGGCAAATCGCGCTAGGACGCGAGTCCTCCACAGTTTTCCGTCATTCGGCGCTTGCCTCGGCTCGAAACCATTTGGCAGATTAGCCATAGTGGTTGGCGGGAAGACTCCACACCATTAGTCGAAATTCCCGCCCCGCCGCCAAGGAGGGCGGATGACGGCACTGTCGCTCGAAACCCCGGTCGCCGGCGCTAATCCCATCGATCTGGTCGAGGAAATCGTGCAGGCCAACGCTTGGCCGCATGACCGTACGGGCGACGACGAAATGGTGATCGAGGTGGCCGGCCGCTGGTGCTCCTATCGCCTGCATTTCGTCTGGGAGCCGTCGGTCAACGCCCTGCAATATTCCTGCAGCTTCGAGCTCAAGGTGCCGCGCGGCCGGCGTCCCGCCGCGCACGAGCTGCTGGCGGCGGTCAACGAGCGGCTGTGGATCGGCCATTTCGATTTCGCCGACGATAAAAGCCCCGCTTTCCGCCAGGGCGTTCTGTTGCGCGGCGCGCACGGCGCGAGCGTCGAACAGATCGAGGATTTGGTGGACATCTCGCTGGTCGAATGCGAGCGCTTCTATCCCGCGTTCCAGCTCGTCGTCTGGGGCGGCAAATCGGCGCACGAGGCGATCGCGTCGGCGATGATCGATCCGGTCGGCGAGGCGTGAGCGGCCGACGCCCCCGTTCGGCGGCGGTGCTGCTGGTCGGTTGCGGCAAGATGGGCGGCGCGCTGCTGACCGGCTGGATTCGCAAACGCGTCGGCGGACCTTTCCATGTCGTCGAGCCGTCGCTCGCGCACCGCGCGCGCGGCGCGCGCTATTACGCCACGCCCGATCAACTGCCGCGCCCGCTCAAGCCGGCGGCGGTGGTGTTCGCCGTGAAGCCGCAAGCCTTCGACGCGGTCGTGCCGGCCTATCGCCGATTTGCCGACGACGGCGCGGTGATGCTGTCGATCGCCGCCGGCAAAACGCTCGGCGGCATGGCGCGGCATCTCGGTGCGGATGCGGCTCTGGTGCGCGCGATGCCGAACACGCCGGCGGCCATCGGTCGGGGCATCACGGTCGCCTGCGCCGGACCGTCGGTGAGCGCCGCGGCGCGAACCTTGTGCGGCAAACTGCTTGGCGCGGTCGGCGAGATCGCCTGGGTCGACGACGAAAGCATGCTCGACGCCGTGACGGCGGTTTCGGGCAGCGGGCCGGCCTACGTGTTCCTGTTCATCGAATGTCTGACCGAGGCCGCCGAGGCACAAGGGCTTTCGCCCGCGCTCGCGCACCGGTTGGCGATCGCCACAGTTGCCGGCGCCGGCGAGCTTGCC
>JBOHLR010000209.1:0-2910 GCA_050729555.1 Allostellaceae bacterium
TCAAGAACTACAAGACCGCCGACAGCCCGCGTGGACCGTTCATGATCGATCCGCTAACCGGCGACGTCGTTCAGAACGTCTATATCCGCCGGGTCGAGAAGGTCGACGGCAAGCTCGCCAACGTCGAGTTCGAGACTTTCCCGATGGTCAAGGACCCGTGGAAGGCAACGCACGCGGCGGCGAAATAGGTCGCGTACGGGTCGGGATGGTGGTCGCCGGCGCCAAGCAGTGCGCCGGCGATCGCGTCTCGGGCGACGCGTTGCCTGGCCGGCGCCGTTCACCCTATAGTGAGGTTCCGGGGCCACGCCTTAAGCTGTTGATAGAATGAACGAAATTCTCTCGGCCGCGGTCAGTATCGGATTCTTCGGCCTCGCCTTCGCGATGGTCCTGTACCTGATCTCGGTCGGCCTGTCGGTGACGATGGGCCTGATGGGGTTCGTCAATCTGGCGCACGGCGTCTTCGCCATGTTCGGCGGTTACGCCGTGACGACGCTGATGAACGATTACGGCATGCCGTTCTGGGCTTCGCTGATCTGCGCCGTGGTGATCGTCGCGGCGCTCAGCGTCGTGTTCGAGCGCGTGCTCTACCGCCGTCTCTATGGCGGCGACGAGCTCGACCAGGTGCTGCTGACAATCGGCCTGGTTTTCATGTCGGTGGCCGTCGCCAAGTATTTTTGGGGGCCGCTCGCGCAGCTCTTTCAGCCGCCGTCGGAGCTGCGCGGTCAGGTCGATCTCGGCTTCCGCGAATTTCCCGCCTATCGCACGTTTCTCATCGTCTGCGGCGCGGTTCTGGTCACCGGACTGTGGCTGGCGCTCGACCGGACGCGCTTCGGCGCCAAGATCCGCGCCGCGGTCGACAATCTGCGTATGGCGCAGGCGGTCGGCATCAACACGTCAGGCCTGTTCACGCTCACCTTCGCGCTCGGCAGCGGGCTCGCGGCCTTGGGCGGCGGTCTTGGCGCCGAGCTGCTGCCGATCTATCCCGGCTATGCGATCGACTACCTGGTTTATTTCCTGATCGTGGTTTCGGTCGGCGGCCTCGGATCGATCCGCGGGCCGTTTTTCGCGGCGCTGCTGCTCGGCATCGCCGATACCGCGTTTAAATACCTGCTGCCTGAAATCGGCTCGTTTTTCATCTACGCGCTGACGCTGGTGCTGCTCATGTGGCGGCCGCGCGGTCTGATCGGGCCGTCGTGATGGAAGCGGTCGCCGAACGGATCGTCGCCGGGGCGGCCGAAACCTTTGCCCGTCGGCATCGCTACCGCTGGTTCGAGCTGTTGCCGTGGCTGGTGGCGCTCGCGGGTTACTTCGCGTTTCCCGATTATCTGGCGCTCGGCTCGCAGATTCTCGCCAGCATCCTGTTCGCGCTGTCGGTCGATCTCGTGCTCGGCTACGCCGGCATCATCACCCTCGGCCAGGCCGCCTTCTTCGGCACCGGCGCCTACGCGGCGGGACTGTTGGCCGCGCACGGCATGGGCGCGCCGGTCCTTGGCTTGCTCGTGGCGGCTGCGGCCGCCGCTCTGGTCGGCTTGATCTCGGGCATCGTGGTGCTACGCACGCGCGGCCTGACGCAGTTGATGATGACGCTGATGGTCGCCGTCATGCTGCACGAGGCCGCCAATAAGGCGAATACCGTCACCGGCGGCGCCGACGGCCTCCAAGGGATGGACGTCAGCCCGGTCTTGGGTCTCTTCCACTTCGACCTCTACGGCAATACGGCCTACTTCTATTGCCTGGCCGTGCTCTTCATTTGCTGGTTCATCATGCGGCGCATCGTTCATTCGCCGTTCGGCCGGTCGCTGACCGGCATCCGCGAAAACGAGGCGCGCATGCACGCGATTGGCTCGCCGGTCTTCAAGCGCCGCCTCGTCGCCTACGCCATCTCGGCGGCGATGGCCGGCGTTGCGGGCGCGCTGGTGGCGCAAACGACGCAGTTCGTCGCCACCGACGCGCTCGGGTTCGAGCGCTCGGGCAACGTCCTCATCATGCTGCTGCTCGGCGGCATCGGCCGCCTCTATGGTGCGTTCATCGGCGTGCCGCTTTACATGATCGCGCAGGATCGCTTTGCCGCGATCGATCCGGTTTATTGGTATTTCTGGATCGGCCTGCTGCTGGTGCTGATGGTGACGTTCGCCCGCGGCGGCGTGCTCGGAATATTCGATCGCATCGGCGCGCTGTTCGGACGGCGGCGATGACCGGAACCGCGGCGTCGGCGCTCGAAACCCGTGGTCTCTGCAAGAGCTTCGGCGCATTGGCCGTCGCCAGTAGCATCGATTTCCGCCTCGGGCACGGCGCGCGTCATGCGCTCATCGGCCCCAATGGCGCCGGCAAGACGAGCTTCGTCAATCTGGTCACCGGCGTTCTCCAGCCCAATGACGGCCGCATTCTGCTCGAAGGATCTGACATCACGCCGTTGTCGCAGGCGCAGCGCGTCAAGCGCGGTGTCGTCCGCACGTTCCAGATCACAACGCTGTTCCGTGGGCTGACGGTGCTGGAGAACGTCACCTTGGCGGTGTCCGAGCGGCTCGGTAGCGGCGGCGACATCCATCGCCCGGCTGGCAGCCGCCGCCACATCATCGACGAAGCCTACGGACTGCTCGAACGGCTTGCGCTCCATGACGAGGCCTTGCGGCCGGTCAAGGAGCTCGCCTACGGTCGGCAGCGTCTCGTCGAGATCGCGGTCGCGCTCGGCCTGGCGCCCAAGGTGCTATTGCTCGACGAACCGGCGGCCGGCGTGCCGTCGTCCGAATCGGGCACCATCGTCGACACCATAGAACGGCTGCCGACCGACATCGCGCTGCTCATCATCGAGCACGACATGGATCTCGTGTTCCGCCTGGCGCGGCGGATCACCGTGCTGGTCGCGGGCCAGATTCTGGTCGAAGGCGCGCCGCAGGAGATCGCGGCCGA
>JBOHLR010000210.1:0-2794 GCA_050729555.1 Allostellaceae bacterium
ATCTCCGCGCGAAGCGTACCAACCGCGGCACAACCTGCGGCCGCCGCAATCGCTTGTCGTAGCCGGCGAGCCGGCGGTCGTTCTCGGCGAGGCAGAGACCCATGAGCTCGCCGGTCGAGATGTCGACGCCGACCGACTTGCTGCCGGTGACCGTGAAGTTGTTGTCGGCATTGGGCGCACCGCCGATGCCGCGGGCGATGCCGATACGCTCCCAGATCAGGAACGCCCACACCGCGAGCACCTTGAGCGCGAACCACGGCCGGCGCCACCACGGCATGTTCCGTTTGTGCCAGGCGACCCAGTTGACGAAGAACAGGATGTGCCGTCCTTCTTCCTGCATCACCGGCTCGAAGGTCTCGACCAGATCCTTCGGGAAATAGCCTGAGCGCTTGGCCAGCTCGAACAAGCCGAAGGCAAAGAAGCTGTCGATGCATTCGCTGTAGCCGGTGACCATGAACGCCCATTCCGGATCGCGCGGTTTGACGTAAACCGGTTCCTCGGCGAGCTCGATGCCGTAGGCGTGCACCATGTTGGCGAGCACGTCCTTGTGCCGGCCCTCTTCGAAGCCGTTGAGCGCGATCGCCTCCTTGAGGAGTTTGTCAGTCACGGTTTCGCCGTAGGTCGCGACGCGAAGCTTCGCCTTGCCTTCTGTCTGCACGGCGATGTCCCAGATCGGCAACGACACCAGCCGATCGCGTGCGTCGGGATCGAGCTTCGGCCAGTCGATGACCGCGGGTTTATAGGGATTGAAGGTGTCGAGCAGCATCCGGCAGAACAGCGTCTTGTGTTGCTCGCTGCCCAGGCGGAATCGCTCCGGGCCGCCCGCCTGGCCTTGCCACACGCGCGCCGTACGATCGGCGTCCGCGACCGATGAATCCATCACGACCCCTTTTCCCCAAATCGTCGCGGTCATATTACCCAAACATTCCACCGGACATGAGCCAAATCGCCGCGCCCCAGAGGGGCTGCCGTCTGCGGTAAATCAGCGATTAATTGCACTGGAATCGCTCGCCGTCGCCGCCGTCCGGTCGGCACGCAGATGCTCGAGATAGGCCACGATGTCGCGGCGCGTGTTGGGCTCCAGCACCTTGATCGGCATCTTGTTGCCGGGCACCAGCGCCTGCGGATCGGCAAGCCAGCGGTCGAGATTGGCGACCGTCCAGGTGAGTTTCGCCTGTTTGAGCACTGGCGAGTACGGATAACCGGCGACGCGGCCGGCGGCACGGTCGAACACTGTCCCGAGCGGCGGACCGATCTTGGTGTGGTCGAGCGCATGGCACCCCGAACAACGCTCCGCGAAGAGCCGCGCGCCACGCACCGGATCGGGTGGCGCGTTGGGATCGAAGCGCGACAGATTCCGGATGTCATCCGGCTTGTCAGCGCGGAAGAAAGTATAGGAGAGCGTGATCGTGCCGACGTCCTTGGCGTTGGGATCGTTATCGAGCGCCGGATCGACGAAGAAATCGACCGGCATGAGAACGGTCTTGCCGGGCACCAAGCGCTCGTCGCTGAAGCAGAAGCACTGGATCTTGTCGAAATAGAGTCCGACCTTGTCCGGCGTCACGTTGAAGGTCGCATGGCCGACGACCGGCTGGTCGCCCACATTGGTGGCCGAGAAATAGACCAGCTTCTCTTCGCCCAGGTGAACTTGGACCGAGCGCTGCACCGGCACGAAGCGCCACGGCAGATCCGGGGCGACCGACGTGCTGAACTGCACCGTGACGACACGCGGCGAGACCTTGCCGGCGTCGCCGGCGACCCGCTGCGTCGTGCCGTTGTAGCCGGTGGCGGCGCAGAACAGACGATAAAGTGGCACCGAGAATCCGACCAGCGTCAGCATGGCGGCTAGAACGCAGGCCAGCAGGATGACGGTGCGAAATTTGTGCCCTTGGCGCGGCGTGCCCATTGCGGATTATTGCAACGTGCGGCGGCGGCGTATCGCCCCGCGAGCGTGGCGCGGTGTCGCAGAATCCTGCGGTTTCCGGCGGTCACTCATGAACAGGCTGTCATGTGGGTGCGAATGCCACAATTCGCCAGAAAAATCGTGGCGGCGTGGACAAAACCCGCTGCGGCCGCCTATAATGGCTGTAAGATATCAATCCAAGCGGGGTTTTCCATGCGCTACAGCTTGCTGACTTCGGTTGCATTCGCCGCGCTGATCTCCGCAGCGCCGGCGTCCTTTGCGTTCGAGATTCAACCGACGAACAATAACACCGGCGTGAGCGCCAACCTCGCGAACAACCCGGACAGCCAGAGCGACGGCATGTCGGCCAACCTCGCGGGTCAGGGCAACGGCAGCAGCCCGATCATGCACTTCGGCGGCACCTCGCTGAGCATCAACGGCGGCAACAGCGGCTCGAACAGCTACGGCATGTCGCCCGCCTATCGCGAGCAGTTCATGGGCGGTCCCGGCCAAATCGGCAGCGCCGTTTCACCACGCTGATCGCGTTTGCCGTCGGCGTTGGCTGGCGGCCTGATATTAGCCTGTCTTTCCAGTTGAACGCCTGTCCGCGGGGCGGCGCGGCGGCGTGACGATGCTTCACCTTGCATTCGCGGTTTTGACGGTCGCGGCGCTCTTCGGCGCCGGCTTGACTATACTCTACCTCCGCGGTTCGTCGGCGCCGCGTCTGCCACAGGCACTGCCGCTTGCGCACGGCGCCCTCGGCGCCGCCGGATTGATTCTCCTGATTGTTGTTCTCAGGCACGGTCTGCCGCCGATGGACAACGGCACCGCCGGCTTCGGCCTGATCGCTGCCGGGTTTTTCGGCCTGGCGCTCGTGCTCGGACTCTCGAT
>JBOHLR010000211.1:0-2724 GCA_050729555.1 Allostellaceae bacterium
ACATCGCGGTGCCCATAGATTGCCGCGCGGCGATCAAGGTGAGACGGCAGCGTCAATCAAGATGAGACTGCGCCGGGGATGGTCGGACGGAGCGAGGGCGTAGCCCGAGGCGACGGACGGCCATCCCCGGCGGCACATTTGTCCACCCTGGCAGATGCGGTCTGGCGGTCGTGCACGACTGGGTAAGGTTCTGATTCGTCTCTGGAATGAGGAATCAGCGCTTGCCCGGCTGCCACTTAACCGACCACCAGATGAGGACCTTCATGACATACCGACAGACGCACGATGTGGCCGTTGCGGCCCTCAAGTCCGGCTTCAGCCGGGCGACCGGCTATCGGATCGGGGACGATCCGCGGCTGCCCTCGCAGAAGAAAGCACCGCGCGGCCGAAGGCGGCCGGACCCGCTGGCCGAGGTTTGGGACAGCGAGATTGTACCGATGTTGGCGACGGCGCCTGGCGTTCGCGCGGTCGCCGTGCTCGAAGAGCTGCGCCGCCGCCATCCCGAGATTGCCCCCGGGATCCGCCGGACGCTGGAACGGCGGATCCGCACGTGGCGCGCGCTGGCCGGCCCCGAACGGGAGGTCATTTTCCGCCAGGAGCACGAACCCGGACGCCTTGGTTTGTCTGATTTCACCGACACCAGCGCGCTCGGGGTGACGGTTTCGGGTGTCGCACTCGACCACCGGCTCTATCACTTTCGGCTGGCGTTCTCTGGCTTCGAGCATGCCCATGTGGTGCTCGGCGGTGAGAGCTTTGTGGCTCTGGCCGAGGGCCTGCAGAATGCGCTGTGGGCGCTCGGTGGCGCTCCTCGTGAGCACCGCAGCGACAGCCTGTCGGCGGCTTTCCGCAACCTGGACCGCGATTCTCAGGAGGACCTGACGCGTCGATATCAGGACCTCATGCGTCATTACGATCTGATCCCGAGCCGGAACAATCTCGGCGTCGCGCACGAGAACGGATCGATCGAAAGCGCGCACGGTCACCTCAAGCGGGCGCTGGAAGATGCACTGCTTTTGCGCGGCAGCCGCGACTTCGCCGATCTGGATGCCTACCGCCGCTTCGTCGATGAGATCGTCGGCCGGCGCAACGCCAATAATCGCAAGCGGATTGAGGCGGAGCGACCGCTGCTCAGATCGCTCCCCAAGCGGCGCACGACGGATTACGAGGAGAAGATCGTCACCGTCACGTCGAGCGGCGGCTTCATCTTGCGCCGTGTCTTCTACACCGCGCCGTCGCGACTTGTCGGTCACCGCCTGCGCGTGCGCCTTTACGATGATCGTCTCGAATGCTTCCTCGGCGCGACGCCGATCATGACGCTGCGGCGCGGACGGCCGATCTCGGATACCAAAAGCGGCTACGTCGTCGATTATCGGCACGTCATCCACGCGCTGCGCAGGAAGCCGATGGCGCTCAATAATCTCGTCTACCGCGACGGTCTGTTCCCTCGGCCGGCCTACGCCCGCGCTTTCGAGGCGTTGCACCGCAGCTTAGGCGATAAACGCGCTTGCAAGACGACAGTCGAACTGCTGGCACTTGCCCACGAGCGCGGCTGCGAGGCCGAGTTGGCTGCACTGATCGAGGCGGACCTCGATGCCGGACAAATGCCCGACCCGGCGATCCTGCGCGAGCGGTTTACGCCCAGCCCGACTGCCGTCCCGGCGATCAAGGTGAAGTTGGTCGCGCTCAGCACCTATGACGAGCTCGCTTCTGTTCAGCCGATCGAGCAGACCTCCGGATTGGAGGTCGTGGCATGACGACGACCAACGCCATTGATGCTGCCCGCGTCGAACTCTTGCTGAGCGAGCTGCGCTTGCCTGGTATCAAGCTGATGTGGGCCAAGCTTGCCGAGCAAGCGGATAAGGAGGGCTGGCCGGCCGCTCGTTTTCTGGCCACTCTCGCCGAAAACGAGATTGCCGACCGCGGCCGTCGCCGTATTGAACGGCATCTCGTCGACGCGCGTCTGCCCGCCGGCAAGACCCTCGCCACCTTCGATTTTGACGCCGTGCCCATGATCTCCAAGGCGCAGGTGATGGCGCTGGCGTCCGGCGACGTCTGGCTGGCGAAGGGCGCCAACATTCTGCTCTTTGGCCCGCCCGGCGGGGGCAAGAGCCATTTGTCGGCGGCGCTCGGGCTTGCCCTGGTCGAGAATGGATGGCGCGTGATGTTCGCCCGTACCACGGACCTGGTGCAACGGCTCCAGCTCGCCCGGCGCGAACTGGCGCTCGAAAGTACGATCGCCAAGCTCGATCGCTACGACCTGCTCATCCTCGATGACCTTGCCTACGTGACCAAGGATCAGGCCGAAACGAGCGTACTGTTCGAGCTGATCGCCGCGCGATACGAGCGACGATCTATGCTGATTACAGCCAACCAACCGTTTGGCGAATGGGACAAGATCTTCCCAAATCAGGTCATGACCCTCGCGGCTATCGATCGTCTCGTGCATCACGCCACGATCCTGGAAATGAATGTCGAAAGCTATCGCCGCCGTGAAGCGCTTGATCGAAAACGGGGTCGCGGTCGGCCGGCAGCCCACGCGACGATCAAGGAAATCGAGAAGGAAGAAACTGATTGACGCGCAGCGACAATCAAAACGCTTGCCATTCCACCGGCCAACGTCAATTATCTCCCCACGCGGCTGCCCGTCTCATCCAGATTGACGCGCCGTTCTCATCCTGATTGTCGCGCCATACCACTCGTCGAACTCGACATTTCGTTCACGAC
>JBOHLR010000212.1:0-2722 GCA_050729555.1 Allostellaceae bacterium
CATGTACCGTGTGTCAGTGCCCCGGTCTAAGCGTCAATATGTGAATCAGCACGGTCGCGGGACCCAAGCCCGATATTTCGTGAATGCATTGATTTAACGTGCAAATCGGATTGATTGCTGGCGTCCTGATCGGCGCCGATTGGGACCCTACCCTAAACGAATCTTCTCCAATGTATTCAAAGTATTGCTGTCATTGCCTGGAGGGTCCGACTCCGGTGCTGATCTACAGGCTGGCAGTAAGTGCCCTATTTGAGCGGAGGCAATGTCGGCTCGGTGTCTTTCAGGAGGCCGCGAGCGACGCGCAACACATCGCCCAGCAGCGGCATCGAGAATTCATAGTCATAAGGGAGCTTCGCCTTTTCTACCGACTTGCTCAGCCCCGGCAGCTCGCCCTCTTCGAGCTCAAGCACGATTGCCGGCCACAAGCCGAGCGCACGGCCGCCACTGCGGGCCGAGCGGCGCGGTTCCGAGCTCAATTTCGATCAGGTCTGCGCAGGCCAGCGCGAGTACGGCGGAAATGGCGCCGCGCGCGAACTGCATCGCCGCCGCAGCGCGCGACAGCGCCATCGGGCCCTCTTCGCCGAGCAGCTCCAACAACCGGACACGGTCGTCGACATGGACGCGCTTGGCGCGGCAGCCCCACACCATGCGCACGTTGGTCGCGCGCGGCTCGCTTCTAATTTCGGCTTCGGTGACTTGCCGCACCGTCAGGCCCAATTGGTCGATCGCAAGCAGCGCCAGGCCGGCTTGGTCGATGTCCCGCGGCGCGGCGATTTCGGGGAATTCCAGGAGCTCGCGGGCTCCGTCGCCGACGAGCACGACGGCGTCGAGCCGCACCGGCTGTCCGCGTACCTGCATCTCGCGGAGGTACTCGATGCGGCGCACGGCCGGATCCAGCGAGAACAAAACCACGGCCTCGGCGACGAGCGGCGCCGAGATCGGGATCGGCGCGCCCGTCTTCGCGCTCTCGAAGAATGAATCCTTCTTTTCCGTACGCACGGCACGCTCCAAACAAACGCAACGGGACTCCGCGCGGCGCGGCCGCATGCGCGAGGCGCCGAACAAACAAAACTTTTCTGGTCCGCGGACGCTAGATTTCGACCACGAGAAGGGGATCGAAATCGGGATTGTGGTCCGGCGGCGGATAGCCTTTCGGGTTCGCTATGACGCGCGTGCGCCCCACCATGCGGTCGGCGCTCGAATGGATGTGCCCGTGCACCCAAATTGTTGGTGCGAATTTTTCGATCGTGGCGCGCAGGTCGCACGCGTAGGCCGGCGTCAGTGGATCGTCGGCCGCGACGACATCTCCGATCGGCGCATGATGCGTGACCACGACGCTCGGCCCGCCGAACGGATGCGAAAGCTCCGCCTCAATGAAGGCCCGCGCGGCGCGGTGGCGCACAAGCGCGTGATGCGGCCGCAGCCGGCGCGCGTAGGCCGCAAACAAGAACGCCGCCATCTCGAGCACGTGGCTCTGTATTTTCCCGAACATTTCATCAGCAATGGGCAAATGCTTTCGCAATGCCTTCAGTTCAGCCTCGGTGAAATTCTTGGCCATAGAATCAAGGTTTTCCGCGTAGTTCCGCTGCTCCTCACGCATCCGCTTGAGGTGCGCGTCGGCTTCTTGGCCGTTTTCTAAGGTCTGGCGCTGCAAATCCTTGTCGCCCGAGATGGCGCGCGCCAGGTGCTCGCACCACTCGGGAAAGCCCCGTGTCTAGTCTCGGTCGATCATCCGGCGTGTAAATCCACAGCGACGGCCCTTGAGGGTGGCGATGGCGCCAGTGCCCTTCAGCACGATTACTTGTTTTGGAAAATCGCGCAGGATTTCGGTTGCGCTTGCGATGTTGGCGAGGGCATCACCTTTGAACGCTTCCATAGCGGCGTAGTCCGTTAGGACCACCCTGTTCTTTCGTGTCTCCGCCAGATAGTCGCGAAGTTTCGGCGACTGCAAATAATTCCGATCGACGATTTTGCGCATCGCTATGCGTCTTCCGACACTGGCGACGCGCCTAAACACCCCGGATCGAGCACCATCTTCATGTCTGCCGCTTCGTACACGAAAACGATACCGTCTTCGATCAGTGCGTCTGAGCCATCACGCGCTCGGTGACCTGGCCACACGCGAAGCGCGATTTCGAACATCGCACGGCCTCGCTGCGTAATGCCGCATCGATCAGCGGCGATAAGCCATTCTGATCGGTTTCGCGTGCAGCCATCGCAATCGCGCCGAGAATATATATCAGCGTCGTAAGGCGCTGCTGTCCATCGATTATGTGATACGTCTCTACACCTCGCAAACCCCGGCGGGCTTGAGGTTCGAGCACGATCGCGCCCAGGAAATGTGGGGTGGGCGCCTCGCCGTTCGCCCGCGCCTCCGCTTTGTCGGCGATGTCGTTCCAAAGCGGCTCCCACTGGTCATCCTGATTCCAGACGTAGGCGCGCTGGTAAAACGGAACGAGATACTGGCGCCGGTCCGGAAAGAGTTGCTGCACCGGGATCGTCTCTGATCTCATTCTCCCCCCAAATTGGTCTAATTATACAGGGACCGACTTGCGCCTTCGCTCTTTCCATCCGAGCGACAACTGTTCGATGACGTCGTGCCGCGCTAGTGTTCTGACCCAATTATAGGATTCCCAGGCGGCCGCGGATCTGATTCAAGGTCGGCATGCGAAACCTGGATGCGTGCCTGTATGTCGGGCGCAGTGATCGGATGACACTGGAG
>JBOHLR010000213.1:0-2707 GCA_050729555.1 Allostellaceae bacterium
GCGGTAAACCGGTCGTCGCGGAATTCGACATTGACGGGCTCAACCGCGTCGGTGATCCACGGCAGCTTGCCGGCATCGCCGGAGGAGACGAGATGCGGATTGTCGATCTCAAAGCCCGCCGGCAGATAATCAGCGACCATTACGCGACCGAATTGCGGTTGAGCTTCGGTTATCTTCAGCAGCACGACGAGTTGCGTGTTCTGTTTGACCTCAGCGGCCTCGACCGGGCGGCCGTCCATCGTGTAGCTGTCCCGCTCGATCTTGAATCCGTGATCGATCGCCGGCTCTGGTGTAAGCGGCGCGCCGCTGACGGTAACGACGGCTTTGACGTCATCGTCACCGCTATTAGTGACCTCAAGCGGCCGTCTCAGATCCGCGGCGGCGATTGTGCGATAGATCGGGCGGCGGATCGCCTGACCGTCGACATGAAGCGAGATATCGGAGGCATCCTTTGCCATGGCGCTCGCGGCCAGAAGCAGCCAAGCATCCTCCTGGGTCGACGTCGGACGCAGCTCCGCGCGTGCCGCATCGACCCGCTCCTCGGCCTCCCGCACGGTGGCCGTATCGGCTCCTCCCTCGGCCGCAAGCGTGAGCACCGCGGCAGCGTCGCGCAGCGTCGAGCCGTAATCCTCGCGCTCGGCTAATTGGCCGAGCGGCTGCGGCGCGAATGAAGCAAGCGCCGCCGCATAGACACGCTCGGCACGCACGCGATCGCCGGCGAAGCCAAGCGCCGCAGCGAGTTGGGCCTTGGCGATCGGCGTTTTCAGCGCATCGAGCTTCGCGTCCGCGAGGTAGCGCAGATCGCCGATCGGGGCCGAGCCGTTACGTGCCAGCACATAAAGTGCGTAGGCGAGATCGGCGCCGCCGTTCTTGCCCGGATCCGACAGGTCGGCAACGGAGTTACGCAATCGATCGAGCGCCAACCGGAAAGCGGTGTCGGGCACCGCGAATTTGTGCTCTCTGGCGCGCGTCAAAAAGTCCGTCACGTAGGCGTCGAGCCAGAGGTCGTCGTCGTCGCCGGCACTCCACAGACCGAACGAGCCAGTCGAATCCTGGCGCGTAAGCAGCGCCCGGATAGCGTCACGGATATGTTTCTCCGACGTCGGATCGAGCGCAACATGCGCCTGGGTGGCGAGGTCGCTGACGTAAAGGAGCGGCAGTGCGCGGCTCGTGACCTGTTCCGAACAACGATACGGATAACGCGCGAGTTCGGCGAGCAATGTCGCCGCATCAAGGGCGGTCGACGAACCGACGGAGATCGAGACCGAGCCGGTGCCGGGACCGAGATCGGCGAACATATCGCTCGACAGCATCAACGATTGACCTTTGGCGAGCGTCTGCACCGTGCGCCGCGCCAGAATTTGCGCCGGCGCGCGCACTGTCAGCGTATAACTGCGTTCCAGCGCAAAGCCGGATGGCCCAGCGACGCTGACCTGAACCGTGCCGTTGCCGGCGCGGTCGGCCACAACGGGAATTGTAAGAGCGCCGCGCTCCTTGGCAGCCAATGTGAGTTTCTGCGTTGCCCTCGCTCCGGCCAAAACCGCATCTGTTGCCGACACCGCGACGGCGTAATCGCCGGGCTGGCCCTCAACATTGTCCAGATCGAGGCGCACGGTCGAGCGGTCGCCCGGCAGCAGGAATCTCGGCAGCGTCGCAGTCAACACCACGCGGTCGCGCACGACCACGTCGGCATCGGCATGCCCGACCTTGTCCTTGCTCCAGGCCACCGCCATGACACGCAGCGTGCCTTCGAAATCGGGCACATCGAACGAGACTTGCGCGGAACCGTCGGCGCCGACGGTCACGATGCCCGAATAGAACGCCACCGGCGGCCCGGCGGGCGGACTTGCTTGCAGCTGCGCGCCCTCGTCGCCGCCGGTATGAATTTGGCCGCGCACGCCCTGCATGCCGTCGATCAATTGGCCGTAAAGATCGCGGATTTCAGCGGAAAGCGCCCGCTGCCCGAGATAGTAATCGGTCGGCGATGGCGGCTTGTAGTTGGTCAGGTTGAGAATGCCGACATCGACCGCGGCAACCACGATCCGAGCCTCGTCACCCGGGTCGAGCCCGTTGACTTTGACCGGAATGGTCAACGTCGAATTTGGCCGCACGAGCGACGGCGTCTGCATGTCAAGCGTCAGCGTCTTCGCGGCCCGATCAATCGAGAACCACTGCACGCCGATGGCGCGGCCTGGCATCCGTTGCGCCGGCGCGTCGAGCGGCCGACGCAAGGTGGCGAGCAGATAAGCGCCGGTACCCCAATCGCGGCCGACTTGAAGTTTGACCTCCGTTAACCCCTGTTTGACATCGACGCTCTGGCTCGCAAGCAGCTTATTGCCGAGCACGTTGACGGTGAGGCGCCCGGCGCTCGGCGCGGTCACCGCAACCGTCATCGTGTCGCCCGGTTTGTATTCAGGCTTGTCGAGCGCGACTTGCAGCATATCGGGCGTGTCGGCGTTCGCCTCGACGTACCAGCCGGCATCGAAATCGACCGAAGTTACGGGCCCATTCGGGTCGGCCGTCGAAACTTGCAGCCGGTAATGCCCGTAATGGACGGGAAGCGCGATCCGCCCCGGCTGCTCGGTGCTCGTGTCAACCGTTCCGTCGGCGACGCGAGTGGTGGTCTTCACCGGCTCGAAATTCCACTGCCCGTCGCGCTTGTAGAACTGATAGTGCGTATCGATGCGCAACAATTCGTAGTGCAGGC
>JBOHLR010000214.1:0-2707 GCA_050729555.1 Allostellaceae bacterium
AGCTGCGTGACGAGCTGCTCAACGGGGAAGTCTTCTACTCCCTCAATGAGGCCAAGGTGGTGATCGAGAGTTGGCGACAACACTACAACACCGTGCGTCCGCACTCGTCACTGGGCTATCGCCCGCCCGCACCGGAGGTCATCGTCTGGCCGGCTTCGCAACCGATGATACCAATGCACCCCCTCAACTAACATTCCAACCGGACCACTCAGTGGGGGCGGGTCAGGGGAATTCATCAGCCGGATCGATCCAATTTCCAGGGAGGTGCTTATGACGCGTATCGTCAAAATGGCGCTTATCGCCATGGTTGGCGCCGTGCTCGCCGTCGGCATTGCCGGCAGCGCGCCGGCGCGGGCGGCGTCGCTCAAACAGCAGATTGTCGGAACCTGGGCCTATGTCTCTGTCGAGATCGCGAAAAGCGACGGCAGCCGCGTTCATCCCTTCGGCAACAAGCCGAACGGTATCGCCGTCTTCGCGCGCAACGGCCATTTCGCGTTCGTGCTGACGCGGGCCGACATCCCCAAATACGCATCCAACAATCGCCTAACGGGAACGGCCGACGAAAATCAGGCGGCGGTGCGCGGAGCGCTGGCGCAGTTCGGCACTTATACCATCAACCAGGCCGATCACAGCCTGACGCTGCACATCGCCGGCGCCTCGTATCCGAATATCGTCGGCGTCGACCGCAAGTTCATCATCACCGCGATCAGCAAAACCGAATTGAAATGGACGGTGCCCGCGGCAACCAGCGGCGGGACAGCCAGCGTGGTCTTGAAACGCGTCCCGTAAGCACATGCAGTTACCGAACGTTCAGTGACCCCGCTTCGGCGGGGTCTTTTTTTTAGCGGCGGCGGCGCGCACCGATCCCATCGGATAAAAGAATTCGAGCCTATTCAGCGCATGTCGCGGCCACGCAGGCGACACGATTTCAAGCCGAGGCGCTATTCCTGCCGTACGAAGGCGTAACCCTCCTGGGCGAGCGTCGGCCACACAGCCGGCGCCGCGGCGATGACCGCCCACTCCTTCATCTTTCTGCCATGACCGGGATCGAAATATACGCCCTGGCCGGCGGCGACAAGCGCGTCGACACGCGCCCTAGGCAGCTTCACCACGAACCGACCTTTTGAATCCATCATGGCGAAAATCTTTCCGTTCACCTTGAGTGCGCCCGAGCCAAACCCCTTCCCGCCGCCGCAGCTGACCCGGTGGTTGCGAGCGAACGCAGCGACGACACGCGCAAAACGTGGGTCGATTTCGATGGCAGCAGAGTCGTTTGTCGTTCGTTTGCGTACCATGCTCGGTGGCGGCGGCGATCGGATGGCGAATTCAGCCGACACAATACGCGTTTTGCCGCGTCGGAAAAATGGGCAACGGCATTACGGGCTCACGATGCCGCGAGCCGTACCCTCAAGCCGGACGATCGCCAGCATGCAGCGGTGCTAGGCTGCCAGCATGGCGCCGAACATCCTCGCCACCCTCGCCGTAGCCGTGCTGGCCGTGCACGTCGCGGCGATCGCGTTCAATGTCTTCGGCCTAGTCGCGATTCCACTCGGCGCGTGGCGCGGCTGGGCCTTCGTCCGCGGCTTCTGGTGGCGCGCCGTGCATCTGGCGCTGCTGTTCGTGGTCGCGCTGCAAGCCTTGTTCGGCCGCGCCTGTTTCCTGACCTTGTGGCAAGCGGCGCTGGAACAGAACGCCGGCCAAGCCGCATCGCGCGAGCCGCTGATCGCGCGCTGGGTCGACAGCGTCATCTTCTGGAACCTGCCGATCGGGTTCTTCGCCGCGCTTTATGTCGCGGTGCTGATCACTGCGCTGGCGCTGTGGCGGTGGGTGCCGCCGGCGCGGCGGCCTACTGCATGAACCAGCCGTGGCTCACCACCAGCGACTGGCCGGTGAGCGCGTTGGATTCGAAGCCGGCGAAGAACACCGCCGCCGCCGCGACGTCCTCGACCGTGGTGAACTCGCCGTCGACCGTGTCCTTGAGCATCACGGTCTTGACCACCTGCTCTTCCGAAATGCCGAGCTCTTTCGCCTGCTCGGGGATCTGTTTCTCCACCAGCGGCGTGCGCACGAAACCCGGACAGATGACATTGGCGCGCACGCCGTGCTTGCCGCCTTCCTTGGCCACCACCTTGGCGAGGCCGATGAGACCGTGCTTGGCGGCGACATACGGCGCCTTCAAGACCGACGCTTCCTTGGAATGGACCGAGCCCATGTAGATGATGCTGCCGCCGCGGCCTTGCTTGTACATCTGGCGCAGCGCGGCGCGCGTCGTCAGGAACGCGCCGTCGAGGTGGATCGCGAGCAGCTTTTTCCATTTGGCGAACTCGAACTGATCGAGCGGCGCGACGATCTGAATGCCGGCGTTGCTCACCAGGATGTCGATGCCGCCGAATTGCTTGATGACCTGCGCCATGCCGGCATCGACCTGATCCTCCTGGGTCACGTCCATGGCGACGCCGACAGCACGTGCGCCGCTGTTGTCGAGTGCCTTGGCGGCGGCCTGCGCGCCCTTCAGGTCGAGATCGGCGATCGCGACACGCGCGCCTTCGCGAACATAGGCGGCGGCGATCGCCTTGCCGATGCCGCTGGCCGCGCCGGTGACGACGGCGATCTTGTCCTGCAAACGCATGTCGGTTCTCCCGCGATGGGTCGGAAACGGCCGGAATCGACGCCGATCATCGTGCGGGAATTTGTCGCAATCGAGGGC
>JBOHLR010000215.1:0-2700 GCA_050729555.1 Allostellaceae bacterium
AGGTACGCCAGCGCGGTTATGTGATCTGCGGTTCGAATCCAGGCCTGCCCGGTTTCGGCCTGCCCGACGACAGCGGCCATTGGACCGGGTTCGACGTCGATTTCTGCCGGGCGGTAGCGGCGGCGATTTTCGACGATCCGAGCAAGGTGAAGTTCATTCCCTTAACGGCCGAGGACCGGTTCACGGCGCTGCAATCGGGGGAGATCGATATTCTCGCGCATAACACGACCTGGACAATCTCGCGCGAAGCCGACCAAGGCCTGCTGTTCACCGGCGTCAATTTCTACGACGGCCAAGGCTTCATGGTCCGCCGCAAGCTCAACATCTCCTCGGCGCTCGAACTCTCCGGCGCGTCGATCTGCGTGCAGCAGGGCACGACCAGCGAGTTGAACCTCGCCGACTATTTCCATGCCCATCAGATGTCCTACGAGCCGGTCGCCTTCGCGACCTCGGATGAAGCGCTCAAAGCCTATGATAGCGGTCGCTGCGACGCCTTCACCACCGATTCCTCGGCGCTCTACGTCGAGCGCGCCAAGCTCAGCGATCCGGGCGCCAACATCATCCTGCCCGAGGTCATCTCGAAGGAACCTTTCAGCCCGGCCGTGCGGCAGGGCGACGATCAATGGTTCAATCTGGTGAAATGGGTGAATTTCGCCATGCTCGACGCCGAGGAGGCGGGGATTACCTCGGCCAACGTCGATGCGGAAATGCGATCCGACAGTCCCGAGGTGAAACGCATCCTCGGACTCGAGGGCGATTTTGGCCAAGGGCTGGGCCTCACCAAGGATTGGGCCTATCGGATCATCAAACGCGTCGGCAATTACGGCGAAGTCTTCGAGCGCGACCTCGGCGACGGATCTCCCTTGAAGATCAAGCGCGGCCTCAACGCGCTGTGGACGCATGGCGGCATTCAATATGCTCCGCCGATCCGTTGAACTTGAGCTGAACTGGCGCGACCTCGCTGTCCAAGCCTTGTTTCTCGGTGTGCTTGCATTCCTCCTTTACGAGGCGACGGCGACCGGGCTCGCCAACATGCGCGCCCATCATATCCCGGTCGATTTCTCGTTCTGGAACGAGCCGGCCGGTTTCGACATCGATCAGCATCTCGTCGCCTATTCGGCGGCTGCGACCTATGGCCGGGCGTTTCTGGTCGGCCTCCTCAACACACTTCTCGTCTCGGCCCTGGGCGTCGTGCTGGCAAGCCTCATTGGTTTTGCGATCGGTGCGGCGCGGCTGTCGCGCAACGTCGTGGTCGCCGCGCTCTCCGCGCTCTACGTCGAGGCGATCCGCAACGTGCCGCTGCTGCTGCAACTGCTCTTCTGGTACAACATCGTGCTCGAAGGCTTGCCGCGGCCGCCCCGCTCCTGGACGTTCGCCGGGCATATCTATCTCAACAACCGCGGCCTCTTTCTGCCGGCACCGATCTTCGCGACGGGGGCGATCTTTGTAATTGTCGCGTGTATCGCCGGTCTCGGTCTCGCCGTCGTGGCTTGGGCGAAAGGCAGGCCATTGCTGGTCGCGCTGGTGGCGATCGCGCTTCCGGTTGCGGTCTATTTTGCGGCGGGCGAACCGATCGGCCTTGCCGCGCCGGTATTCCAGGGCTTCAACTTTGTAGGCGGCGCCAGGCTTCTGCCGGAGTTCGTGGCGCTCCTTCTCGGACTCTCGCTCTATACCTCAGCCTTCATTGCCGAGATCGTGCGCGCCGGCATCCAGGGAGTCCCCAAGGGGCAGAGCGAGGCCGCGGCGGCGCTCGGGCTTCGCCGGCGCCAAACCCGCAAATACGTGGTCGTCCCGCAAGCGATGCGGCTCATCGTGCCGCCGCTGACCAGCGAATATCTGAACCTCTTCAAGAATTCTTCATTGGCCGTGCTCATCGGCTATCCGGATTTGATGCAGGTCTTTGCCGGCACCGTGCTGAACCAGACCGGCGCGGCCGTACCGGTCGTCTTCACGACCATGGCCGTCTATCTTTCGGTTTCGCTGGCAATTTCGCTGGCCATGAACCTGTATAACCGCCGCATCGGCAGGGGCAACGCCTGATGACCGCGCTTGCCGAACGATCGCGACTGACGGCGCGCATCGATCCGCTGCGCGGGCTTTTTGCGACGCCGTCCTCGATCTTCCTGACGGTTGCTTGCATCGCATTCCTCATCTGGGCGCTGCCTGGCTTGCTGCGGTTCTTCGTCTTCGATGCGGTGTGGAACGCAAGCGACGGACTGCCTTGCCGCGCGCCGGGGGCCGGCGCCTGCTGGGCCTTCGTCGCTCATAAGCTTCCCTATTTCACCTATGGCGCCTATCCGCTCGCGCAGCGCTGGCGGGTGAACCTCGTGGTTGGGCTCGGCGCCACGCTCGTCGCCTGGGTTCTGATCCCCAAGGCGCCGGCGCGCAGGCTCGGCGGGGCGCTGCTCCTGCTCGTCTATCCAATCGTTGCCTTTGTCCTCCTGGCAGGCGCGCCATTCCTCGGCCTTGGCTATGTTTCGAGCGATCTTTGGGGCGGCATTTTGGTGACCTTCGTCATCGCCGCCTTCGGCATCGTCGTCTCGCTGCCGTTCGGGATATTGCTGGCGCTCGGTCGGCGCTCGAATCTGACGGTACTGCGGCTGGCCAGCATCGCGTTCATCGAATTCATGCGCGGCGTGCCGATGATCGCCGTTCTGTTCATGGCCAGTACAATGCTGCCGCTGGTTCTTCCCCAGGGAC
>JBOHLR010000216.1:0-2698 GCA_050729555.1 Allostellaceae bacterium
GCGCCGGACCGCTTCGGCGAATTCGGCGATCCCGACTTTGTGCGAACAGGAGGCGATGAACAGAACGCCGTGCGGCGCCACGACGGATGCCGCCAGCCGCGCGAGCTTGCGATAGCCGCGCAGGCCCGCGCCAAGATCCTTCTTCGATTTGACGAAGGCCGGCGGGTCGGCAACGACGATGTCGAAGCGCTCGCCGGCGGCCGCCAGCCGATCGAGCTCGGCAAAGGCTTCGGCGCGCGCGAAGCGGCAGCGCGCGTCGACGCCGTTGGCCGCTGCGGCACGGCCGGCGAGCGCGAGTGCGGTTTCCGAGCGATCGATGGCGACGACGGAAGACGCGCCGGCACGCGCCGCCGTGATCGCGAAACCGCCGGCAAAGCAATAGGCGTCGAAAAACCGGCACCCCTTCGCCAGCGCGGCGACCGCGCGGCGATTCTCGCGCTGGTCGTAGAACCAGCCGGTTTTCTGACCGGCCAATGGATCGGCAAAGAAGCGGGTGTCGTTTTCGACGAGTTCGACCGCTCCGTCGACCATGCCCGTGGCAAGCCGGACTTCGTCCGCCAGGCCTTCGAGCTTGCGGCCGGCGCCGTCGTTGCGCAGCACGATGGCCTTGGGCGCCAGCACCGTGCTGAGCGCCGCGACGATCTCGCCTTCGAGCCGCGCCATGCCGGCGGTATTGAGCTGCGCGACGACGATATCGCCGAAACGGTCGACCACCAGGCCCGGCAGGCCGTCGGCCTCGGCGTGAACGGCGCGGTAGAAGGGATCGGGATAAAGCCGATGACGCAAGGCAATCGCGGCTTCGAGCCGCGCCGCGATGAACCCGCGATCGACGATAGCGGCCGGGTCGCGGTCGACGATGCGGGCCGCGATCAGCGCATGCGGGTTGAACGTCGCCACACCGAGTGGCTTGCCCGAACCGGCCGCGAGGCGCGCCAGGCTGCCCGGCGGCAGCGCCTTGGCGGCCTTGTCCATCTGGATTTCGTTGGAATAGAGCCACGGATGGCCTTGCTCGGCGCGCTTGTGCCGGCCGGGCAATAGACTCACGACCGGATAGTCGGCGACACTCACCGTTTAATGCCGCGCGCGCTGGCGATCGGCGGCGCGAATTGCGGCTCGATATCCCAAGGAAACAGGATCCAGGTGTCCTGGCTCACTTCGGTGATGAAGGTGTCGACCAGTGGCCGGCCCTTGGGCTTGGCGTAGATGGTCGCGAAATGCGCCTTGGGTAGCAGCCGTCGCACGACTTCGGCGGTGCGGCCGGTATCGACCAGATCGTCGATGATCAGATGGTCGGCGCCGTCGCCGGCGGCACTTTTCAGAACCTTGACCGATCCCTGCTCGCGATCGTCATAACTGGCGATGCAGACGGTATCGACCAACCGCACGTCGAGCTCGCGTGCGACGACCGCCGCGGGGACCAAGCCGCCGCGCGTTACCGCGATGACGCTACGCCACGGACCGAGATCAAGCAGCCGCCAGGCAAGCGCGCGCGCGTTACGATGCAGCTCTTCCCACGAAACGGGAAACGTCTTGGTGTAAGGCTGCGGCACTGTCATGCCGCACGATAGCGCGGCAAGCCCGCGCCGCCTAGCCGCGCCGGTCAGCGGACGTAGATGCGGACTTCGTTGCTGTTAATGTCGGCGCTCGTCGTCGCCGACAGCGTCACGCGGTCGGCCGGCAGACCCATGTTGGTGAGCGAGCGCATGACATCTTCGGCGTTGTGCTTGGACGCGTTGGAATTGACCGCGACCTGCGCTGCCGTGCCGGCGCTCGGCGCCACCGCGACGAGTTCGAAGGTAGCCGACGGCTTGCGTTCGAGCGCACGGCTGATCGCTGTGTAAAGCGCCTCCTCATAGGAGACATTGGGCCGGTCGAACCGGATCACAACCAGCGGGTGGTTGCCACCGGTTGCCGCCGGATGCGCCGTGGCCTCGGCATGCCGCGTTGGCAGACTGCTCCGGGTTACCGGCGCCGGGGCAAAGGCCCGGCTTGCCAGGCTCGGCCCGAAGAGACGGCCATTCTTGATCGCTTGCGACAGCGTGACCAAGTTGTCACGCTCGTTGGCAACGTAGTTGCTCTGGCGGGCGATCTCGTCACTGACGCTGTTGAGCAGCGCGTCGAGCTTGACGGTGGTCGCGTCGACGTCGGTCTGGATGGCCGCGAGTTGACGATGGTCCTCTTCGACCGCGCCCTGTAGCGAGAACGCCGCTTGCGTCGCATTCGTCAGATAGGATGCGAACGACGAATCCGCCGCGGCCTGGGTCGAAATCCGGTTGAGCTGCCCGATGTCGCCGTTGATGCGATCAAGGGACGTCTGCGCCTGATTCCATGCGGCGACGAGATTCGGATTGCCCGGCGTCGTGCCAGTCTGCAAGCGCGAATTGATCCGTGCCACGGTGTCGAAATAGGCCTGGGAGTCGCGCTGAACCGACGCGCGGGCGCCCACAAGATCCTGTTCGCGCTGGGCGACGTTGCCCTTCAGCCGCTGCAGGTCGCCGCGCAAGCTTTGTACCTTCTGGCTGACGATCGTGTTCGTCGATGCGCTCGAGTTGTCATACGTCGAACTCGCGCCGTTCGTCGGCTGCGGATTGAGCTCGGCTTGCGATGGCGGGATCGAATAGGTGGTGGCCTGTTGCTGCGGCGGCGCAGCGGCGACCGTCGAATGTTCACCGGACCAGTTCGTCCCGAACAGATCATC
>JBOHLR010000217.1:0-2688 GCA_050729555.1 Allostellaceae bacterium
GCTGGTGGCGAGTTGCGATCTTGCGATCGCCACGGCGGATGCGCGCTTCGCCACGCCGGGCGTCAACATCGGCCTCTTCTGCTCGACGCCGATGGTGGCGTTGTCGCGTGCGGTGCCGCGCAAAGCAGCAATGGAGATGCTCCTCACCGGCGAATTGATCGACGCCGATCAAGCGCAACGGCTCGGCTTGATCAATCGCGTCGTGGCCGCCGACCGGCTCGACGACGCAGTGAGCGAACTAGCGCGCACGATCGCCGCCAAATCGCCGCTGGTGCTCAAGATCGGCAAGGAAGCGTTCTATCGCCAGGCCGAGCTCGGACTCGAGGCGGCTTATGCCTATGCCAGCGAAGTCATGGTCACCAACATGCTGGCGCGCGACGCCGAAGAAGGCATCGACGCCTTCCTGCAAAAGCGCTCGCCGAAATGGGAAAACCGGTGAACCACGATACCTACAGCGACGACTACCTTCGCGGTATTCTAACGAGCGTGCGCACGATCGCCGTGGCTGGCGCCAGCGAACGCCCGAGCCGGCCGTCGCATTACGTGATGGCGTTTCTGCAGTCGAAAGGCTATCGCGTCATTCCGGTCAATCCGCGCGCCAGCGTGCCCGAGATCCACGGCGAGAAAGTCTATCCGTCGCTTGCCGAAATTCCCGTGGCGGTCGATATGGTCGATATCTTCCGGCGCAGCGAGGAAACGCCCGCTGTCGTCGATGCGGCAATCGCCAAGGGTGCCAAAGTCGTGTGGATGCAGCTCGGCGTGCGCAACGACGATGCTGCCGCGAAGGCGGAACAAGCCGGCCTCAAAGTGGTGATGAACCGCTGTCCGAAGATCGAGTACCCGCGGCTGCTTAGCACGGCCGTGCAGCGCAGCGTCGGCTAACGCGGCCGGCGGCCCGATGTCTGGCGACGCGGCCGCCGCGATGGGCCGCGGCGGCGAACGTAATTGGAAACCTCGACCAGATTGCCGTCGGGGTCACGGAAGTAGACCGAGCGCATCGGTCCTAGCGCACCGATCTTCGGCACCGGACCGACTTCGACAATCACGCCGCAAGCGGACAAATGGGCGACGATTGCATCGAGCGGCGTCGTTGCGATCAGACAGAAATCGCCGCTGCCAGGCAGCGCCCGATGCGCCTTCGGCTCATATTCGTGCCCGGCCCGGTGCAGGTTGATCTTCTGGCGGCCGAAGGCGAGTGCCACGCGGCCGCCGAACTCGATGCGCTTCATGCCGAGAACGCGCGCGTAAAAACGGCACGTCGCGTCGATGTCGGCGACGGTCAGCACGACATGATCAATGCGGTCGATTTGTGGCGCTGGCATTGCCGATCTGCCACGGCTTTGTCACGTGACGGGACGATGACACTCAGATGAGATTGCCGCCCCTGTCAATCGAATCGGGGCCGTTCCATGCTTCGATTTGGACTGTCGTGGATCAGTTTTCTCGATACGGCGGTCATCCAATTTTTTGACCAGTTCGCCGACAAGAGCGCCACCTTCAACATCCTGGTGCGCGATGTCGGCGATTCCGACCTGCTCAAAGGCGGGTTGTTCATGGTCTTCTTTTGGTGGGCGTGGTTTCGGACCAAAGGCGACGTGGCAGCCCGCCGCCGCTTCGTCGTGCTGTCGATCCTCTGCGCCTTGGCCGTGGTGCTCGCCGCGCGCATTCTGCAACTGTCGTTGCCGTTCCACGACCGGCCGATCTACGCCGCGACGAACTTCGTCATGCCGACTGGCGTCACGCCGGCGAATTTGAGCCATTGGAGCTCGATGCCGAGCGATCACGCGGCGCTCTTCTTCGCGTTGTCGCTTGCGGTCTGGTACGAAGTGCGCTCGCTGGGCTATCTGGCGATGGTTTGGACATTCGTCATCGTCTGCCTGCCGCGCGTCTATCTCGGTTACCACTTCGCCAGCGATATCGTCGCCGGCGCCATTCTCGGCTTTGTCATGATGGCGGTTGGCCAGCATTACCTGGGCAATTGGAAGCTGCTTGAACGGATCGTTGAATGGGAAACGCGACACCGCGCCTTGTTCTACGGCGCGGCTTTTTTCGTGACCTACGAAACGACCATTCTGTTCTACGACGTTCGTCAGCTGATCGGTGACAGCATGCATCTGGTCAAGGCGGTGTTGATCGCCCTCGCCTAGCGGCGTCAGGTTTTGGCGCCCGTAGTTTCGCTGCGCACCCAATCGAGATAAGGCGCATAGCCGGCGGCGACCGGAACCGCTTCGATGCACGGAACATCATAGCTGTGCAGCGCCTTGAGCCGCGCGATCAGCGGTTCGACATGTTCGGCCGTCGTCTTCAAGATCAGCAGCGCCTCGGTGTCCTGTTGCATCTCGCCCTGCCACCAATAGAACGAGCGTACATGGTCGAGCACGTTGGCGCAGGCGGCGAGCCGTTCCTTGACCAGCGCGATGCCGATTTCCTCGGCCTGAACGCGCTCACGCGCCGTCGCATAGACCATCATCACGGTTGCTCCAGACATGCTTTTCCTCCCGCCTGTGGCTGCACGCGCCCCATTCACCGGGCGTCTATGCGCCCTATCTTGGGGCGGTTACCATGGCGCGTCCGTACGACGACATCCAGGGGGTGGACCGTGTCCGAGGACTCCAAGCCGACACCGCCAGCCAAGCCGCTCCGGCCGCCCAGTCCGAGCGCGAATCAGCGCGCCTGGCTGCAACGCGG
>JBOHLR010000218.1:0-2674 GCA_050729555.1 Allostellaceae bacterium
ACATACCAGCCCAGCAAACTCGTCCGTAAGCGCCGTCATGGCTTCCGCGCACGCATGGCGACGGTCGGCGGGCGCCGCGTGTTGACAAGCCGCCGGGCCAAGGGCCGCAAGCGTCTATCGGCATAACACGGGATTGCCGCCGGGGAGGCGCAGCCGATGACCAAGATCGCGCGCCTGAAACGGCGCGTTGAATTCCTTGCAGTTGCCGCGAGCCGCCGGAAATACGTCACGCCTGGACTGATCCTGCAAGCGGCGCCGCGCGCCGGCGCAGACACGGCGCGCATCGGGCTGACCGCCAGCAAGAAAGTCGGCATTGCCGTCGCGCGCAACCGCGCGCGCCGGCGTCTGCGCGCGGTGGCCGAACGCGTCATCGGCCGGCACGGCGCGCCGGGACACGATTTCGTCTTGATCGCGCGGACCGCGACGTTGACCCGCCCGTTCGACGCGTTGCTCGGCGACCTCGAAGCGGCGCTGAAACAGGTCGGCGCCTATCGCGCCGGCGGCGGTGACGCATCATGAGCGTCGTGCTTCAAGTGCTTATCCGCGCCTATCAGCTGCTGATCGCGCCGGTGCTCGGCGTAAATTGCCGCTATTGGCCGAGCTGCTCGCATTACGCGGCGGAAGCGGTGCACGTCCATGGCGCGGCGCGCGGCACCTGGCTCGCGTTGAAACGCGTCGGGCGTTGCCATCCTTGGGGCGGATCGGGCGTCGACCCGGTGCCGCCGGCGCGGACCTGACATGGACCAGCGCAATCTGATCATTGCGATCGCGATCTCGATCGCGATTCTGATCGGCTTCCAGTATTTCGGCGAACGGTTCTTTCCGGCACCGGCGCCGACACCACCCGCGAAAACCACGTCGACCGCCAATGCGCCGGCAGCCACGCCAGGCGCTCCGGCGGCACCGTCCTCCGCCGCCGGCCAAGCCAAGGTCGCGCCCCGTGTCCAGGTGTTGGCTGCCGCGCCACGCGTCGCCATCGACACGCCACAGGTCAGAGGCTCGATCGATCTTCTTGGTGCGCGCATCGACGATCTCACTCTCCGCACCTATCACGAGACCATCGATCCGAAGAGCCCAGAGGTCGTGCTGCTCGCGCCCGATGGCACCGAACATCCCTATTTCGTGCAGTCAGGCTGGATTCCGGCCAATCCCGACGTCAAGGTGCCAGGACCGGATACGCGGTGGATTGCGTCCGGTGGCGCGCTGACGCCGGATCACCCGATTGACCTGACTTGGGATAACGGCGCGGGGCTCAAGTTCACGCAGCATGTCGCGGTGGACGAGCACTACATGTTCACCGTCACGGACAGCGTGGCCAATTCCAGCAAGACGCCGGTGACACTCTACCCTTATGCGCGCGTTCGACGTTCGGGAGAGGTGCCTGCCTCCAGCACATACTCGCACGCGGGACCGATCGCTGTGCTCAATAGGATATTGTACGACGGCGGCGCCTGTATTTTTGGTCACATTTTGTGTGACTCCTACAACTATGCAGATGTCAAAAATGCGCCGGTGACTGGTGCGTCCACGGGGGGCTGGCTCGGCTTCACCGACTTATACTGGCTAACCGCTCTAATACCGCCGCAGCACGATGCGGTTAAGACACGTGTGACGTATACGACGGCCAACGCCATCGACTCCTATCAAGCGGATTACGTCGGGAGCGAGCAGGTAATAAAACCCGACGGGTCCGTCGCCTATACAAGCCATATCTTCGCGGGCGCCAAGGTCGTGGCGCTGCTTGACCGCTACGAGCGGACTTTGCAGGTTCCGCAATTTGACCACGCCATCGATTTCGGGTTGTTCTATTTCATCACCAAGCCGATCTTCCTCGCGCTCGATTTCTTCAATGAGTGGCTTGGAAATTTCGGCCTGGCCATCTTGCTGCTGACCTTCCTCATCAAGCTCGTCTTCTTCCCGCTGGCGAACAAATCCTATCGCGCGATGAGCAAGATGAAAAAGCTGCAGCCCGAGATGCAGAAGCTGCGCGAGAAGTACGGCGACGACAAACAGAAAGTGAACCAGGAGATGATGGCGCTTTATAAGCGCGTCGGCGCCAACCCGATGGCGGGGTGTCTGCCGATCATCATCCAGATCCCGGTCTTTTGGTCGCTCTACAAGGTTCTCTACGTCACCATCGAGATGCGCCACGCGCCGTTTTACGGCTGGATCCACGATCTGTCGTCGCCCGATCCGACCAGCTACGTCAATTTGTTCGGCTTGCTGCCGTTCACCCCGCCGCATATCGCCGCACTGCATGCGTTCCTCCATATCGGCGCGTGGCCGCTGATCATGGGCGTGACGATGTTTCTCCAGCAGAAGCTCAATCCGCAGCCGCCCGATCCGGTCCAGGCCAAGATGTTCATGGTCCTGCCGGTTGTCTTCACCTTCATGTTGGCGCAGTTCCCCGCTGGTTTGGTGATCTACTGGAGCTGGAACAACTTGCTGTCGATCGCCCAGCAGTGGGCGATCATGCGGCGCGCCGGCACCGCCTAAGGCCATGACGGCTCCGGCGGTGCCCACCGGCGCGGCCGAGCTCGACCGCGGCCGCCGCCTATTCGCCGCCGAAAGCCGGTTCGTCGCCGCGGCCGACCAGCCGGCCGCATTGCCCTCCGAACGCCTGCCCGAGATCGCGTTTGTCGGCCGCTCCAATGTCTGCAAATCGAGCCTGTTG
>JBOHLR010000219.1:0-2671 GCA_050729555.1 Allostellaceae bacterium
ATCAGCAAGGGCACGGCCGCCAGCACGAGCCCCAAAATCGGGAGTCGCATGGCTTCTCTTCCTCTGGTCTAGCCGGCGGCACAGTTTCGCCTCGCCATGCGCCAAAGCGCATGCGCGGTCCGGTCTTGGCGGCGGCGACCGGCGCGGGGAGAAACGACCGAACGGGCTCTTCGTCTGCGGCTTGCTGCCGCTTGGGGCGCACAATGCGTCCGCCGGGTTTATCGCAAGCCCTATGCCAGCGGCGGCAAGCCGCGGCTTTCACGGCGGCGTCGCCCCGCCGGGCGTGCCGCCTGTAAAATCGACCGACGGCTTAAGGGGCGAAGGGCCGGCCAATGGAAGCGGACGACGAGCGGTTTCGCGTTTACCACGCGGCGGTGGCCGGCCGGCCGCCGCGCGCGACGCTGTTGCGCGCGCTGGCCGCGTTCGAAGCCGAAAACCGGGTCGGCTTCGCGGTCGATCTCGGCGCCGGCGAGGGCCGCGACGCGGTCGCCTTGCTACAACGCGGCTGGTCGGTTCTGGCGATCGACAGCGACGCGGCCGCGCTGTTGCGGCTGCGCGGCCGGGCTGAAGTTCCGCCGGGTGCGCGGCTCGTCACGCTGCACGGCTCGTTCGTCGATATGACGCGGCCCTCTGCAGACCTGATCAATGCCAGCTTCGCGCTGCCGCTGTGTCCACCGGAGCGCTTTGCGGAATTATGGGCGCGGCTGCGCGCGTCGTTGGTGCCGGGCGGCCGCTTCGCCGGCCAGTTTTACGGCGAACGCGATAGCTGGGCCGGACGGCCCGGCTTGACCGTACACAGAAGCGACGCGGCGTGCGCCTTGCTCGCCGGCTGGACGGTCGAGATGTTCGAGGAAGAGGAAACCGACGCGGTCACGCCGCGCGGCGAGGCCAAGCATTGGCACATCTTCCACGTTGTTGCGCGCGCCGCCGTTTAGGCGGTCGCGCGACGTGCGGACTCAGTGCCAGTCGTGATGATGCCAGCCGCCGCCCCAACCGCCACCGCCATAGTAACCGAACGAAACCGACGGGGGGCCGTAGTAGCCGTACGACGGATAGGCGGGATAAGACGGATAGCCGCCGTAGTAGCCGCTACCGTAATAGCCATACGACGGCGGCGGGCCGTAATAGCAACCGCTGACCGCAAGCGCCAAAGCGCCGAGAACCAGTCCACGGATGAGCGTCTTCGTCATCATGGCGTCACCTCTCGCGAAGGACGGCGGCCCGGGGTCGTGATCGGGCTCGCGATTGATATGGGTACGGACCCGTTTCCATCCCCGGCCGATCACCGATTTGCCGCAACGCCTGCGCCACGAAGCCGCCACATTTGCATCTCACCGCGGTGCGGTGCGTCTCGGTTTGCATGGTCCGACTCGTTCCTGCCGATCGCCGCGACAGCGCAGTTCTGTCCTAGGGGACTTTTGGGCGTTGGGGATAAAATGGATTTTCCACGCGGGGAACGCCTTCGAGACTGAAATGGGCAGACAGGTTGCCATCGCGCTCTACGTGTTGGCGATAATCGCCGTTATCGTCGGCGTCGATTTCGCGTTCTTCCGGCACCGATTTTGGGAACGGCTGATCGTCAATATCGGCGTCGTTTTGGTGTTCGCGGCTTTCTATTTGAGATTCTTCGGGCGTCCATGATCGCGATGGACGTGAATGGCGGCATGGAAATCGGTTGCCAAATTCAAATTGAGACACGATCCAACCGGTGACGAGCCCGGAGAAACGCCGCCCGGGCGCCGCCCGGCGCCTGCTCAAGAACATCGCGCTCGCGCTCCTGCTTGGGCCGCCCGCGTTGTTGGTCGTCTTCCGTTTCGTGCCGGTTCCGGTCACCGCGTTGATGCTGATCCGTGCGGTGCAGGGTTATCCCCTGCATCACGCGTGGGTTCCTTATCGGCAGATCGCGCCGGCGCTGCCGCGCGCGGTCATCGCGTCCGAGGACAATCTGTTTTGCAGCGAATCGTTCGGCGTCGACACGATGGCGTTGCTGGATCAGGTCGATGACGCGTTGGCCGGCCGCCGCCCGCGTGGCGCCAGCACCATCACCATGCAGGTCGCGCGCAATCTCTTCCTGTGGCCCGCCCACAGCATGGTGCGCAAGGTGCTGGAATTGTGGCTGACGCCGCAGATCGCGCTGTTGTGGCCAAAGCGCCGCATCCTCGAGGTCTATCTCAATAGCGTGGAATTCGGTCCCGGCATCTTCGGTGTCGAGGCGGCGGCACGGCACTGGTTCGGTCGCGACGCGGCGGCGCTGACGCCGGACGAGGCGACGCGGTTGGCGGTGATCCTGCCCGATCCGCTGCACTGGTCCCCGTTGCCACCCGATCCGTGGGTGGCGCAACGCGCGACGCTGATCGCGAGCCGCAGCGGTGACATGGACCCGCTGCTCGACTGCGTGCGGTAGGCTGGACTTGTGCCGCAGGTTCACGCATCAAGGCGGCCGATGATCCGTCCCCTCGCGCTGGCCCTGCTGTTGATCGCGGCGATGCTGGCTCTGGCGGCGCAGAGCGCGGTCTACGATGGCGCCGCCGACTCTGCACCCACCGTCGTGCAGCTGACGGACGACAACGGGTCGATCTCGGGGAACTATTTCTATGGTCAGACGCGCCTCGACTTCGCTTTGTCGGGCCAGCGGCACGGTCAGGCGCTGGATCTGACCGCCGATATCACC
>JBOHLR010000220.1:0-2624 GCA_050729555.1 Allostellaceae bacterium
GGCAACGGCCCCGGTTGGTCGACGACGCTGACGCACAGCGCGCCGGTGCCAACCAGCACCGCCGTCTCGAGGCCGAACAAGATGCCCGTAGCGATGCCGACGACCGCAAGGCAGACGGCGACGGCCAGACCGTTTTCGATGTGATGCCGGAAGAATAGACGCGCGGCGCGGCGGGGCAGACCGAGGGAACCAGTCGAAGCGAGCATATCCGGCCAGAGTGGGCGAGAACACGACCGCTGCCAACTGCCGCTGTTCGCCCGGAGATTTGACGGCAATTGTGGTATTATAATACCCGCGCTTAAAGCTTGACCCCGTGGGGTCTCTTCCCTATGGTGCGCGCCTTCGCGAGGACAGAACCCCATGCAAGCCGGCCAGACCGCGTCGCTCACGCCCAAGGAACTCGACAAGAAGTGGCTGCTCATCGATGCCGATGGGCTGGTGCTCGGCCGGCTCGCGTCGCTGATTGCTCTGCGCCTCAAGGGCAAGCACAAGGCGAGCTACACGCCGCATATGGATTGCGGCGATAACGTCATCGTCGTCAACGCCGAGAAAGTCGCGTTGACCGGCAACAAGGGCAAGCAAAGCCTCAACCGGCATTACACCGGCTATCCCGGCGGCTTGAAGGAACTGACCAAAGGCTCGATCCTCGCTGGCGCGCATCCCGAGCGCGTCATCGTCAAGGCGGTGGAGCGAATGATGCCGCGCGGTCCACTCGGCCGGAAGATGATGGGCCATCTGTTCGCTTACAAGGGCGCGAACCACCCGCACGAAGCGCAGCAGCCGAAGACGGTCGACATCGCCGCGATGAATCGGAAGAACATGAGGTAAGCATGGCCGACTTGCAGCAATCCTTGCGCGAGGCGCAGGGCGCCCAGCTCCTCAAGACGGCTACACCGGCGCCGGCCGTCGAGGCCAAGCCGCGTCTCGACGCGCAAGGCCGCGCCTATGCGACCGGCAAGCGCAAGAACGCCGTCGCGCGCGTCTGGCTCAAGCCGGGGAAAGGCACGATCAACGTCAATGGCAAGGACAGCCAGATCTATTTCGCGCGGCCGGTGCTGCGCATGTTGTTGAACCAGCCGTTCGGCGTCTGCCAGCGCGTCGGCCAATACGACATCGTCTGCACCGTCACCGGCGGCGGTCTTTCGGGGCAGGCCGGCGCGGTACGCCATGGCATCAGCAAGGCGCTCACTTATTTCGAGCCCGGGCTGCGCAGCGTGCTGAAGGCCGGCGGCTTCCTGACGCGCGACAGCCGCGTCGTCGAACGTAAGAAGTACGGCCGCGCCAAGGCCCGACGCCGCTTCCAGTATTCGAAGCGCTGAGTTCCGCACGCGTTTCACGCATGCAGGGCATCGGCGCAAGCCGGTGCCCTTTTCTTTTGTGCGCGATTATGGTGTGAAAGGACTGCTGATGACTGCGAAGATCTTCATCGACGGCGAGGCCGGCACGACCGGCCTGCAGATTCACCGCCGGCTCAAGGCGCGGCGCGATCTTGATCTGCTGTCGATCGATCCGGCGCGGCGCAAGGACGCGAGCGCGCGTCGCGACCTGCTCAACGGCGCCGACATGGTGGTTTTGTGCCTGCCCGACGATGCGGCACGCGAGGCCGTCGGACTCATCGAGAGCAACTCGGTGCGCGTCATCGACGCGTCGACGGCGCATCGGACCGAGCGTGGTTGGATCTACGGCTTCCCGGAAATGTCCGAAAAGCAGCGTGGCGCCATCGCGAATTCGCGGCGGGTCGCCAATCCCGGCTGCTATGCGACCGGCTTCGTCGGCCTCGTGCGGCCGCTGGTCGAGGCGAAGCTCTTGCCGGCGAACTGGCCTGTAACGGTCAACGCTGTGTCGGGCTATTCCGGCGGTGGCCGGAGCATGATAGCCGAGTTCGAAGACACGGCCGCGCCCAACTACACCAAGGTGCCGTACCGCATTTATGCGCTCGGCCTGGCGCACAAGCATGTGCCGGAGATGCAGGCGCACACCGGCCTGACGCATCGTCCGTTGTTCGCGCCGGCCGTCGGCCGTTACGCGCAGGGCATGATCGTCGAGGTGCCGTTGCAGCTCGATGCGTTGCCGACAACGCCCAAGCTCAAAGATCTGCATGCAGCCCTCGCGCGCGCCTATGAGGGCGAAGCGTTCGTTCAGGTGGCGTCGCTCGACGAAGCCGCCGCGCTCAAGATGCTCGAGCCCGAAGCACTGAACGGTACCAATCGGATGACGCTCTACGTATTCGGCTCCGAGACGGCGCGTCAGGCGCGGCTGGTGGCGCTGCTCGACAATCTGGGCAAGGGCGCGGCCGGCGCCGCCGTGCAGAACCTCAACCTGATGCTGGGCCTGGCCGAAGCTGCCGGTCTCGCGTCGGAGAAATCGTCGCCCTAAACCGCTCGCTTGGGGGCTCATGTTTGCGCATGCGCTGATCGTCTCGCCGCTTTACGTCGGTCTGTGTGCGCTCATCTTTGTCGTCCTGAGCGCACGGGTGATCCGCGGGCGCGAGCGGCGGCAAGTCAATCTCGGCCACGGCGGACACGCCGATCTCGAAACCGCCATCCGCGTCCACGGCAACTTCGCCGAATACGTGCCGTTCGCCCTGCTGGTGATCGTGTTGGTCGAAGCGGCCGGGTTCAGCC
>JBOHLR010000221.1:0-2612 GCA_050729555.1 Allostellaceae bacterium
GAACCCGCAATATCGTCAATGCTGAAACGCTTGCGCTGACCAAAAAGGGCCTGCGGCTGATCAATTGCGCGCGCGGCGAGCTTATCGACGAGGCGTCCCTGGTCGCCGCGCTCAAATCGGGTCACGTTGCCGGAGCCGCGATCGACGTATTCGCCGAGGAGCCGGCGACGCAGAGTCCCTTGTTCGGCCTGCCCAACGTCGTCTGCACGCCGCATCTTGGCGCCTCGACGCTCGAAGCACAGGAAAACGTGGCGCTCCAGGTGGCGGAGCAGATGTCGGACTACCTTTTGCGCGGCGCCATTTCCAATGCCATCAACTTCCCCTCGATCAGCGCCGAGGAAGCGCCGAAACTCAGGCCGTTCGTTGCGCTCGCCGAAAAACTCGGCTCGTTCGCCGGCCAACTGACCGAGACCGGCATCACCCAGGTGCAGATTTCATACGAAGGGGCGGTGGCGCAGATGAACACGCGCGCGCTCACCTCGGCCGCGCTTGCCGGCCTGCTGCGCCCGATGCTGCAGAACGTCAATGTCGTCTCCGCGCCGATCCTCGCCAAGGAACGCGGCATCGTCGTCGAGGAGACGCGGCGCGAGGCCGAGGGCGATTACGAGAGCCTGATCACCGTCACGATCACGACCGGCCGTCAGTCCCGGCACGTCTCCGGCACGGTGTTCGCCGACGGACGTCCGCGCATCGTCAACATCAAGGGCATCCGCATGGACGCCGAGTTCGGGCCGTCGATGATCTACATCACCAATCTCGACAAGCCGGGCTTCATCGGCAAATTCTCCTCGACGCTCGGCGACGCCGGCATCAACATCGCGACCTTCCACGTCGGCCGCGAGGCGCTCGGCGGCAGCGCCATCGCATTGATCGAGATCGACGGCGAGTTGCCGCCCGACCTGCTCGCCAAAGTGCGCGCACTGCCGCAAGTGCAGCAGGCCAAGCCGCTGCGGTTTTGAGGGTGGGATTCGTCCCGCCGAAATGATGTGATAGGGTGCAATCATGATCAAGTTGCTCGAAGAAGCGATCGCCAGTGTGCAGGGCCTTCCTGAGCATGACCAGGAACTCGCCGCTGAGTTTCTTTTGGGTTTTACCAACCCGGACGCCCACCGCCATCAATTGAGCGATCAACAGGTCGCGGAGGTGGAATTGGCAAAACGCGAAGTGCGCGAAGGTAAGATCGCAAGCGATACCCAAATGGACGAGGTGTGGCGCAGATTCGGCCGCTAGCGCTGCGTTTTAGCGCCCGTGCGCGATCGCAGCTCCTGGCGATCCACGAATATATTGAGCAAAGGAACCCTGCCGCGGCAGTGCGGGTCGGGGCCGACATCCACAAGGCGGCAGAGGTTTTACGTTATTTTCCGTATTCGGGTCGCCCAGGCCGCGCGCCGGGAACACGAGAGTGGGTCGTTAGACGGTTGCCATATGTCCTTGTGTACGAGATCGACACCGGCGATTCAGGCGTAACGATACTCGGCGTTTTTCACTGCACCCAGAAACGCGATTGAAGCCAAATGTCTATTCCGCAGCGCCGTAGCGTGGGCAAGGGCGCAAAGCGCCGTGCCCACCCCTTGATCCTCGGCGATCCTCGGCGCCGAATTCCGCGTGGGCTTCGCTGCGCTCCGTCCACCCTATGGCTGCCATCACCTCCGCGTCGCCACCGTGATGCCGCTGAACACGAGGCCATAGCCGACCGCGTGATACAGCTGGAATTGCTCGCCGAGTAGCGCGATCGCCAGCACAGAGCCGAACACCGGAACGAGGTGGATGAACGGCGCCGCCCGATTGGCGCCGATCAATTCGATGCCGCGGTTGAGAAACAGATAACCGAGCAGCGACGGGAAGATGCAGACAAAGGCGAAGCTTAGGACGCTTTCGGTATCGAGGACCACGGTACGGCCGCTGGCGAGTTCCCAGACCACTGCCGGGATCAGCATCAGCGCGCCTCCGCCCATTCCGACGGCCAGAAACGAGATTTGATGAATAGCCGGCCGCTTGCGCAAGGCTGCGGCGTAGAAGCCGTAGATCATCAGCGCGACGACGAAGCAGACGTCGCCGCGATTAAACGCGACACCGAGCAAGACCGCGAGGCTGCCATGACAGACGATGACGACGACGCCGCTGAGCGAGACACAAATGCCGCCGGCTTGGCGAAGCGTCAGCCGGTCGCCGAACAACACGAAAGTCCACATCGCCACGAAGAGCGGCGCGACCGACTGCAGCAAAAGACCGTTGATCGCCGTGGTATATTGCAGGCCGTAATAGGCGAGCGTGTTGTAAACGGAGAAGCCGGTGAACGCGAGCAGCACCATGACGCCCGCGTGCTTTCGGATCTCCGCCCAGTCGCGCAACAGATGGCGCGCCGCGAACGGCATCAGGATTAAACATGCGCCGCTCCAGCGGATGAACGCTAGCGTGATCGGCGGAATGTGACCGACAACAAAACGGCCGAGAATCGTGTTGGCCGCCCAGAACAGCGACGTCAGCGCGAGCAGCAGATAGGGCTGGTCGAACAGCCAGCCGCCATTGCGACTCGCATCGGCCTTTCGTACCAACGCCATTATCAATTTCCCCGGCCCCCGAACGGCCGATGACGAGCTATCGTGGATGGC
>JBOHLR010000222.1:0-2588 GCA_050729555.1 Allostellaceae bacterium
CATCTCGGCATCCAGGCCGAGAACGACGCCAAGGTGCTGGCCAAGCCGACCAGCGAAGAGGAAGAAGTGCTGTTCGCGGCCATCGCCCAGCGGCTCAAGTCCAAGCCGGGCTGGTACGCGAAGCTGAGGACTTCGATCAAAGGCGTTTCGGAAGAGACGACGACCGGCGTCCATCGCCTTTATCAGATGGAGAAAGACGGCCGGCTGCTGTTTCCGGCGATCAACGTCAACGACAGCGTCACCAAGTCGAAATTCGACAATCTCTACGGCTGCCGCGAAAGCCTAGTCGACGGCATCCGCCGCGCCACCGACGTGATGATGGCGGGCAAGGTCGCGCTGGTCGCGGGCTTCGGCGATGTCGGCAAGGGCTCGGCGGCGAGCCTGCGCAACGCCGGCGCGCGCGTCCTCGTCACCGAGATCGATCCGATCTGCGCGCTACAGGCGGCGATGGAAGGCTACCAAGTCGTGACGATGGAGGAGGCGGCGCCCGCCGCGGATATTTTCGTCACCGCCACCGGCAATCTCGACGTGATCACCGTCGATCACATGCGGCAGATGAAGGATCGCGCCATCGTCTGCAACATCGGCCACTTCGACAACGAGATTCAGGTCGTGGGCCTGCGCAACCTCAAATGGCACAACGTCAAGCCGCAGGTCGACGAGATCGAATTTCCCGACGGCAAGCGGATTCTCCTGCTCGCCGAAGGCCGGCTGGTCAATCTCGGCTGCGCCATGGGCCATCCGAGCTTCGTGATGAGCGCGTCGTTCACCAACCAGACGCTGGCGCAGATCGAGCTGTGGACCAACCAGGGCAAGTACCAGAAGAAGGTCTATACGCTGCCGAAGCATCTCGACGAACGCGTTGCGGCACTGCACCTGGCCAAAGTCGGCGCGCACCTGACCAAGCTGACGCCCAAGCAATCGCAGTATCTCGGCCTCAAGACCGAAGGTCCGTTCAAGGCCGACACTTACCGCTATTGATCGCCAGCAATCCGCTGGCGAGTAATATCTCAGTATGGCCTTCCTTCGAGACGCCCCACGTCTTCATGCTGAGGAGCGTAGCGTCTCGAAGCATTGAGGACGTGGGGCTCCTCAGGATGAGGTCGGCCGTGGCCGAAACGATCGCGGTTTTCTACGGCGCGGCGACGCGCGACGACGCGCAGGCAGTTTCGCTCCACCGCGATGTGCCACTGCGCCTGAGCGACGGACCTTATCCCTTCGCCGAGCCGCCCGATCTCATCCGCCTCGCAACAACGGCGGCACGGCTCGATTTCCTGCGCGAGCATCTGCAGGCGCTCTGCGGCCTGTGGGCCAAGCCGCCGCTCGCGTTTCTTGATGCCTATTTCGCGTGGATCGGCGCGACGCTTGCAGCCGCGCCGGCGCAAGCGGCGTTGACCGAGATGGGCCGCGGCCTATTCGCGCCCGAAGATTGGAGCTTCGCCGCGCCGCGGCCGCTGCCCTTGGCGCTGTTGCCGGCGGGCGATGCCGCGATCCGCGCCGACTTTGCCTTCTGGACGGGCGCTGGTTTCGTCGCGGTCGAATTGCCGGGCGAACGGCGCGCGCACCGACGCGGCGATCTGGTTCGGCTAGCGGCGGTGGGTGTGTCGATCATCGACCTCGGGCCGGCCGATCTTACGGATGCGGCGGCGCTCGGCGCCAAGCTGCCAACGGGGTTTGCCGCGTTCTGGCGCGGCGTTCCGTTGCCGCGTAGCCCCTTCGGTGCGCGCGACCTGACGATCGCGACGGCGCGTTAGAGCTGCAATTCCAGCGTATAGAGCCCGCCGGTGAAGCGGTCGACGGCGTAGACGATTTCGTTTTCGTCGACATAGACGTCGTTGATCTGCGCCGCGCCGGCCGGCGAGCGCGCCGGCGGCTCGGGAACGAAATACGCCACCTCCTTCGGCTGGAACGGATCGCTGATGTCGTGCACGCGCACGCCGCCGTTGAAATAACTGCCGAAGATCAGCGTGCTCGAGCGAAAAGCCGGTCCCGGCCGGTTCTCGTGCATGTTGTGCGCGCCATAACGGCCGCCGACGTTGCGGTGTTTCTCGACGGACGGCAGCGGCAGCGTCGCGATGTTCACCAGATTATCCTCGCGCCGCATATCGAGCAGCCAGACCAGCTTCGGCCAGTCCGACGCCTTGTCGCGCACGCTTTCGTCGCTCACCACCAGCAAATCGCGGTCGAACAGCGGCATCGCCGTGTGGGTGAAGCCGGGAAAGGGCGGATGCGGATTCCAATGCCCGACCGGCTTGGGCCTGGCCTTGTCCGCGATGTCGAGGATCCAGACGCCGCCGTCGATATAGCCCAGATAGGCGCGATCCGGCCGGTCGGGATAGACGTTGGTGTTGTGCGTGCGGAAGCCGGAATCGAATTTGGGATGGCGCGGCGGCGGCGGCGCGCTGTCGGTTTCCGCTAGGCCCGGCATCCACCAGCGGCACATCTCGCGCGGCTTCGCCGGATTGCTGACGTCGATGGCGCGATAGAACTGATCGTCTTTCGGGTTGCGCGGCTTGAAGTCGGCGGCACCGCCGGAAAAATGCACGGTCTTGCCGTCGACGAACCAGAGTTGATGCACGCCGCGCGAA
>JBOHLR010000223.1:0-2573 GCA_050729555.1 Allostellaceae bacterium
TTGTCTGAACTGCCGGTGACTCGCCATAGATCGCCGAGTTTGATGCGAGCCCAGACGTCGTCTGGTGCGAGCCTAGCAACGTCAGCGAGCGTCGCTTTGGCGGCATTATGGTCGAGCGCAAGGCTCTCGACCGCGGCGCGCTCTTTTAACAGCGGAACGAGGCGGCGCACACGCATTTCTTGTTCTTCGTCGATTTTGTCTTGCAGCACAGCGCGCGCGCCCACGGTATCGAGGTTAGCGACTTTTTTGCGGGACACACCGATGGTGGTTTCAATGTCCGCGCCTTCGTTAGAAGGCTTAACCGGTTGCGCGCCATGGGCGCGTGCGGCTTCGACGAACTGCTTTACGCGACCGGGTATATCGGCGATGGAGAGGTCTTGAGCGCCGATCATTTCGAGGATTGGTTTCCAGTCATCGAGTGGAAGCTTCAGCGTCCTTGCAGCTTGTCTGGTGGTTAAGCCCACCAGGTAGGGCCGGATGGTTGTCGCGGGGACAATGAAGGCTACTTGCAGCTTGGTATCGCCTTCGTTGGTCCCGAGTTCCGACTTGCAGATTATTCCTGCGAGTTGTTGACCACGCTCAATAAACACTGGTGATCCGCTCGATCCGCGGGCGGACCAGTAGCTCGTGTCGCTGATGCCGGTGAATTGCCGGAGTCCTTTTGCATTTCGGTGGTCGGCGATTTTTCCGTCGATGCGTACGTCTTCGGGGGCATTGGGATTGGCGGCATTGCGCCCGGCGAGACCAATGAGGGCGAAGCCGGCGCCGGATTCGAATTTATCCTCATGCGCAAGCTGCAGAGTTATAGCCTCGTTCGGGATTTCGTCGGGGAGAAGGAGGACAAGATCGGGGGCCGGCCCGTGCGTATCGCTGCAGTTGTCTGCGAGCTTGGCCCCGGCCCTAAATGTGGTTTCACCTCGGTATGCCCGGGGGTATTCGATTTCGAGCGTCAATTCTCCCTCGCCTGGGCGGCTTTCGCCGGTTGCGATTCGTAAAATATGTCGGCAGGTGGCGATGTATCCACCTTCGATCAGCGCACCACACCCGATGAACCGGCGGTGTGGCCTAGTTGAATGGATGTAGACTAGGCTGCGTTCAATCATGGCAGGAGTACTGCAATGTCAGCGCGAATGATAATCGAGTTACCCGCAGGCCACAAAGTACTTTTGGGCGGCGGCGGACCCAGGGTCGGTTTATCGGAGGTCGGCGTTGGAGCCGACATTGTCAAAGCGACGAGTGACAAATTCAAAAGCGCGATGGGATCGCTCGCCGGACTTGTCGCGGCGACGGAGGAGTCGGTGGGTCAGCTTGATCATCGACCGGATAGATTGGAAATGGAATTCGGCGCTACATTCAGCGCAGATTGCGATCTTTGGATTGTCTCCGGGAAGGGCGAAGCAGACTTTAAGGTCACCCTGTCGTGGGGAAAAAACGGCTAGTCGGGGCGCGCTTGAACCTAAATCGCTGTGCTTCGGTCCGCCAAAATGCCTGATCAGGTCCGTTCCACCATCTTCGCGCTTTCCTCCGGCCGGCCGCCGGCGGCGATCGCGGTCATGCGGATCAGCGGCCCGCAAGCCGGCGCGGCGCTGGCGAAACTGATTGGCCGCGTACCCGAACCGCGCAAGGCGGCGCTGGCGCGCGTGCGCGATCCGCAAAGCGGCGAGGTGATCGACGAGGCGCTGGCGCTGTGGTTTCCGGGGCCGCGCAGCGAGACCGGCGAGGACGTTGTCGAGCTCCAACTGCACGGCGGGCAGGCGGTCATCGCCGGCGTGCTCGATGTGCTGGGCAAGATCGAGGGCTGCCGGCTCGCCGAGCCCGGCGAATTCACGCGCCGCGCCTTTGAGAACGGCAAGCTCGATCTTACAAAAGTGGAAGGCCTGGCCGATCTCATCGCGGCGGAGACGCAGGCGCAGCGGCGTCAGGCGTTTCGCCAGCTCAAAGGTCTGATCGGCGACCGCGCCGAGGAGTGGCGGCGGGAGTTGATCGAGGCCCTGGCGTTGATTGAGGCACGGATCGATTTTTCCGACGAAGCCGATGTGCCGGAAAATCTGGTCGAACCGGCGCTTTTTGCTGCGCAGCAATTGCGCAGCAAAATTGCAGCATGCCTGGCCGATAGCGGGCACGGCGAGCGGTTACGCGAGGGGCTGGTCGTTGCCATCGCCGGGCCGCCCAACGCCGGCAAGTCGACCCTGCTCAACCGTCTGGCGCGGCGCGAGGCGGCGATCGTCTCGCCTTATCCGGGCACGACGCGCGACGTCATCGAGGTGCATCTCGATCTCGCCGGCTATCCGCTGACCTTGCTCGACACCGCCGGTATCCGCGACAGCGGTGATCCAGTGGAGCAGGAGGGCGTCCGCCGCGCCCGCGAGCGTGCCGCAATGGCCGACCTCATTCTCTGGGTCACCGACCTATCGGCCAGTGGAGGAGACGACGATTGGCCGTCCGATGGATCACCGCGCGGTGAGGTCTGGTCACTGCGGAACAAAGTCGATCGTCTGGCCGGCGGTCCGTCGGCAACGGGTGAATCCAGATCAAAGCAATGGATTAACCGTTCATTCACCATATCGGCGAGC
>JBOHLR010000224.1:0-2563 GCA_050729555.1 Allostellaceae bacterium
GGCCGGATTGCACGCCGGCGCGGTCGCCGTGGCGACGGCGCTTGCGGTCGTGGGGCTCGGCCTGCGCCTGCCGATCGGCCTGTGGCTGGCGACGCGGCGCGGTCCGGTGCGCTTCGGCGATCTGTCGGCTGCGCTCGTGCCCGCGCTGCTGGCGGCGCTGGCAGCCGGCGCCGCGGTTCTGGCGCTGCGGCGCCTTATCCTGCCAACGGCAACACCGGCGTTGCCTAGCGCGTTGTTGGCGATCCTGGCCGCCGCGGCCGCCGCCGGCACGATTTACGCGGTGCTGCCGCGCTCGCGCCGCGCATTGCACGGGTTGGGACGTTTGGTGCACGAGCTGCGCCGACAGCAGCCAGCGCTCAAAGCTTAGTTAGGCGGCACCAACCGGCGCGCCGTCATCGTCGTCTTTCGGCGCGCCATTCTTGATGCGCAGCCGGCCGTTGCGATCGACCCACAGGCGATAGTCGCCAAACTGCGGCAGATTGCGGCTTTGCCAATGTGCGCCGAAGCGCACGCCCCCGTCCGGACCGCCGACCTCAAGCGCCTCGAAGTTGTTGTCGTACCGCACGGCGCCGGCGCAACCGATCAGCGTCGCACGACCGGCTTGCGAACCGCCGATCCGCGCGAGCCCGGCGCCCGCCGCCTTGCCGCCGCCACTGCCGGTGCAACCCATCATATTCAGACGGCCGGCAACGAACGCCTGAATTAAGCCGGTCTGGTGGAACACCGAATAGGCCGTGCAGCCGACCAGCGTACCAAAATTGTTGAGACGGATGCCGTAACCGCCGCTGGCGAAATCCGCGGCGGCCGCATGATTGTTCTCGAAGCCGCAATTCGACAGCAGCGTGCAACCATTGCCGGCGAGCAGGCCGAATTGGTTGTTGAGCAGGAAGTAGCAGCCGTGGAAGGCGACGTCGTAACAGTTGCGGGCCAGCGCCACACCGTGTTCGCCGTTCTGACCGAAGACACAACCAAATACGTGCAGAGCCGAGAGGATACCACCATGGGTGCCATGCGCGAACGTCGCGCCGCAACCTTTGTTGCTGCGGAGGTAGGCGTTGACGATCTGGCCTTCGAATACGTTGCCGACCAGCCGCACACCGTCGCCGCCGCAGCCTTGCACGTTCACGTCGCGCAAACAGAAATTGTAGAAATAAACGCCGGCGCCGTCGCATTCGACGTAAATGCCGTGGCGCTCACGGCCCTTGCCGAGAATGTCGAGACCTTCGATCAGCACGAAACGGACGGTGGCGCGGCACAACAGCTCGAGCACGTTGCTGCCGTCGGCAATCTCGGAATCGAGGCGCGCGCCATGGCCGATGATGCCGCTGCGGCGGCCGAGATTGCCGGTGCTGCCCGGTTCGAAGGCGATGCGGAGCGTGCGCGTCACGCGATAGGTGCCAGGCGGCAGCATCAGCACCGTGCCGCCGCCGGCAAACGTGCGGTCGAGTGCCTTTTGCAGGGCGGCCGTATCGTCGGCGCGGCCGTCGCCGACAGCACCAAAATCGGCTGCATTCAGCACCCGACTGGGCGGCGCAGCCGAGGCCGGGTGTGCCGCCGCGGCGAGCCCCAACGCCGCGCCAGTTCCGAGCAAGGCGCGGCGGCCGAATTCCATCTCAGGCTCCATGGTGGCGCCATTGCGGTTGCGGCAGCAACGGCGCCGGTCGCCGGCGTTTGTCCGATCGCAGATAGGGGCGCGGATAGGGAAATCTCGGGACCGGCGCCGCGCGCACCCAGTCGCGATCGGCAAGGATCGCGCACGCGCCGCTCAGCAGCAGAACCGTCCAGGTTTTCGGCCCGACATAGGCGCCCGACGCCTGCCCAAGCACCGCCCACACCATCCAACAGAACGGCACGCTGGGCACGCGCAACATTTTGAGCCACAGCGCGAGTCCAAGCAGGACGATCACGCCCCAGACGAAACCGAGATAGATCCAGTGCAGCCAGAAATAGTTGGTCAGCACGCTGGCGGTGTCGGAAATGTCCCACGCCGAGGAAAACGCCGCCGAGCGCATGTAAACGTTGGCGACCTCGTTGGCGATGAACGTTTCGCCGGTCAGACCGGCGCCGGCGAAGGGGTAATGCAACATGACGTTGCGCGCGACCAATGCCGGTCCGGTGACGCGATAGAAAAAGCTGGCGTCGTCGCCTTGGGTGATATCGCGCATGCGTGCCGAGAAAACCGAATGGCCGAGAATATCGAATGCGACGAGCGCGACAGCCGCGAAGACCAAGACCAAGATCATGCGAACGAACGCCGGCGACCACGACCGCGCACGCAAAAGCTGATAAGGGATCAGCAGCGGAATCATCAGCAGCAGCGTCGGGCCGGGCATGACGACGATGCCCAATGCCATCAGAATCAGATATTTAAGCGGTGCAAAGCGCGTTCGCGTCGTCATCAGCCAGGCAAAGCTGAACAGCGTGTAGGCGAAGGTGACGGCCGACGGTTCGCTGGTGAACAGCTTCGGCCGGATGCGGCCATAGAGGATCTGGTCGCGCAGATCGGCGTCGTAGACGTCGACCGCCTTGTAGACGGCGTGGCGGAACGCGTCGCTTACCGACC
>JBOHLR010000225.1:0-2555 GCA_050729555.1 Allostellaceae bacterium
GCGTCAATCGCCTCAAGCAGTTCCGTCGTATCGCTACCCGCTACGAGAAAACCGCCAGAGCTTTCCTCTCTATGCTATGCATCGCAGCCGCAAGGCTCTGGATCAAAACCGTCAACACGGCCTAATCGAAGGCGTTGGGAAGACTTAACGTAGTCACTGTGAACATAATTTCGGTCGCATCGCCCGGGCCGCACGAACTCGCGCGACGCCCCTCTAATCCCCCTTCAGCACCATATCGTCGCGATGGATAATCGCCGCCCGCCCGGGCGTGCCGAGCAGCGCCTCGATATCGCGCGACTTTTGTCCGGCGATTTTTTGCGCGTCGTCGGCATCGTAGTTCACCAAGCCGCGCCCGACCTCGGCGCCGCGCTCGTCGCGGATCAACACGCAGTCGCCGCGTGAAAAATTGCCTTCGATCTTCTTCACGCCCGCCGGCAGAAGGCTCTTGCCGGAGACGATGGCGCTCAGCGCGCCGGCATCGATCGTCAGCGCGCCGCGCGCTTCGAGCGAACCGGCGATCCACTTCTTGCGCGCGGTGACCGGGTTCGAGCCGGTCAGAAACCAGGTGCAGGCGGCGCCTTCCTTGATGCGCTGGACCGGATGCGGCACGCGGCCGTCGGCGATCGCCATATGGGTGCCGCCGGTGGTGGCGATCTTGGCCGCCTCGATTTTTGTCCGCATTCCTCCGCGGGAAAAACCCGAGGCCGCGCCGCCGGCCATCGCTTCGATCTCCGGCGTGATCTTGGCGACGACCGGAATGAGCTGCGCGTCCGGGTTTTCGGCCGGCGGCGCGCTGAAAAGGCCGGCGACGTCGGAGAGCAGGATCAAGAGATCGGCCGAGGCCATCGTGGCGACGCGCGCCGCGAGCCGATCGTTGTCGCCATAGCGGATCTCGGAAGTGGCGACGGTGTCGTTCTCGTTGATGACGGGAACGGCGCGCAAATCGAGGAGCCGTTCGATTGTGGCGCGCGCGTTGAGATAGCGCCGCCGCTCTTCGGTATCGGCGAACGTCACAAGGATCTGGCCGGCGCTGAGGCCGCGCCCGCCCAGTGTTTCCGACCAGGTGCGCGCCAGCGCGATCTGGCCCACGGCCGCCGCCGCCTGGCTGTCTTCGAGTTTGAGCGAGCCCGGCGCGAGGCCGAGCACGCTGCGGCCGAGCGCAATCGCCCCGGAGGAGACGACCAGCACGTCGGCGCCGTCGCGATGCAATGCGGCGATGTCGTCGGCAAGCGTTGCCAGCCACTCGCGCTTCACCGCGCCTTGCACGGGGTCGACAAGCAGCGAGGAGCCGACCTTGATCATGATGCGGCGGAACTGCGCAAGCCGGGGCAGGGGCGCGTGGTCGCTGCGCGGCGTCGCATCGGGCGCGGCCCGCGGCTCGTGGCCGGCGCCGCTCACGGCTGCCACTCCGGCTGGCGCGTTTCTTCGCGTTGGCGCTGGGCGTCGACCGTGGCGAGCAAAGCGCGCAACACGGCGTCGAGGTTTTCGTGCGCGACGGCGGAGACGCAAAGCGGTTTGCGGCCGGCGGCGCGTTCGAGGCGTTTCATCTGCGTCTTCAAGGTTGTCGCATCGACGGCGTCGATCTTCGACAGCGCGACGATTTCGGGCTTCTCCGCCAAGTCCGCTCCATAGGCGTCGAGCTCGCCGCGCACGGTGCGATAGGATTCGCCTGCGTCCTCGCCGCCCGCATCGACCAGGTGCAGTAAAACGCGGCAGCGCTCGACATGGCCTAAGAAACGGTCGCCGAGGCCCACGCCTTCGTGGGCGCCTTCAATGAGGCCGGGAATGTCGGCAAGCACGAATTCGCGTTCGTCGCAGGCAACCACGCCGAGCTGCGGATGCAGCGTGGTGAACGGATAATCGGCGATCTTCGGGCGCGCCGCGGAGACGGTGGCCAGAAACGTCGATTTGCCGGCGTTGGGCAGGCCGATGATCCCGGCGTCGGCGATGAGTTTCAGGCGCAGCGTCAACACGTGCTCCTGCGCTGGCTCGCCGGGATTGGCGCGGCGCGGCGCCCGGTTCGTCGAAGACTTGAAATGCGTGTTGCCGAACCCGCCGTTGCCGCCGCGCGCCAGCCGCGCGCTTTGCCCGATTTCGGTTAAGTCCGCGAGCAGCGTTTCGTCCTCGAAGATCTGCGTGCCGACCGGCACTTTAAGGACGGCGTCGGCGCCTTTGGCCCCGGCGCGGTTCTTTCCCATGCCGTGGCCGCCGGTCTTGGCCTTGAAGTGCTGCTGATAGCGGTAATCGACGAGCGTATTGAGGCCAGCGACGCAAAGCGCCACGACGTCGCCGCCGCGCCCCCCGTCGCCGCCGTCCGGACCGCCGAATTCCAGGAACTTCTCGTGGCGAAACGAGACGCACCCGGCGCCGCCGGCGCCGGATTTGATGTACACCTTGGCCTCGTCGAGGAATCGCATTGCAAATAATCGCTAACCGGGGGCGCCTTCGCCCATTTCGGCCGAAAGCGCGCCCTGGTCAACATTCATGCAATTCGCCGGCTGGATCGGCAATCGGCACATCCTCGAGGCCGCGCCGCTGGTGCGCCATCGGCGGCA
>JBOHLR010000226.1:0-2502 GCA_050729555.1 Allostellaceae bacterium
GATTTGGAGGCCGTCATAGATTCAGAACTTTTCTCCCACTGGAATCCCCGTTTTTGGCCAGCACCTCAAATTGTTAGCCACCGTTGCTTTTCGGATTCAGTCTATAGCGTTGAACAGCCCTGGCTCCGAGATGAACATCGGCACAGCGAAGGCCGATCAGCTCGGATGCTCGCAGACCCGTCTGCGTAGCGAGACTGAACAGCGCGTGGTCACGTCGCCTGGTCCAGGTCGCCCGATCGGTGGCGGCAAGCAGTGCGCTGATTTCCGGCTCGGTCAGGAAGGTCACGAGCCTTCTGTCGAAGCGCTTGGGAGGGATGGCGAGAACGCGCTCGATGAGGGCGGCACGATCGGGATGGCGAAGGGCGGCGTATCGGAACAGCGAGCGGATCGCGGCAAGCCGGGCGTTGCGAGTGCGCACGCCATTTTTCCGTTGGTGCTCAAGGTCGTCGAGGAAGGCGCCGATCAGGGGGGCATCGAGATCGTCGATATCCAACTTGGATGGTTCCTTGCCCTTCTTGTCCGCGGCAAAGACCAGCAGCAACCGCAGCGTGTCCCGGTACGCGGCGAGCGTATTCGGACTGACTTGGCGCTGACGGGCCAGGCGATCCGTGAAGAATGCCTGCAAGGTCGTGGCCAGTGCGGTCATGCATCACCTCCGAGATGACGCTCCAACCGATCGCCGGCCAGCTTCAGCAACTCCGGCGAGGCCGAGAGATACCAATATGTGTGAGCCGGGTTGATGTGGCCGAGATAGGTCGACAGGATCGCCAACCTCGCACCCGGATCATCGCCATCGCGATAAGCGTCGAGGATGGTGTTGACCGCAAAGCCGTGCCGAAGATCATGCAGCCGCGGCCGACATGCCGCCGAACGCGGCATGATGCCGGCGTAACGAACAAGCCGCTGGAACGTGTTCTGCACGTTTGTGTAGAGCAGCCTCGCGCCCGTCGGCGAGAGGAACAAGGCCGGGATGTTCGGCGACTGGCGAGGACGATCGGCGCGGCGGAGATAGTCGCCAAGGGCGGCGATCGTACTCGGATGTAATGGCAACTCGCGCGATTTGCCGAACTTTCCATTGCGGATCGTAAGCGCGCCGCAGATGGCGTCGAAGTCATCACGATCGAGGCCGATCGCCTCTCCGATCCGCATGCCGGTCGCCGCCAGCAAGCCGATCAATGTCCGATAGGTCGCCTTTCTGTGCGAGCCGCGCAACGTCGCGGTCACCGCCATCAAGGTGGAGATCTCTTTCGTCGAGTACAGGTACGGCGTCGCTCGGCGTGAGCGACCTGGCAGGATATCCGCCGGCGGCACCTGCGTAGCAGGGTCGATCCCACGCAGATGGATGGCGAACCGGCGAACGTCGGAGAGACGCCTGGACATCCAGTTCGGATCGGCGCCTGTCGGCGCCGTCGCCCAAGCCAGGGCAGTCTCGATGGTCAGATGCTCTTCGCCACGATCCTCGACGAAGGCGAGGAACTGAGCGAGGAGCTTCTCGGCCCGAGCAAGCCTGTAGCCAAGGGCGCGCCGCACGGCCAGATAATCGGCGAGGGCCTGACGGAGGACGTTCATGCTGCGTCTCCCGGCCAGGGGCGGGCGATCGTCCGCAAGGTGTCGCGGTCGACCTTGGCGTAAATCGCCGTCGTCAAAGCACGGCGGTGACGCAGGAGTTGGCCGATCTCCGGCAACGACGCCCCAGCCCGCAACATCTGCATCGCGGCCGTGTGCCTCAGCCGGTGCGCATGGATTCGCCCGAGGCCGGCCCGCTTGGCGGCATCGGCCACCACATTGCTTACGCCGGCAGAACTGAGATGCCGATGAGGGGCCTTGGTCCTTACAAATACCGTCCGCCCCTGTGCGCTGGCCGGGCGGCCACGCTGGAGATACTGGGCCACGGCGCGGCCGACGTCTGGGGGCAGTGGAATGCGTTCGATAGAGTTCGCCTTGCCGCGAACGATGATTTCGCCGGCTCGCCAGTCGATATCGTCCAGCCGGAGCTTGGCTACTTCGCCCGACCGCATACCGAGACGGACCAACATGGTTAGAATGGCGATGTCCCGGCAGCCGCGCCGCGTGGTGTCGTCGCACGACGCGAAAAGGCGTCGAACCTGGTCGGGAGCCAACCCCTTCGGCAGCCCGACCAATCGCCGGCCTGCAACCGATGGCACGGCAGAGACCAAGGACTCTTCAATGACGCCGTCGAGATGCAGGAACCTGAGAAACGATCGAATGGCTGTGACCGTCAGTTTCGCGGCTCCTCGACTCTGTCGAAGACAACGGGTCACCACAAAGCAGATGATGTCGGCTGCGGTCAGGCGTTCGAACGCGCGACAGTCAGCCGAAAGCCGTCCTTGAACGAACGGGCGCACCATGTCGAGGTAGGCGCGCGCCGTGACAGCCGCCAAAGCGCGCTCGACAGTCAGGTAACGCCAGAATCGATCGAGCATTACGTCGACCGGACCCAGGACTGCGTCGGGAGCCTGTCGCGGTACGACCTTAAGCCGC
>JBOHLR010000227.1:0-2495 GCA_050729555.1 Allostellaceae bacterium
GCGATTTCCAGCGCCAATAGGCCCGAAATCCGGCGCGATGCCAACGGATCACAGTATCGGGTTGAACAATCCTCAGCGCTCCCACGATGCTGGGTACCAGCGCGTAAAGTCCGGCAAACACCATTCTATCCAAGCCAGAGAAGGCCAGGCGACGCGGCGAATTGCGACGCAGCACGTTCAATTGGTGCCGCAGCGCCAGGACTTCCGCTTCCAGCGACGCCCGTGACCGGAACAAGCCAGTCAACGCAGACCAGATCAGCTTGCACAGATCGCCCATCGCCCGCGAGCATCAACCAATTCGCCACGGTTGACTAGCCGGATTAAGTTTCCGGTAGGGACAGCAGCAGATCTCGATCGCCGCGCTGCTCTATTTTTGGATCGCCTTGTTCGGCACCTCGGTATTCCTTTGATGCACCGGAAGATTTGTTCTCGATAATTGGGGGGCCAGGGGTGAACAGGCCGGAGCGCGAAGGCCCATCCGTTCGCGCTACCCCGTGTACCACGGCGCGACCGCCCGCCGGGCGCGGATCATAAGCGCGCGCACACCGACGGCGAAAATCGCCAAGCACACGACATAAACGAGGGAGCCGTTTTCGTTGAGTTCCGCCGATTGGGTGAACACCGACATGCCCATCCCCTTGATGCTCGCCAGCACTTCCACGGCGATCGCGTTGGTGATGCCACGGGCAAAACCCATTTCGATGCCGGCAACGATGTACGGCAACGCCGCCGGTAAAGCGATGCCGAACCAAACATTATAGGGACGCGCGCCGAAGATTTTGCCGACGTCGAGATACTCCTTGGCGACGGCGCGAGTGCCGTCGGCAGTCGTCACCGCGACGGGCAGGAAAGCCGAGATGATCACGATGATCATGCGCGCGGCCGGTTCGTAGCCGACCCAAATAATGACGATCGGCACCAGCGCGACCAGAGGAAGCGCGTAGAGCGCGCGGATATATGCTGACAGGAACCAGTTCAGCTCGCGCACGCGGCCCATGACGACGCCAATCAGTATGCCGGCGACCGAACCGATGAAGACGCCTTCGAGGATGGCGCCAAGCGTGGCGACCACATCGCTCCAGAATTGCGCGGCCATCACTGTCGACGGAAAAGCCTCGACGATGCCGATCGGCGTCGCGACGAAATCGGGCAAGCGGGCCTTGACGTAAATCTGCCATAATAGCAGGAACGCCACGCCCGTCACGGCCGGCGCAAGCCGCTCGGCCGTGAGCCAGCGGAGCAGAACGCCACGCGTTGCCGCGTTCTCTATCCGATCGCCGAGCGCCGCCATCGCAACAGCCGCCTTTCGATCAATTCACCGACGCCCACGAGCAGCACCGCAATCGCTGCAACGAACAAGGTCACTGCCAGCACCGACGCAGAATCGAGAGTGGTGGTGCCCTCCAACAGCACCGCCGCAAGCCCGTTTGGATTGAGAAAGAACTCGCCGACCAGCGTGCCGGCCATCGCCAGCGCAATCGACTGCTTGATGCCGGTCATCGCATGCGGGGTGATGTAGGGCACAATGACATCGCGCCAGAGCTGACCTTCGCTCGACCCGAACATCGCCGCCACGTCCAGATGTTGACTTGGAATCGAGCGCGCGCCCTCCATGACGCCTATCAGAATCGGGAAAATGGAGATCAGGACCGACACCAGCACCTTCGGCCAAAAGCCAAAACCGCAGATTACAGAAATGAACGGCACCAATGAGATCGTCGGTGTCGCATAGAGGATGAAGACGTAGGGCTCGAAGGCCGCCGCGACCAATCGAAGGCGCGCCAGCGCTAAGCCGATCGCGATGCCGATTACGATGGAAAGCGCAAGCGACACCAAGTAGAGCTTGCCCGATAACCCTAGCGCGTCGAGCAGCTGTCCGCTCTCGAGCATCGCCCACAGCGTACGCACCGTGGCCGTGAAGGGCACGAACAGCACGCCGAAACTATTGCCGTAAGCTTGCCACGCGGCGAACAGCAGAATGAGGCTCGTCGCGTAGCAGGCCAGCCGGATCGGACGAGCGTTGACGCCGCGAAGGCGCGCCAGACGCCGGGACAGTGATGCGCTTTCGGCGGCCACGTCTGTCAAGACCCGATCGCGGCCGCGCTCACTTTCCTATGCTGCCGAACTCCGCCTCCACCTTCTTGAGCGCCTCGGCGTAGGGCTGCTTGTCGACGATTTGAGCGTAAGTCGGCTTCTTGTCTGCCTTCACCGAACCGACTTGGACGAGCTGGTTGAGCTGGCTCATCATCTGGTCCTGGTTGAGCCCATCGTCGTTTACCCAGTAATGGAAGCTCTGGTATACGTTGATGGCGTTGAGCGCGACCTGGAATGCATCGCCATTGGCCTTGGACGCGATGGTGGCAAAGGCGACTTTATCGGCGGGCGAGGTCCCCGACATTATGTTCTGCGTCAGGATCCAGCCTTCGAGAAAGCCGACGATCCCGGCGTGGTTCGACGCCAGTGCCTTCTTGCTGGCGAGAAGCACCGCATAGTGC
>JBOHLR010000228.1:0-2483 GCA_050729555.1 Allostellaceae bacterium
ACCGGCGGCGTGCAACGCGTCGCCGTCTTCCAATTTGCCGTGCCGCCGCTGTCGGTACTGATCGCGATCGTTTTCCTCGACGAGCGGCTGACGCCATCGCTGATCGTCGCCTTGGCGCTGGTGCTCGGCGGCATCGCTGTCGCGCGCCACCGAGGCTTGACCCGGCCACGTCCCGCGGGTTAGACCGCCGCATGATCCGCGTCGTCGCTGCCCTGTTGCTGGCTTGCACGCTCGCGTTGCCGGCCGCCGCCGCCGATAAGCCGCAATCCCCGCAATTCATGAGCCTGCGCTCGAACGAGGTGAATCTGCGCGCCGGCCCGGGCGAGCAATATCCGATCCATTGGGTCTATCGGCGCAAGGGGCTGCCGGTCGAGATCCTCGACAGCTACGACGTGTGGCGGCACGTGCGCGACTGGCAGGGCACCGAGGGTTGGATCCAAATTCGCCTGCTGAGCGCGACGCGCACCGTGATCATCAAGGCCGATACGCGCACGATCTACCAGGAGCCGGCCCGCGATTCGCCGGCCTTGGCCAAGCTCGAGCCCGGCGTCATCGCCAGTCTGCTCGAATGTCGCAATGCCTGGTGCCGGGTCGAAACCCGCGGCCGGCGCATCGTCCGCGGCTGGCTGCTGCGCAGCGAGATCTGGGGCGTCACGCCCGACGAGACCATCGAGTAGCGGCGTTGCGCCGCGCGACGTACCCGGCCGTTCCGAGTCTTCGAATTTTCACCTCAACCGACATCGGATCGAGGAGATCGGCATGTATTATTACGTCCATTACGGCGTCACCTTCGGCAACGCGCTCGCCATCGCCATGTCATGGACCACGAACAAGAGCGTGATCTGGGCGGCGATCGACGGTTTTCTGAGCTGGATCTACGTCCTCTACTACGTGCTGGCGCACGTCACCTGACGGGCACGCGCCTCAGGCGAGATCGGCCGCCAACGTCTGACGCGCCGGATCGCTCAGCACCGCGAAGTGGTGATAGTTCGGATGCTCGATGCCGACTTCGACCCGCGTGCCTGGCGCGCGGAATTTTTCCTTCTGCGCCCGGTTGAATCGAAAGCGCATGAACTGAACCGACGAGGCCTTGCCCTCGGGCGACGTATTCTCGCGCGTCGGATCGGCGTCGCCGATAACCTTTTCGCCGGCTAAGGAAACGTACATCCGATGCTCGACGCCGCCGAGTTGGCCGAGAACCCGCGCCCGCTGCACCGGGTCGTCGATCTCGAACATCACGGTGGCGATCAGCTCGTCGCCCTTGGGGATAAGCGGATTGTAGGCGGCCAGCTCGTCGACGATCTGCGCCTCGCCGCCGCGCTCGACCGCGAGCATTTCGTGCACCTGGTGCCACATGGTGTCGAAATTCTCGAAGTAGAACGTCGCCAGCGGACCGACCTCGACGCGGCGGTTCTGTTTCAGCGCGGTGATCCGCTGGCGATGGGTCCGCCGTTCGCGCTCGTACTGGTCGAGCGGCAGGATGTCGGCGCGGGTGAGTTCGCGGAACTGTGTCATGCGGATTTCTCCTGCGGCAGCACGCCATAGGCGAGGGCCAGCAATTCGATCGGGTGATAGGTCTCGGCCGGTGCCTTGCCCGCGTCGCCGAGCATCGCCATGCCCTGGCGGATATGCGTCGCCGCCAACGGGCATTCCGACGCGAGATAGGCCTTGTCCGCGTTGGCGGCGCTGCGCGCCACCGGCTTGCCGACCTTGATTGCGGTGTCGAAATTTTCCTTCATCACGCCCCACGAGCCGCCGTGGCCGGAACAGCGTTCGATCACGGTGAGCTCGGTGGTCGGTACCAGACGCAGCATCTCGGCGGCCTTCTGGCCCATATTCTGCGCGCGCGCGTGACAGGCGATGTGGACGGCGACGCCGCCAGCGAGCGGCGACAGGCCGCCGGCCAGGCCCTCTTTCTTGGCGATCGCGACCAGATATTCGCTAGCGTCGAACGTCGCGCGCGCCAACAGCTTCACGTCGGCGTCGTCCGGCACCAGCAGCGGCCATTCGAATTTCAGCATCAAGGCGCAGGACGGCACCGGCGCCACCACGTCGTAGCCTTGCTCGATCTTGGGCCGCAACGCCTGGGCAACCCGCTTCGCCATCGCCGCGACGCGCGCGAGATCGCCGCGCTCGAATTGCGGCATGCCGCAACAGCCGGGATAGGCGACCTCGGTCGCGACGCCGTTTTTCGCCAAAACGGCGCGTAGCGCCTCGCCGATGCGCGGATGGTGATAGTTGACGAAGCAGGTGGCGTAGATCAGCGCCTTGCGGCCAAAGGCCGGCGCGTCCCGATCGACCGCCGGCGCGTGATCCTGCGCGCGCATGACGAAGGTGCGGCCGGCGAATTTCGGCAGCTCGGCGCGGCGATCGACGCCCGCCGTCTTTTCCATGACCGGACGCGTCAGGCGGTTGCCGGTCGATGTCGCCCAGTTGGCGAGCGGCGCCACGCTGTCGCCAATGCGGCCATTGCGATCGGTCTC
>JBOHLR010000229.1:0-2462 GCA_050729555.1 Allostellaceae bacterium
CTTATGTGTGGCGGCGTTGTTACAAATTCAACGGCCGTACAGCGGGTTAGAAGTCCCTCTTCAAAACCCTACTCAAATCCAGGCGGTCCGCTCGTTGATCGGCATCAATATTCACGGCCGCTTAGCCGCAGGTCGCTGCCCGCTCCGCCGGTTTTCGGATGGGAGATCGGCGAGCCCGTTGTGGCGAACGCTCGGCACTCGGGTTAGAGTGCCGATCCGGACCATCGCTGTTGTGTCGAAAGAGGAAAGCGGAATGGCGCAGGTTTTCGTCTGCAACGAAGTTGAAATGAACGACGGCGACGTCCGCGTCGTCCGCCAGGATCGAATCGAGGTCGGCGTGTACCGGCACGCCGGAGCCTATTACGCCTACCGCAATCAGTGCCTGCATCAGGGCGGACCGGCCTGCGAGGGCATCGTCAGAAACAAGGTGGTCGACCTGTTCGGTCCGGATCGCTCGTTCCTCGGCCAGACCTACGACGAGGACGAGCCGCACATCGTCTGCCCCTGGCACGGCTGGGAATACAAGCTCACCACCGGCGAATGCGCGCCCGACCCGAAGCTCAAGCTCAAGCGCCATGAGGTGGTGCAACGCGAGGGAGGCATTTATGTCGTCATCTGACGTGCTCGATCGCCCGGCGAAAGAATCCGGCGCGTTGGCCCGCGCCGCCGAAGCGCTCGCCGCCGCGCTCGGCGATCCCGACAAGGTCGCCGACGCCGATCTGCGCGCGCTGATCGCCGGCGCGGTGCGGCTCTACGCTGTGAAGGCAGAGAACGGCATGCGCGCTCCGCTGCCGCCGGACCATGGCGGCGTGACCATCACCGACACCATGCTGCTCGCCACCGATCTCCTGCACGCGCTCAATGTGCAGCTCTTCGAATTGTCGATGTGGCAGGCGATGAGCGGCAATTGCATCGCGCCGCATCAGCGCGTCGACACACCGCAATCCTGATCCAGAGGGGAACGCCCATGAACGTGATGACGCCCATCGTCCGCGACCCGAGCCAGCAAAAATTCGACACCACGGACCACCTCGCCCACGCGGCGCAGCAGGCCGAGGACCGGCACTACGAAGACTTCATGATCGTCGACGTCGACTCGCACCATTACGAGACCGGATCTTTCAAGGACATCCTTCAATATATCGAAGATCCGGTGATGCGCGACCAGTTCAAGTACACCAAGGGCCAGACGCTGATGCTGCGCTCGACCGGCGGCTTTCAGGAGATGGCCGGACGCATTGCCCGCTACGAATACCGCAACAGCGAGGAAGCCGTTCCCTCGGGCCGGCACAAGGACATCACGCGGACGCTCAAATGGATGGACGCCATGGGCGTCGACGTCGCCTGTTTGTTTCCCACGCCGATGCTCGGTCTCGGCCTCAATCCGATCGTCGAGGTCGAGGTGCAGTATGCGCGCGCCTATAATCGCTGGCTCACCGAGCACATCCTGGCGCACGAGCCGCGGATCGTGTCGATGCTCTATCTGCCGATGAACGACCCGGCGGCGGCGCTGAAAATAGTGGAGGAGTTTTCCGGCCGCCAGGGCGTGGTCGGCTTCCTGGTCACCACCGTCCGCTACAAGCCGCTCTACAGCAACGTCTATATGAAGCTCTACGCGGCGCTCGAGGAGCGCGGCTTGCCGCTCGCCTTCCATGCGGCGACCAATTGGGGCGACCAGAGCATGAACATCACCAACAAGTTCATCGCCAGCCACGCGCTCGGCTTCACCTGGTTCAACATCGTGCACATGACCAACTGGGTGGTGAACGGCATTCCGGAACGCTTCCCCGGATTGAAATCGATCTGGATCGAGAGCGGACTCGCCTGGATTCCGTTTTTGATGCAGCGCCTCGACAACGAATACATGATGCGCTCGTCGGAAGCGCCCTCGCTCAAGCGCAAACCGAGCGATTACATGCGCGAGATGTTCTACACCTCGCAGCCGATGGAGATGATCGGCAACCGCGCCATGCTGGAAGAGACGTTCAAGATGATCGCCGCCGACACGCAGCTTGTCTACGCGTCGGACTATCCGCACTGGGACATGGATCTGCCGTCGACGATCTACGATCTGCCGTTCCTGAACCCGCAGGCGAAGAAGAACATTCTGGGCGAAAACGCGCGCAAGCTGTTCAAGCTTGACACGATCCTTTCTCCGGAAAAAAAGGCGCGGCTCAAGGCGCGCGTCGCCGCCTGATGGCGAGGCATTCGCCTCCTGTCGCCGTGCGGTTCGGCTTTGCGCAGGTATCCGATCGGGCTGACCCGCAAAGGTGATCGATGGCCGTCCCCCCGCCTCTTCCGTTCGGCAAGGGCCTTTTGCAGCTGTCGCGCACCGCGATCTTCCCCCTGGTGGGGGATCGCTCGACGTGGAAGCGGGAACACCTCCTACCGATATTCGCCACCATCGTGTCCGGCGTCGCGTTGATCGCCGTTCCACTGCCCGGCCTGCAGATCAGCGCCAC
>JBOHLR010000230.1:0-2421 GCA_050729555.1 Allostellaceae bacterium
GCCGGCGGTCACGGTGCTGCCGTTGCATCATCCGATCCGCGTCGCCGAGCAGTGGGCGACGCTCGACCTGTTGTCGAACGGTCGGGTCGACTGGGCGGCCGGCCGCGGCTACGACCGGCGCGAATACGAGCCGTTCCGGATCGATTTCGAGGACAACCAGGTGATTTTCGAGGAAGGCATGGAGATCGTACGCCGCCTTTGGTCGGCCGGCGGCGAGCGCATCTCGCATCACGGCAAGCATTATCGTTTCGACGACGTGCGCATCACGCCGCAGCCGGTGCAGAAGCCGATCCCGTCCTATGTCGCGTCGTTTTCCAAGCCGTCGATCGAGCTTGCGGCTCGGCTCGGCTGCGGCGTGGTAGTGGCGCCGTTCGCGGCGGCGATGACCTTCGGCGGCCTCAAACAGGTGGCCGAGCTCTATCACACGCTATGCACTAAGTACGGCACCAAGCCGGGCCGGCTGATGTGCAGCTATTTCGCGCATTTTGCCGACACCAAAGAGCAAGAGGCGGCGCAGCGAGCGCGTCAGATCCGCTATTACCGCGAATGCGTCATTCCGGCTCTCCCGGGCGATCCAAAAACCGCGCCGCCGAGCTATCGCTATTTCGTCGACATGGTGGACCGGCTCGGCAAAGTGCGGCCGGAGGATCTGACCGAGAACTCGGTCCTGCTCGGCACGGCACAGCAGATCACCGATACGCTGAAGAAGGTCGAGGCCGCCGGCTTCGGCGAAGTGATCCTCTACTTCAACGTCGGGCTCAAGCCGCACCAGCAGGTGAAAGACGAAATGGCGCGCTTCAGCGAGCAGGTCGCGCCGGTCTTCCGTCGCAAGGCGGCCTAGGCGAGCTTCTGCAACTCGGCCAGGACGCGGTCGCCCATTTCGATCGTCGAAATTCGCTTCGCGCCGGCCGGCGCGATATCGCCGGTGCGCGCGCCGCCGGCGAGCGCGTTGGCGACCGCCTGCTCGACCAGCTTCGCTTCGGCGTCCATGTTGAACGAATAGCGCAGCATCATCGCCAGCGACAGGATCGAGGCAAGCGGATTCGCCAGGTTCTTGCCGGTGATGTCGGGCGCGCTGCCGTGCACCGGCTCGTAAAGCGCCTTGCGCCGGCCGCTGCGGTCGAGCGCGCCGAGCGAGGCCGAGGGCAACATGCCCAGCGAGCCGGTCAGCATCGCCGCGCAATCGGACAGGATGTCGCCGAACAGATTGTCGGTGACGAGGACGTCGAACTGCTTGGGGTTGCGCACCAGCTGCATGGCGCAGTTGTCGGCGTACATGTGGCTGAGCTGGACATCGGAATATTCGGCGGCGTGCAGCTTGGTGACTTCCTCGCGCCACAACACGCCCGCTTCCAAGACGTTGGCCTTCTCGACCGAGCAGACGCGCTTGCCGCGCTTGCGCGCCAGCTCGAAGGCGACGCGCGCGACGCGCACGATCTCGTCGGTGGTGTAGACCTGGGTGTTGATGCCTTTGCGGCCGCCGCCCGGGAGGGTGGTGATGCCGCGGGGCTCGCCGAAATAGACGCCGCCCGTCAGTTCGCGGACGATGATCATGTCGAGACCCTCGACGACCTCGCGCTTGAGAGTCGAGGCGTCGGCGAGGGCGGAGAAGACGAACGCGGGCCGGAGATTGGCGAACAGCTGCATGTCCTTGCGCAGCCGCAGCAGGCCGCGCTCGGGCTTCTGCGCAAAAGGAAGGTTGTCCCATTTCGGTCCGCCGACCGCGCCCAGCAGGATCGCGTCGGTCTCAAGCGCCGCCTTCATCGCCGCCTCGGTCAGCGGCGTGCCGTGCTTGTCGATCGCCGCGCCGCCGACCAGGTCTTCCTTGACCTCGAAGCTGGCGACGCGCCGCTTGTCGAAATACTCGAGCACGCGCGCCGCCTGGCGCGTCACCTCGGGGCCGATGCCGTCGCCCGGCAGCAGCAAGATCTTCCGGCTGGATGCCATGAGTCCTCTCGTGAAACGGCCGGCCGTCAGAGCCAGGGCTGTGCCTGCTTGCGCCGATCTTCGAATTTGGCGATTGCCGACTCTTTCTTGAGCGTCAGCCCGATATCGTCGAGCCCGTCGAGCAGGCAATGCTTGCGGAATTGATCGATTTCGAAATGCACCACCTGACCGTCGGGCCGGGTGATCGTCTGTTTCGCCAGATCGATGGTGAGCCGCGCGTTCGATCCCTTGCGGGCATCGTCCATCAGCTGCGCGACAATCTCCGCCGGCAGCGCGATCGGCAGGATGCCGTTCTTGAAGCAGTTGCTGTGGAAGATGTCGGCGAAACTCGGCGCGATGACGGCGCGGATCCCGAAATCCAACAGCGCCCAGGGCGCATGCTCGCGCGACGAGCCGCAGCCGAAATTCTCGCCTGCCACCAAGATCTCGGTCTTGCGATAGGCGGTCTGGTTGAGCACGAAGTCGGGTTTCTCC
>JBOHLR010000231.1:0-2416 GCA_050729555.1 Allostellaceae bacterium
AATCTTAGCGCAGCGCCCCTCGACCCCGCTATACCTTTGAAAACCCAAGCCTGTCCGGCCTGCGGCGTCCGCGGCCTTGACGGGCCGGCCGGCGCTGGCGAGCCTACCGCATGTCCGATCCGGCCACGATTTCCGTCGCCGCGCGGCTCGCTGCGGTGCGCGCACAAATCGCCGATGCCGCGCGCCAAGCCGGCCGCCCGCCTGATGCGGTCAAGCTGATCGCCGTCAGCAAGATGCAGCCAGCGCGCGCGATCGAAGCCGCCCTGGCCGCCGGCCAATGCGATTTCGGTGAGAACCGGGTGCAAGAAGCGCAGGCCAAATTTCCGGCGCTGAAAGCGCGCTACCCCGACCTGCGGCTGCACCTTATTGGGCCGTTGCAAACCAACAAGGCGCGCGATGCCGTGCGGCTCTTTGACGTCATCCATACGCTCGACCGGCCGCGCCTGGCGGAAGCGCTGGCACGCGCGATGGAGCAGGAAAGCCGCCGTCCCGCCTTGCTGGTCGAGGTCAATATCGGCAACGAGCCGCAAAAGGCCGGCATCGCGCCTGCGGATGCCGATGGATTCATCGCCGATTGCCGCGCCCGCTGGCATTTGGCGGTCGCCGGCTTGATGTGCATACCGCCGGCCGGTGCCGATCCGGCGCCGCATTTCACGGCACTTGCCGCGCTCGCGCATCGCAACGGCCTGGCCGAACTCAGCATGGGAATGAGCGCCGATTTCATGCTCGCGGTGGCGCATGGCGCCACGCTGGTGCGCGTCGGCACCGCGATCTTCGGGCAGCGTCCGCGGGCTTAAGGCGCCGCAACGACGACGCGGCACGTCGCGTCGGCGTCGGCCAAAATTCGGTGCAGATCGTCGGGCGCGAGCGCGACGCAGCCTTCGGTCGGCGCGTAATCCGCTATCGCGACGTGCAAGAAAATGGCGCTGCCGGCGCCGGCGACGGCCGGATCATCGTTGTAGCCCAGCACCACCAGCAGGTCATAAAGCCGATCGTCCCGCCACAGTCGCTCGGCCCGCGCCCGGTACGGCAGCTTGACGGGCCGGTTGTAAGCGCCGTCGGCGGGGTCGTCGCACCAGCCGTCATCGGCCGCGATCGTCGCCATCGGCAAACGGGTTGCCGGCGCGGCGCCACGGTCGGGCCGATAGAGAAGCTGCCGCATGACGAAGGCGCCGGCAGGCGTCGCGCCGTCACCTTCGCGCTTAGCCACGCGCACGCCACTTTTGCCGAGTGCACAGCGCAGACGCTGCGTGCCCCAACGCGCCCAACCCGCGGGTTCGACCAGCAGATCCATCGGCCTCTCTATAGCCGATCGACAGGCGCGCTGCCCGCTGCCCCGCCATGTATGGTTAAATTAACCATAAGTGTCAGAATTAACTATACTTTTCCTCTAATTAACCAATACTTTGCGTTGATTTTGTATTTTAGTTAAAATACCTTCACCATTGAAGAAAAAGACCGAAAAGGTCTGTCGTTCAAGAAGAAGGAAGTTCGAAGCCCGTGGAGCACGCATCTCCGCTGGTCCCCTCCCGGTCGGTGCCCTCCGCGGCGCTCCGGACTTCTTCTCCGACAGGCCTTTTCGGTCGAACGCGGCGGCTGCGGATCGACCCTTCCCCCCGACCTCGGCGCGATCGCGGGCAACGGCGTGTTCGACGTGACGGCGAACTTGGTGTTCGACACCTCGTCGTTCAGCGGCTTCCAGACTAGCCTGCTGTTCGGTTACGCCGCCACCACGGCAGTGCCGGAGCCGGCGAGCTGGCTGCTGTTCGCCAGCGGCCTCTTCGGCCTCGGCTTCTTCGAGATGCGCCGGCGCAAACAGATCGGCGCGACCAAAGGTACCGACCAAGGCGCCGGCGGCATCGCGGCTTAGTTTTTATCGAAGGGCGACTCGACGAGGCCGCTGCAAGGCGGCCTCTTTTGTTGCGGCTACTGAGCCTGGACGGCGTCGACGACGATCGGCGGCGATTGCCGGCCGACCGCCAGGAATTTCGCCGGGTTGAGCGGCTGGCCGTCGATCTGCACTTCATAGTGCAGATGCGGACCGGTGCTGCGGCCGCTGCTGCCGACCGAGCCGATGCGCTGATGCTCGTCGATGCGATCGCCGACGCGGACCAGGATCCGCGACAGATGGGCATAACGCGTCCGGATGCCGTTGCCGTGGTCGATCTCGATCATCCGTCCGTAGGCGCCGTCGAAGCCGGCAAAGTCCACGATTCCGGGCGCGGTGCTGAACACCGCCTCGCCGATTTCGGCTTCGAGATCGATGCCGGGATGGAAGGAGCGTTCGCCGTTGAAGGGATCGCGGCGGATGCCGAACGGGCTGCTGACCGCGTAATGCGGCAGCGGCGCGGCGAACGGCATGCGCGCGATCAAGCGTTCGAGCCGCGCCAGGCGCGAGGGGTCGAGCGCGGCGTCG
>JBOHLR010000232.1:0-2365 GCA_050729555.1 Allostellaceae bacterium
CGCTGCTCTACAAGACAAAACAGATGCCGAAGGATTTTTCCTGCAAAAAGGCGACGCTCCGCAAGACGCCTACCTTCGGCACCCTCCGGATTGATGGCTTCCGTTTGCTGGTTTCGAGCTTCCCGGTCGCATCGGGCAGTGCGCGCGGACACGTTGTGCTGTTGCACGATCTCACATTGGTGGAGCAGCGCACCGAAGAGGCGCGGCTATGGACCAGTGTGGTCCTGATCGGGGTCGTTTTTCTCGCCGCGGCGTTCGCGGCGTTGGTGGCAGTCCTGCTGGCGCGGCGTTGGATGCATTCGTTACGGCGCGCGATCAACGACGTTCGCCAGGGCGGCAGCGGCGCGATCGCGGCGTCCGAAGTGCCGCCGTTTGCTCCGGAATTCCGCCATCTGCTGCGCGATCTGCAGCTCACCAATCTGCCGGCCGACGGGCCCGATATCGACTGGTCGCCGTCGACCTTGCGGCTGGTGTTGACTCAGAAGCTGTCCGGCGCCGAGGTGATCGTCGTCTCCAATCGCGAGCCGTATATCCACAATCGCGAGGGCAACCAGGTCGTCGTGCAGATGCCGGCGAGCGGGCTCGTTGCGGCCATCGAGCCCATCATGCGCGCCTGCGGCGGGACCTGGGTGGCCCACGGCAGCGGCAGCGCCGACCGAGATACGGTCGATCGATTCGACCGGCTGCGCGTTCCACCCGACTCGCCAAGCTATACGCTGCGCCGGGTATGGGTCAGCGAGGAAGAGCAAAGCGGATACTATTATGGGCTCGCCAACGAAGGTCTGTGGCCGCTGTGCCACATGGCGTTTGTCCGGCCGAATTTCCGCGAGCACGATTGGGAACAATACAAGCTGGTCAATGCGCGCTACGCTCAAGCGATTGTTGGCGAAGCCAAACGGCCCGATCCGATCGTTCTGGTCCAGGATTATCATTTCGCGCTGCTGCCGGCGCTGCTGCGCAAGAAGCTCCCTGACGCGACCATCATTACCTTCTGGCATATTCCCTGGCCCAATCCGGAGATATTCGGAATTTGCCCCTGGAAGGAGGAGATCATCGGCGGCCTACTCGGCAGTTCCGTGATCGGCTTCCATACTCAATTCCACTGCAACAATTTCCTCGACACCGTCGACCGCTTCATGGAGGCGCGAACCGACCGCGAGCAGTCATTCATCACGTTCGGCAGCCTGGAAAGCTACATCCGGCCGTATCCGATTTCGATCGAATGGCCGCCGACCGGCATGAAAGACCAAGAGCCGGTGGCGGAATGCCGGGCGGCGGTTCGTCGCCACCTTGGCCTTGGCGATCAGGTCCGCATCGGCGTCGGCATCGAGCGGTTCGACTACACCAAAGGAATTATCGACCGGCTGCGCGCCGTGGACGTCTTCCTTTCGGACCACCCGGAATGGAAAGAGCGGTTCGTTTTCATCCAGGTCGCCGCGCCGACCCGAACCAAACTCGCGGCTTACAACGCGCTTCAGGCGGAGGCAGCCGAACTTGCCGGCGAAATCAACGCCCGGCACGGCGGTGCATCCTATCAACCGATCTTGCTCGTGATTCGCCATTATGAGCCGCACGAGATCTTCGAGCTGTTCCGCGCCGCCGACGTTTGCATCGTCTCCAGCCTGCACGACGGAATGAATCTGGTCGCCAAGGAATTCGTAGCCGCCCGCGACGACCACCAGGGCGTGTTGGTGCTGTCGACCTTCGCCGGCGCATCGCGGGAATTGACCGAAGCTCTGATCGTCAATCCCTACGATTCCCGCGGCATGGTTGAAGCCATCGAGCAGGCGTTGCTGATGCCTGCCGCCGAACAACGCGAGCGCATGCGGCTGATGCGCGAAATCGTGCGCCTGCGCAACGTTTATCGGTGGGCGGGGCAGATGCTGCTTGACGCCGCCGACCTGCGAAAGCGAAAGCGCATCATTCAGATGATGTCGCAACAGCAATCGTCCAGCGGTCTGCCCAAGCGGTCCTATTCGGGTTGATTGCCCTCCTGATGCCGCAGCAGGTCTAGCGCCACAGCTGGCGCTTGGGTCGCACAAAGCGTTGCAATCGGAATTGCCCAATGTCGCGTTCGGTCGTGCCCCGTGCTGCGCGTTCGGAGCAAATTATACCAAGTTTCGTAATGGCCGATCCTCTCCGCGTCATGGCAGGGCCTGTCCCCGCCATCCCAATTCTGGTTTCGCCTCGCGATCAAATCGGGATGCCCGGCACAAGACCGGGCATGACGAGTCAGCACCTCTGAAACTTGGTATTAGCGCTTTTTCTGGAAAAGTGACCGCCGGTTTTCCAAGAAAATGCGACCAAATCTATAAAACTGGAGCGCTGCCCGATTCGACGTAATCGGGAAGCACTCTACGCGGAC
>JBOHLR010000233.1:0-2344 GCA_050729555.1 Allostellaceae bacterium
AGCGAGCACATTGCCGTCAACGCGCCGATTGCGCGCATCGCCGGCGAAGGCGAACCGGCGAAGCCGGCCGCAGCCAAACCGGCACCGTCGCAACCGGCGGCCAAGCCGGCGGCGGCGCCGCCCGCTCCGAAAGCGCCGTTGCAAGCGGCAAGTGCGCCGACGGTGCCGCGGCCCGCCGCCGAAAGCGAATGGACCGGACCGAGCACGACCATGACCGTGCGCGACGCCTTGCGCGACGCCATGGCCGAGGAGATGCGCCGTGACGGCGACGTGTTCTTGATCGGCGAGGAAGTCGCCGAATATCAAGGCGCCTACAAGGTGAGTCAGGGTCTGCTCGCGGAATTCGGCGCACGGCGCGTCATCGACACGCCGATCTCGGAACATGCCTTCGCCGGCCTCGGTGTCGGCGCTGCGATGGCGGGCCTCAGGCCCATCGTCGAATTCATGACCTGGAATTTCGCCATGCAGGCGGTCGATCAGCTGGTCAATTCGGCGGCCAAGACGCGCTATATGTCCGGCGGCCAGATGAGTTGTCCGATCGTCTTCCGCGGCCCCAACGGCGCGGCGGCGCGGGTTGCTGCGCAGCACAGCCAGGACTACGCCTCGTGGTACGCGCATGTGCCCGGCCTCAAGGTCGTCGCGCCCTATACCGGCGCCGATCACAAGGGTTTGCTCAAAGCGGCGATCCGCGATCCCAATCCGGTGATCTTCCTCGAGAACGAAATTCTCTATGGCGCCAGTTTCCCGGTGCCGAACGATGCCGACTTTATTGTGCCGATCGGCCGCGCGCGCGTCGTGCGTCCCGGCGAACACGTCACCATCACCGCTTATTCGCGCATGGTCGAAGTCGCCGAGCGCGCCGCCGATGCGCTGGCGGGCGAGGGCATCTCCGCCGAGGTGATCGATCTGCGCACGCTGCGGCCGCTCGACGTCGAAACCGTGGTCGAAAGCGTCAAAAAGACCAACCGGCTGGTCTCGGTCGAGGAGGGCTGGGCGTTCGCCGGCATCGGCGCCGAAATCGCGGCGCAGATCATGGAGCACGCTTTCGATTGGCTCGACGCGCCGCCGGCGCGCGTGTCGGGCAAGGACGTGCCGATGCCCTATGCCGCCAATCTCGAGCATCTGGCCATGCCGCAGCCGGACGATATCGTCGCCGCGGCCAAAGCCGTCGGCTATCGCTGAGCGCGCATGCCGACTCAAATCCTCATGCCGGCGCTGTCGCCCACCATGACCGAGGGCAGCCTCGCCAAGTGGCACAAGAAGGAAGGCGACACGGTCAAAGCCGGCGACGTCCTCGCCGAGATCGAGACCGACAAGGCGACAATGGAATTCGAAGCGGTCGACGAAGGCACGCTCGGCCGCATCCTGGTGCCCGAAGGCACGCAGCACGTCGCCGTCAACCAGCCGATCGCCGTGATCCTGGGCGAAGGCGAAAGCGCCACCGACATCAAGGCGACGCCGGCTGCGAAACCAGCGCCAGCGCCCGCGCCCAAGGCCGAAGCGAAACCGGCCGCGCCGGCCACCAAGCCGACATCGGCACCAGCACCGCAACCTGCGGCTGCGCCGGCTCCGCGTCCCGTCGCGCCACCGCAACCGCGTACCGGTGGCCGCGTCTTCGCCAGCCCGCTGGCGCGGCGGCTGGCCCAAGACGCCAAGCTCGATCTCGCCAGTCTGCGCGGTAGCGGCCCGCACGGCCGTATCGTCAGAGCGGACGTCGAAATGGCGAGGGCGGGCGGCGGTGCCGCGCCCGGCATGCGCGCGCCGAGCTTTCGCAAGGACCGCATTGTCGCCGAGGTTGGCAACCTTCCCCATACCGAAGTTCCACTCACGGGAATGCGTCGCGTCATCGCCACGCGCATGGCGGAATCGATGGCGCATGCGCCGCATTTCTTCCTCACCATCGATTGCGAGATCGACGCGCTGCTCAAGGCACGACAGGAGATCAACGAGGCCGCCGGACTCAAGGTTTCGGTCAACGATTTCGTCATTCGCGCCGCGGCGCTGACGTTGCGTCAGGTGCCGCTCGCCAATGCCTCGTACACGGACGATGCGATCCTGCGCTGGAACGACGTCAACATCGCCGTCGCGGTCGCGCTCGACGATGGGTTGATCACGCCGATCATCAAGAACGCCGACCAGAAGCGCGTGCCGGAGATCGCGGCCGAGATGCGCGACCTCGGCCTGCGCGCACGCCAGGGCAAGCTCAAGCTGTCGGAGTTCCAGGGCGGCACCTTCTCGATCTCCAATCTCGGCATGTACGGCGTGCGCGAGTTCACGGCAGTGATTAATCCGCCGCAGGCCTGCATCCTCGCGGTCGGCGTCGGCGAAGAGCGGCCGGTAGCGC
>JBOHLR010000234.1:0-2326 GCA_050729555.1 Allostellaceae bacterium
TTCCTCGGCGATGCTGAGATGCAAATTGAACGGACCGGCGACGCCGGATTTCGGCACGAAGCTGTTTTGCTCGAGCAGGTCGGCGATGGCGACCGCGCGTTCGTGCTCGACGTCGCTGTTGCGCCGGATGACCGTCTTCTCGTCGAGCGTGACCTGGGCGATGCGATGCGGTGACGCGTTCATACCAACTCGACTTTCGATGTTACGAGCCGCGCGGCATGTTGAGGCGGATCGCGATCGACAGCGCGTGCGCGTCGAGCCCTTCGGCCTTGGCGAGCGTCACCGCCGCCGGTCCAATGGCGTTGAGACTCGCGGCGTCGCACCGCACCAGCGACGTGCGCTTCATGAAATCGAGCACCGACAGGCCCGACGAGAAACGCGCGCTGCGCGCCGTCGGCAGCACATGGTTGGGACCCGCGACGTAATCGCCGACGGCCTCCGGCGTGTGGCGGCCAAGGAAGATCGCGCCGGCATTGCGGATGGCGGCGGCCAGCGTCACCGCGTCGTCGACGGCGATTTCGAGATGCTCGGGCGCGAGACGATTGACCAGTTCGGCCGCCTCGTCCCAGCGCCGGATCACGACAATGGCGCCGAAACGCTGCCAGCTTTCGCCGGCAATGGCGCGTCGCGGCAGCGTTTTGAGCGTGCTCTCGACCGCCGCGGCCACGGCATCGGCGAACTTGGCGTCGTCGGTGATCAGGATGGCCTGTGCCGCGGCATCGTGCTCGGCCTGCGACAGCAGATCGACGGCGATCCACGCCGGATCGTTCTTGGCATCTGCGAGGACCAGGATTTCCGACGGACCGGCGATCATGTCGATGCCGACCTGGCCGTAGACGCGGCGCTTAGCCGCCGCGACATAGGCGTTGCCGGGCCCAACGATCTTGTCGACCGGCGCGATGGTCGCGGTGCCGTAGGCCAGCGCGCCGATCGCCTGCGCGCCGCCGATGCGATAAATCTCGCCGACGCCGGCGAGATCGGCCGCGGCCAGCACCAGCGGATTGAGCGCGCCTTCCGGCGCCGGCACGACCATGGCGACGCGCGGCACGCCGGCGACCTTGGCCGGCAGCGCGTTCATCAGCACCGACGACGGATAGGCGGCGCTGCCGCCCGGCACGTAGAGGCCGACGGCGCCAATCGGCCGCCAACGCGCACCGAGCCGCACGCCAGTGGGATCGGTGTAGTCGAGATCCTGCGGCACTTGCTTGCGGTGGTAGGCCTCGATGCGCGCACCCGCGAGGCTCAGCGCCTTTAGCGTCTCGGCGGCGCACTGCGCCTTGGCGGCGGCGATCTCGGCCCGCGACACGCGCAGCTTGGCGGCGGTGAGATCGAGCTTGTCGAACCGGCGCGTATGCTCGATCACCGCGGCGTCGCCGCGCGCCTTGACGTCGTCGAGGATCGCGCCGGCCGCGGCGTCGACGTCGGCCGCCAGCTCGCGCTTCAAGTCGAGCAGCGCAGCGAAATCCTTCGCGAAGCTGTGCGCCGCGCTGTCGAGCCTAAGCGGCACGGGCGGCCTCGCGGAAACGCTCGATCCACGGATCGATCTCCGCGTTACGCGTCTTGAGCGCGACGCGGTTGACGACGAAGCGCGACGTCACGTCGGCGATGTGCTCGATCTCGACCAGGGCGTTTTCGCGCAACGTCTGGCCCGTGGCGACGAGATCGACGATGCGCCGCGACAACCCCATCGCCGGCGCGAGCTCCATCGCGCCGTTGAGCTTGATGCATTCGGCCTGGACGCCGCGGCCGGCGAAATGCCGGCGCGTGATCTCGGGATATTTGGTGGCGATGCGAACCGCGCTCCAGCGCCCTGGGTCGTCGTGGCCGAGATCCTCCGCCGGCGCCGCGACGACGAGACGGCACTTGCCGACGCCGAGATCGAGCGGCGCGTAGATTTCGGCGTATTCGAATTCCATCAGCACGTCGCTGCCGGCGACGCCCATGTGCGCGCCGCCGAAGGCGACGAAGGTGGCGACGTCGAAATTCCGCACGCGAATGACGTCGAGATTGTCGCGGTTGGTGCGGAAGCGGAGCTTGCGCGTGTTCGGATCGTCGAACTCGCGCTCGATTTCGATTCCAGCGCGCTTCACCACCGGCACCACCTCGTCGAGGATGCGCCCTTTGGGTAGCGCCAGCACCAGCGTTTCGTTACCGAGCAACGATCACTCCAACGGCAATAGCGGCGGAAACAGACGAAGCCGGGCCCTAGCCCGCGTCCTCATCCGGATGGCGCGGGCGGAAACGCGTTGGCCAAGGCTCGCCGAAGTCATCTAAATGGCACAGGATGCTTGCGGATTCCAGCCGAATGCTGGCGCCGCCGGCGAAA
>JBOHLR010000235.1:0-2302 GCA_050729555.1 Allostellaceae bacterium
AGTCACCTGCTTGAGGCCTTTTTCCGACACGATGACGCGCGCCGCCTTGCCGCTGGCGATCATCTCGGCGAAGACGTCCTTGGCGAGCCGACCCGATAGCGTACCGTCGGCGATGAGATCAATCAGCGCACCAAGGCCTTCGGCGCTGACGGGAGATTCCGCTATCGTCTTGCCCAGCTTATTGAGCGCGCCGAACAGTTCGACGGTCACCCAATTCGACGCCAGCTTCGGATCCCTGCCCTTCGCCACCGCCTCGAAGAACGCTGCGCTCTCGCGCTCGCCGACGAGCAGACCAGCGTCGTAAGCCGAGAACTTGTAGTCGCGCATGAAGCGCGCCTTCTTGGCATCGGGCAGTTCGGGAAGGTCGGCCTTGAGTTTCGTCAACCACGCCGGATCGAGCGTCACCGGCAGCAGGTCTGGGTTGGGGAAATAGCGGTAGTCGTGCGACTCTTCCTTGGAGCGCATCGATCGCGTCACGCCTTTGCCGCTGTCGAAGAGGCGGGTTTCTTGCACGACCTTGCCGCCGTCCTCGATCACGTCGATCTGACGGCGCGCCTCGTAATCGATGGCCTGCATGACGAACCGGATCGAGTTCACGTTCTTGATCTCGCACCGCGTACCGAGCGCGCCGCCGGGCTTGCGCACCGAGACGTTACAATCGCAACGCATGTTGCCTTCTTCCATGTTGGCGTCGCAGGTGCCGAGATAACGCAGGATTGCGCGCAGCTTGCGCAGATAGGCGCCCGCCTCCTCGGCGGTGCGCAGATCGGGTTCCGAGACGATTTCCATCAGCGCGACGCCGGCGCGGTTGAGATCGACATAGGTCTTGGACGGATGCTGGTCGTGCAGGCTCTTGCCGGCGTCCTGCTCGAGATGAAGCCGCGTGATGCCGACCTCGCGCGCTGTGCCATCCGGCATGTCGAGCACAATCTTGCCCTTGCCAACGATTGGCCGTGAGAATTGCGAGATCTGATAGCCGGCCGGCAGATCGGGATAGAAGTAATTCTTCCGATCGAAGACCGATTGCAGATTGACCTGCGCATCGAGACCGAGACCGGTCTTGACCGCCTGCTCGACGCAGAAACGATTGAGCACCGGCAGCATGCCGGGAAACGCAGCATCGACGGTCGAGACCTGGGTGTTGGGGTCAGCGCCGAAATCCGTCGCCGCGCCGGAAAAGAGTTTGGCCTTGGAAATGATCTGGGCATGAACTTCGAGACCGATCACGACCTCCCAGTCGCCGGTATGGCCTTTGACGAGATTGCTCATGCCGCGCCCGCCACGAACATCGGCACGGCGCCAAACTTAGCGGCGTCTTCGAGCACGGCGGCAACGCGCAACACCGTTTCCTCGTCGAATGCCTTGCCGATCACCTGCAATCCCAGCGGCAAGCCATCGGCCGACAGCCCGGCGGGAACCGAAATGCCCGGCAACCCGGCGAGATTGACCGGCACCGTGAAGACGTCGTTCAGGTACATGGCGATCGGATCGTCCATCTTTTCACCGATCGCGAAGGCCGCCGACGGCGTGGTCGGCGTCAGCATGGCGTCGCAATTCTTGAACGCCTCGTCAAAATCGCGCGCGATCAGCGCCCGGACCTTCTGCGCCTTGAGATAATAGGCGTCGTAGTAACCTGCCGACAGCACGTAGGTGCCGATCAGCACGCGGCGGCGGACTTCGGCACCAAAACCCTGGCCACGCGTGTTCTCGTACATTGCCTCAAGCGTCTCGCCCGGCACGCGTAGGCCGAACCGCACGCCGTCATAGCGCGCCAAGTTCGACGAGGCCTCGGCAGGCGCGATGATGTAATAGGTCGCAAGCGCGTATTGCGTCATCTTCAGGCTGATGTCGACGGTGGTCGCCCCTGCCGCCTTGATCCATTCGATGCCGCGTTGCCACAGCGCCTCGATCTCCTTCGGCATGCCGTCGAGCCGGTATTCCTTCGGAATGCCGATGCGCATCCTTTTGATCGATTGGCCGACCGCGGCTTCGAAATTCGGCACCGGCATGGGCGCCGAAGTCGCATCCTTCGGATCGTGGCCGGCCATCGCCTGGAGCATGATCGCGGCATCGCGCACGTCGCGCGTCATCGGACCTGCCTGATCGAGCGACGAGGCAAAGGCGACGATGCCCCACCGCGAGCAGCGGCCATAGGTCGGCTTCAGGCCAACGATGCCGCAGAAGCTCGCAGGCTGGCGGATCGAGCCACCGGTGTCGGTGCCGGTCGCCGCCAGCGCCGCGCGCGCCGCCACCGCCGCCGCCGAGCCGCCGGACGAGCCACCGGGCACCAGCGGCCGGTTGT
>JBOHLR010000236.1:0-2278 GCA_050729555.1 Allostellaceae bacterium
GATCGGGCGTATCGCGCGTCTTGCGCGCGTGCGCGGGCGACATCGTTCTAGGCAAGTTCAAGGGTGCGAATCACGCGCGGATAACAACACCTGGTGAAGGTCGAAGCAAGAGCCGTCTCGGCGAATCGGCTATGATCGCCGCGTCAGCGAAGGAGATGCGTATGGCCGAAGCCACTCACGAATCGCCGCCGGCGCGCGAGCCGACGCTCAGGACGATCGCCATGCCGGCCGACGCCAACGCACGCGGCGACATTTTCGGCGGTTGGATTCTGGCGCAGATGGATCTGGCCGGCGGCTCGGCGGCGATGCGCCGCGCGCACGGCCGTGTCGCCACCGTCGGCATCGCTTCGATGAATTTCCACCGGCCGGTGTTCGTCGGCGACGAAATCAGCGCCTATACGACGGTGACGAAAGTTGGCCGCACCTCGATCACCGTCTGCATCGAAGTCTGGGCACGGCGTCTTGCCGGCGAAGAGACTGTCAAGGTCACGGAAGGCATCTTCACCTATGTCGCGATCGACGCCGATCGCAAGCCGCGCCCGGTTCCTGCCGGCTGAAGCCACCGAAAGCTCACACCGTTCCGCGACGCGAAGCGTTAGCGTCGCCGAAACCACACAGTGGAGCAACGCATGAGCGGAACAGCAGACAAGGCGAAAGGCACCGTGAAACAAGGCGTCGGCAAAACAACCGGCGACAAAAACCTCGAACGCGAAGGCCGCATCGATAAGACAAAAGGTCACGCGAAGGACATCGCGCACCATGCGCGCAAGGGCGCGGAAGAAGTACTCGAGAATGCGGCCGATACCGCATCCGAGACCGCTGACGAGATTGACAACGACCAATAACAAATAACGTCGGCGCTATGGCGCACTCCCGACAGCGAAAAGGCCGCTCCGCAAGGACGGCCTTTTTTGCGACCGTGAGTCTTTGGTCATTCGATCGGTGGCGGCGGCACGTCGGTTGGCCGTGGTCCGATGGGCGGCGGCGGCTCTTCGACCGGCGGCGGCACTTCCGGCGTCTCGCCCGGCTCAGGCTCGTTTGGCGCGGGCGGATTGCCTGGCGGTTTCGGCTTGCCCGGCTGCTGCGCGTGCCACTGCGCCTGCGTTGAGATCATGCCCGAATAACGCTGGGCGTCGGCGGTTGTTCCGCGTTCACGCCGGCAGCAGATCGACGAACCAGAAGCCCTTGGTGGCGGTGGGGCCGGGCGCCGCCGGCACGGGAATGGCCGGACCGTTCCCGGCTGCGGTGGCCGGCGCAGCTTCGAGCGGCCGATAGACCTTTTCGCCGACCTGTAACGCAACCGGCGCGCGGAACACCGGCCCGTCCCAGACGAAACTGTGGTATTCGCCGTTCTCGCCGCAGGGGTCGATGCCGGCCGGCAGGCCAGCAAAGAATTCGGCGTCGAGCGCGCGGCCGACATCGGCTTCGCCGAGCATCGCGTCGTTGGCGCAGCACAGCACGGCGCGGAAGCCACGCGCGACGAATTCCTGCGCAAGTTGCGTCGTGTCGGCGTGCCACAGCGGGAATGTGCCACGCATTCCGAGCTCAGCGAGCAGGTTCTCGCGCCATTGCCGCAAATCGGCCAGGAAGATGTCGCCGAACGCGACGGTCTCGACGCCGCGCTCGCGCCACGCGCCGAGCGTTTGGCGCAGCGCCGCGACATAGGCCTCGTTGGTGCCCGACGGGCCTACATACATGATGTCGAGCGGCAAGCCGGCGGCGCGCGCTTGCGCCGCGATCAGCTCTTCGCGCACGCCGTGCATCGAGACGCGCCGATAATGCGCGTTGACCGTGGTGATCAGCGCGACGATCTCGACCTCGCCGGCGCGGCGCAGGCGGTCGAGCGCCAGGCCAGAATCCTTGCCGCCGCTCCAGAACAGAACCGCCGGCGGCACCGCGCTCAACCGCGATAGGCCCGGTCCATGCCGAAAACCACGGCGTTCGAGCACAGTGGCGCGACTAGGTACCGGAAGCCGCCGATCCGGCGATTGTCGATCAGCTTGACGACGTTGGCCATGCGTTTCCTCTACGCTCGTGGACCGCCGATCTTGGGTAAAGGCTCGGCGCTTGGCAAGTGACGGCCGGGTGCGCAAAATAACCCACCGTCATTTTCTGGCGGCCGATTCTGGGCCGCCCAGCAATTCGCTATGGTTTAAGAAATCCGCATTCACGGAAATGGTAAAGGCTATGCGACTCAACCGCGTTCCACTTCTGAAGCGTCTGATACCGAGCGTCGGGAAGCGGATCGTTCCGTTGATCTGGCCGCGCGGTTGGCGGT
>JBOHLR010000237.1:0-2196 GCA_050729555.1 Allostellaceae bacterium
GTTCCTTGGTTACGCAACGGCGGAGGTCTTCGCTGCCGATCTGACGCGGCAATTGACGATCGTCGAAAGCCATTACGCCAACCTGTTCGAGGAAGCGCCGTCGCTTGCGGCGCCCGGCAATCTCGTCTTCACCGGCAGCGACGACGATCCGGAAACCCTGCGCACGCTGATGGCGCTGGGTTTCGCCGATCCTGGCAGCGTCGCCGGGATCGTGCGCGCCTGGCACCATGGCCGCTATCGCGCGACACGCAGCCAGCGCGCCCGCGAACTGCTGACCGAACTCGTGCCCGCGCTGCTGCGGTCGTTCGGCGCCAGCGCCGCACCCGACGCCGCGTTGATCCGCTTCGATCATTTCCTCGGCCGGCTGTCGGCCGGCGTGCAGTCGTTCTCGTTGCTGCATCAGAATCCGGGCTTGCTCGACCTTGTCGCCGAGATCATGAGCGCGGCGCCCACATTGGCCGAGACCATGATGAACCGGCCGGGCGTGCTCGATGCGGTGCTGGCCGCCGGCTTCTTCGAGCCGTTGCCACCGTGCGCCGCGCTGACCGCCGATGTCGGGCAACTTCTCGATCGCGCGCGCCACGCGGAAGAGATGCTGGATCTGGCGCGGCGCTGGGTCGCCGAACGCAAGTTTCAGATCGGCGTCCAGGCGCTGCGCCGTCGTCTCGACGGCGAGGCCGCTGGCGGCGCCTTCGCCGACATCGCCGAGGCGGCGCTGGCGGCCTTGCTGCCGCGCGTCGCGGCGGATTTCGCGCGCGCGCACGGCACGATCGCCGGAGGCGCCATTGCCGTGCTCGGCCTCGGCAAACTCGGCAGCCGCGAGATGACCTATGCGTCCGACCTCGACCTGATCCTGATCTACGACGCACCTGACGACGCCGAGAGCACCGGCGGCGGGCAGCCGCTAGCCGCCCCCGCCTATTACGCGCGCCTGTCGCAGCGCTTCATCAATGCGCTGACGGCGGCAACGGCCGAAGGCCGCCTCTATGACGTCGACATGCGGCTGCGTCCATCCGGCACCGCGGGTCCGGTCGCCACGAGCCTGCAAGCTTTCCGCCGATACCATCGCGAGCTCGCCTGGACGTGGGAACAGATGGCGCTGACGCGCGCGCGGCCGGTCGCCGGCGACGGCACCTTTGTCGCACGCGTCATGGCCGAGATCCGGTCGGTGCTGGTCCGCCCGCGCGGCACGCCGGAGCTGGCCGGCGACGTCGTCGCGATGCGCCGCCGCATCGCCGACACGCGTCGCAATCCACCCGCGTTCGACGTCAAGCATCGGCCGGGCGGTCTCGTCGACATCGAGTTCATCGCCCAGTTTCTCCAGTTGCGTGACGCGGCGCAGGCGCCCCAGTTCCTGCACGCCAATACGCGCGGCGCGTTGACGGCGCTGGCGGCTGCCGGCGCGCTGACACAAGGCGATTGCGAAATCCTGATCCGCGCCCTGACGCTTTGGCGCAACGTTCAGGGCCTGCTGAAGTTGACCGTGCCGGAGCCGTTCGACGAGGCGGCAACGCCGGCCACGGTCAAGAATTTGATTGCGCACGGCGCCGCTGCGATTGACTTCAATGCGCTCAAGCAGGATATGGATGCCGCCGCACGCGCCGCCTACGGCCTCTTTCGCCGCCTGGTCGAGACAGCGGCGGTCAAGATGGCGGAGGAGCGCGCACCATGAGCCTCGAGATCGGCGACAAGGCCCCGGATTTCACCTTGCCCACCGACGGCGCCGGCACCGTGCGGCTGTCGGATCTCAAGGGACAGCATGTCGTGTTGTACTTCTATCCGAAGGACGACACCTCCGGTTGCACCGCCGAAGCATGCCAATTCCGCGATCTTTTCCCCAAATTCGGCCGCAGCGATGCCGCGGTCGTCGGAATTTCACGCGACTCGGTCGCGTCCCACGACAAATTCAAAAAGAAATACAAGCTGCCCTTTACCCTCGCCGCCGACGAACAGGGCAAGGTGACGGAGCGTTATGGCGTCTGGGTGCAGAAAAGCATGTACGGGCGCAAATACATGGGCATCGAGCGCTCCACCTTCCTGATCGACGGCAAAGGCGTGATTCGGGGCATTTGGTGCAAGGTCAAGGTACCCGGCCACGCCGAAGAGGTCCTCGCCGCCATCAAGGCATCGTAGTGGGCCTGCGGCCTCGCTAGGCCCCTTTATGTGGGGTTACCGCCGCATGCGGTCGCGTGGTAG
>JBOHLR010000238.1:0-2165 GCA_050729555.1 Allostellaceae bacterium
CGCCACCATCAGCCTCACCATGTGGGAAGAGGGCGGCAGCTATGGCGCGGTCGCCGCGCTCGGCATTCTGCAGATCGCGCCGCTTCTTCTCATCGTCGCGGGCTTGCATTTTTTGGAAACTCGTGTGCGTCGGCGCACCCGGCTCGGCGGCGCCACTGCGGCCGCGGCGGACTGAGCAATGTTCACAATCGAGAATTTGCGGAAATCCTACGTCGCATCCGGCGCCGCGGTTCGCGCGGTCGACGGCGTCAGCCTCGATGTCGAAACCGGAAAACTGATCACGCTGCTCGGTCCTTCCGGCTGCGGCAAGACGACGACGCTGCGTTGCCTCGCCGGACTGGAGCGCCCGCAAGCGGGCCGCGTCGCCATCGGCGACCGTGCGGTTTTCGATTCCGCCAGGAGGATTTTCGTTCCGGCGAGCGACCGTGGCATCGGCATGGTGTTTCAGTCCTATGCGATCTGGCCGCACATGACGGTGTTCGACAACGTCGCCTTTCCGCTGCGCGTATCGCGGACCAGGAAATATGCCGCGCGCGAGATCACCGCCCGGGTCTCGCGCATGCTCGACATGGTGCAGCTCACCGGCTTCGAGCGACGCCCGGCGACGCAGCTTTCCGGCGGGCAGCAGCAGCGCCTCGCCTTCGCGCGTGGTCTCGTGCACGAGCCGGCGATCCTTTTGCTCGACGAGCCGCTGTCGAATCTCGACGCCAAGCTGCGCGAGCAGATGCGAATCGAGCTCAAGCGCCTGCAGCGCTCGCTCGGCATCACCACGGTCTATGTGACCCACGACCAATCGGAAGCGCTGGCGCTGTCCGACGAGATCGCGGTGTTCGACTCCGGCCGCATCATTCAACGCGGCACGCCGCAGGAGATTTATCGCCAGCCAAAAAATCAATTCGTCGCCGATTTCGTCGGCTCGGCCAATTTCCTGCCCGGCACGGTGCGCGGAATGGATGGAGCGCTCACGTCCGTGGATACCGCGCATGGGATTATGCGCTGCCAATTCGCCGAGCCGGTCGGGGCCGGCGCGAAGGTGTTCGTCACCGCGCGGCCCGAGGACGTCGTGCTGTTCGACGCCGGCGCGGCCAGTGCGCTGACCGAGGGGCTGAACGCGCTCAAAGGCAAAATCATCAACCGCATCTTTCTCGGCGAAGTCGTCGACTACATCGTCGATGTCGGCGACCGCGAATTGCGCGCGCGCATGCGCGTGGAAAGTTTCCAGATCGGCGAAGCTGTGACGATTGGCATTCCGCCGCGAAAATGCGTCGGTCTGCCGGGATGAGCCGAATTCAGGCCGGGACTTTTGGCTTCGCCCCGCCTCGGCTGCCGCGAGTCTTGATCTGCTCCTTGAGCCGCTCAAGCTCCTCGTCGCTCAGATCCTCCACGGCGATCAATTGATTGCGCGCCGTGCCCGCCCGAATCAATTCATCGAGCTTGAGCTGGACCGCAGTCGTGTCCCGATTCTGCGTCGCCTGGATGAGAAAGACCATCAGGAATGTCACAATGGTCGTGCCGGTATTGATGACCAGTTGCCAGGTATCGCTGTAATGGAAGATGGGACCGCTGATGCCCCAAACCAAAACGATGATCACGGCCGTGCAGAACGTCAACGGCCGGCCGGAATAGTGTGCAGTCTGCACCGCGAGCTGCCTGAACCATTCGCCGCGACCGCCATGGGTCGCGCCGCCCAATGAAGCAGCCGGTATTCCCGCGCGCATCAATAACCCCTGATGGTTGCCCCATTCGCAACGCCAATCGTAGGTTCAAAGTTCCATCCGTTCGACAGTCAAAATCAGAAACTGTTGGCAGTCTGAAACGCGCCGGGCGCCAACGCACCTCCGGCTCGTTTCGCCCGCCGTTTTCCGGGCGAAGGAGAAAAATATCACCCCATATATTCCAGAATATGCATGCCCTGCCCCCAACGGTCGACCAGATAAAGCCGGCCTTCGTCGTCGCAACCGATGTCGTTCGATTGGATGCCGGGTGTGCCTTCCGGTGTTTCCGGCACATAGCAGCCGACCTCCTTCGGATGCAGCGAATCGGCGACGTCCACCGCGCGTAGGCCGGCGTTGAAATAGGTGAGGAACACGATGTCCTTCCACGGCCCGCCGGCGGGAAGGTTTTCCAGAATGTTATGGGCGCCGAAGCGGCCGGGGCGGTCGTAA
>JBOHLR010000239.1:0-2141 GCA_050729555.1 Allostellaceae bacterium
AGCACACCCAGACCTACGAAATCATGATGCCCGAGGACGTCGGCGTGAAGCAGACATCGCTGGTCATGGGCAAGCATTCCGGCCGCCATGCCTTCGTGCACAAACTGGGGGAACTCGGCTATCAGCTCGCCGGCAATCAGTTGGAAGACGCCTTCGTTCGCTTCAAGGCGTTGGCCGACAGGAAGAAGCACGTCTACGACGAGGACATCGAGGCGCTGGTCGACGAGGAGATTGCCACCGCCGAGGACCACATCAAGCTCCTTTCTCTGTCGGTGATCGCCGGCACGCGCGGGCCGCAGCGCGCGACCATGAAGCTCGACATCGACGGCAAGACGATGATCGAGGAGTGTGAAGGCAATGGCCCGGTCGACGCGGTGTTCAATTGCGTCAAGGCGATGGTCCCGCACGACGCGGTGCTGGAGCTGTACCAGGTCCACGCGGTGACCGAAGGCACCGATGCGCAAGCGGAAGTCTCGGTCCGCCTGGCGGAGAATGGGCGTTCGGTGACCGCCAAGGGCGCCGATCCGGACACTCTCGTCGCCTCGGCCAAGGCCTATCTCGCTGCGCTGAACAAGCTGGTCGCCCGCCGCGCGCGGACCGGCAAGCTTGAGCCGATCGCTGTCGGCGAGCGGCGCATCCATTCGACGGACGCGGGATAACCGCCGTATTCGGCTGATGTGACATCGGGGAAGGGTGTGTGCAGTCGCCGCTGCTCACGTCTCCGCCGACGAATTCAACGCGAATCGCCCTTAAGGGAAGCCTGCCCGTCAAGCTTTCGTTTACCTTGTTTGTTTACCGATCGTTAGGGGGCGATAACGGGAGCGATCCATGCTGCTGGGCAGCCGGATTAGCCTCGGGCCGTTCGTGCCCGAAGATTGCGCCGCGGTCTTCTGCTGGATGAACGATGTCGCGGCCGCGCGGCTCGATTTCGCCTATCGTCCAGTCGATATGATGGCGCACCAGCAATGGTGGCAGGGACTCGGCAAGGATCCGGCCAAGGTCGTGTTCGCGATCCGCAAGACCAGCGAACCGACGATCATCGGCTTTGTGCAGATCGCCGCCATCAACAGCGTGCATCGCTCGGCCGAAATCGGCATTCGGATCGGCGAGGAGAAACATCGCGGGCAGGGCTACGGCACCGAGGCGCTGCGTCTGGCACTGCATTATTGCTGGAGCCACCTCAATCTCAATCGCGTTGCGCGCACCGGGTGATTGCGACCAGCTATTCCGATTGATTGCGACCAGCCGTTACGATTGATCGCGACCACCGATTCCGGGCGATCGCGACCGGCCTGTGGACGGAGGTGACGGGGCCGTTGGGTGATCCGCGAATCGGCATGGCTTTGCTCCTTTGCACAAGGAGCAGGACATGCCTGGACCGAGATTACCCATGCGTAGAATCCGCGACGTGCTGAGGCTGTCCGCCGCCGGCATGTCCAAACGCCAGATCGCCGCGAGCCTTGGCGTGAGCGCGACAGCCGCCAGGGATTGCATCCGGCGGGCGCGACGCGCCGGCTTGGCTTGGCCGTTGCCGGACGAGCTGAGCGATGAAGAGCTGGAGCGCCGGCTCTATCCGCCGCCCACGGTGGCGGCCAAGGATCGCCGTCCCCAGCCGGACTGGGCTGTAATCCACCGCGAGCTGCGCCGGCCGGGGGTGACGCTGCAGCTGTTGTGGGAAGAGCATCGCGCCGTTCATCCTGACGGCTATGGCTACAGCCGCTTCTGCGAGCTCTACCGCGCCTGGGAGGCGCGGCTGTCGCCAACCATGCGGCAGAACCATGTCGCCGGCGAGCGCATGTTCGTCGATTACGCCGGCACGACGCTGGCGGTGATCGACGGATTGACTGGCGCGGCAAGGACGGCGCAGCTGTTCGTCGCCGTGCTCGGCGCGTCGAGCTATAGCTATGCCGAGGCCACCTGGACGCAGGGCCTGTCCGACTGGATCGGTGCACACACACGCAGCTTCGCCTTCTTTGGTGGGGTCACGGCGATGGTGGTGTCCGACAATCTGCGCTCGGGCATTACCAAGGCCTGCTTCTACGAGCCGCAGGTCAATCGAACCTACGCGGAAATGGCGGCGCATTACGGCACCGCCATCGTCCCGGCGCGGCCTTATCGGCCGCGTGACAAGGCCAAGGTCG
>JBOHLR010000240.1:0-2126 GCA_050729555.1 Allostellaceae bacterium
CCGCGTAGGTCTGTCCGTCGAGAGCGAAATCGTCGGTGAATCTGCCATGGCCGGTGATGAGGCGCGCGTCCTCCTTGCGCGGCAGCGGTTTGCCGATAAAGCGGTAGCCGGTTTGATCCGGTCTTGTTGTTTCGTCCATCAGGGCTCGCTTCGGCCGAGGCTGATCCTCAGCCGATCCTCAACGTACCAACTCGCGTCCGTTCCGCCCGTTCGGCTTAGCCGAAGGTGAAGGCGTCGTGATAGGCGCCCTGGACGCTGCCGCCGGGCACCGGGCCGCCGCCGGGCACGTGCACCATATTGCCGATCACCGCACAAGTCGCGCCATGCAGGCCGTGGCGCGGCAGCGCCATCGGGACGAGCGCTTCCCAGATGTCGGTTTTCGGATCGTAAGCCTCGTTGGTGCCGAATACCCGGCCGGTGGCTTCGCCGCCGAACACGACGATCTTGCCGTTGATATAGACGCACGACGGTCCGCTGCGCGCGGTCGGCAGCGGCGCGCGGAAGCTCCAGCCGTCGGATTGCGGATCGTAGACCGCGTTGAGCGAGGTGTTGAAATCGTAGGAATCCATGCGGCCGGCAATCGCGTGAATTTTGCCGTCGACCACGGCGACGCCCATGTGGTCGCGCTGGCCGACGAACGGCTGCGTGCCGGTCGAGCCGCGCATCGAGGCGCGATCGGAATATTTGTTGCTCGCCGGATCATAGACCTCATGCCATTCGACCGACCGCACGTCGCGGCCGCCGAGCAAATGGATCTTGCCGTTGAGTTCGATCGCCGAGATCGCGCCGCGCGGGCGCGACAGTCCGGCGATCGGCGTCCAGGTGTTGGCGGCCGTGTCGTAAACGAAACATCGCGAATGCGGACAGCGGTTCTGCTCGATGAAGCCGCCGAAGGTGTAGATTTTGGAACCGATGGCGACCCCGGCGACGTGGTTGCCGGCCACCGGGAACGGCGCCTTCAGCGACCATGTGCCCTTCTTGGAATCGAACACCTGGTGAAAGGCGGCATCGAAGCGATGCCGCGCATAGCCGGCGATGACGTGAATATTGCCCTGGCACTCGATCACGGCGTGCTCGCCGGTCGGAATCGGCAGCCGCGGTTGCTCGACCCATTTGCCCGGATTAGCGGCCTTCGGCGCAACGCTGGTCATATAGCGCTGCTTCTCGACGGTCGCCGGCACGGCGGTGATCGAGCGGTCGTTCAGGCCGGAGAACAACGGATCGGCGGCGGTCGTAGCTGTGTCGTTCATCGTTTGCCTCACATCACATCGCGTAACTGGGTACTGAGTCTTTCAGAAGCTTGCGCGTCAGCTCCACGCCCTCGCGCGCGACGTCGTAGGGCGAGCGCGCCCATTGCTCGGGGTTGGGCGCTTCGTAGCTCAGATAGCCGGTATAGTTCTTCTCGGCCAGCAGCCCGAGCATCTCGCGCCATTTGATGACGCCCTTGCCGGGCGGCAACCGATCCGTCGGCCGCGCCACGCCGGTGACCGGATTGGGCGACAGGTCGCTGTACTGGAAGCAGAAGATTTTTTCCGCCGGCACGTTGGCGAAGCCGCGGCCGCCGGCGCCGCTGCGGGTGAAGTGATAAGCGTCGATCAGATAGCCGCAATTGTCCTTGTTGGCGCCGTCGAGCAGCTCCTTGAGCACCGCGAGCTTGTTGAGCACCGGATGCTGCGAATTGAATTCGATCGCCAGCCGCAGCTTGTACTCGGCGGCGATGTCGCCGGCGCGCTTGAGATAGCCGACGGCATCCGAGATCGGGCCCTGCACCGGTCCCGGCGCGCTCATCAGCATGGTGCAGCCGAGCGCGACCGCGTTCTCGCACGATTCCCGGAACACGCCGAACAGACGCTTGCTTTCGTCGCCGGTGGCGAACAGCCAGCCGTATTCGACGCCGAGCACGCCGACCGGCATGCCGCTCCTCTTGACGAGATCGAGCACCTGCGCGTTGCTCATGCCCGCGTCGAAGCAGCGCTTGAAATCAGTGCGGCGCAATTCGACCGCGTCGTAGCCGGCGGCGCGCGCGGCATCGAGCGCCGTCTTCAGCGGCGTCGTATCGATCGTCCACATGTGCAGCGCCAGCCGTCCGAACTTGTCCGTCATGCCTTTCGTGTCCCTTACCTGCC
>JBOHLR010000241.1:0-2115 GCA_050729555.1 Allostellaceae bacterium
GCACATGTTCATGACCGACTGGAGCCGCAAAGCCGTCGATGCGCAATGGCAATTCCTGCAGGTGTGTCAGCGCGCCGGCATCATCAGCAAGGTACCGCCCCAGGATAAATACGCGATGTTTGTCGGCGAACTGGGCGCATAGAGCGACCGGCGCAAAAGCGCTCGGAATGGGCGAACAATCACGAGCACTGGTAGACGCTTACGCGACGGGCGCCGCGATGATGGCGGACAAGTCGTGTGTGGTCGAAACAGGACACGACAGCTCAGCGTCTCGAGATGCGTTGTGAAGACGAAGGTCCGTCCGGAATGAGGCGCATCGGGATCTGAAGCCCGCAAAGTTTCTTTTAGCTCATTGCGAGGCATACGCGACATGACGGGGAAGCTATCGGGGAAGGTCGCCATTGTTACGGGTGCGGGGCGCGGAATCGGAAGCGCCATTGCGCAAGCGCTCGGCCGCCAGGGCGCGTCGGTCATCGTCAATTATGCGCGCAACCACACCGCCGCCAAAGAGACCGCCGCAGCAATCGAGGCCGCGGGCGGTCGCGCATTGGCCGTGCCATTGCTACTCGACGGCGAGGCGCCCGTGCGAGCGCTGTTCGACGCGGCCATTGCCGCATTCGGTCGCGTGGATATCCTGGTGAACAACGCGGGCATCGGCCGTTTCGCGCCCATCGGCACGGTCACGGAAGCGGAGTTCGACAAAACCATCTCCGTGAACGTCAAGGCCGCCTTCTTTGCCTTTCAGCAGGCCGCGTCGCGCATGACCGACGGCGGCCGGATCGTAAATATTTCCGCGGCGATGACCGCGGTGGGTTACGAGAACACGGTGCTCTATGCGGGCACAAAGGGCGCACTAGAGCAGTTCGGCCAAGCGGCGGCGAAGGAGTTGGGCAGGCGCGGTATCGTGGTCAACACCGTTTGCCCCGGCGCCACCGAGACCGAGCTTTACTTGGGCCTCAGCACCGAAGCCGGGCGCGCGGCAGCCGCGCAACGCTCTCCATTCGGCCGGATCGCCAAGCCCGATGACATCGCGGATGTAGTCGCTTTTCTCTGTGGGCCCGACGCGCGATGGCTCTCTGGCGAGACGCTGCGCGCAAATGGCGCGGCACTGTTCTGATTGGTCTGCCAAAGCAGCCCGCTGGCCGGTGGACAACCAAATGCGCCCCTGACAATCTGTGGCGACCCGGGAGGCTTCGCTATGCTGTTCAATCTGTGCAACTGCGCCGTCCCGCTTGCCGCGTCCGCCTCGCCTTTATGCATGGGTGGGGCTGGATTTGTCGCCGCGGTCATGACGACGCATTGCCGCCAATGCGCGCACGCGGCCGGCGAAGACCCTGCGCGCGGACGTCCCACAGGTCGATCGTGTCGCCGTGCGCATCGTGACGGACAACCTCACGCAATTGTTCGTGCCCGAGGAGACGCGCGACGGGCTCGCCATTGAACGGCGCGTTCCGCACGCCCATCCCGACCGGCCGCCGCGCCACATTCTGAACGCCGAATGGGGTCTCGCGATTCACGCGCAGTCCTTCGGCGGCGGCGAGGAGCGCAATGTCCTTGTCGACTTCGGTTTCACGCCCGAGGTTCTCAACAACAACATTGCCGTGATCGGAATCGATCCGTCCGGTTTCGACGCGCTGGTCCTCAGCCACGGGCACTACGATCACTTCGGCGGCATGGTCGGCTTTCTCGAGAAGCATGGCGGCTCGCTGAAGACGGAAATTCCCCTTTATGTCGGCGGCGAAGACGCCTTCTGCCTGCGCCGCAACATCGAGGGGCAGTTCGGCGCGCTCGACCGCAAAGCGATTCTCGATTCCGGACTGATGCTGATGATGGCCTCGGAGCCCGCGGTCGTCGCCGACCATGCCTTCACCACCGGCCGCATCGGGCAGGTTTCGTTCGAGAAACCCTTGCGCCCGACGATGGAGATCGTCGGTGTCTTCGACGGTTTCGGCTGCCTGGCGGAGAAAATGCCAGCCGAAAAGAACACCGGCGCCTACATTCCCGACGACTTCGATCACGAGCTTGCCACCGTCTATAACGTGAAGGGCCGCGGCCTCGTGGTGCTCACGTCCTGCAGCCATCGCGGCGTCATCAATACGGTGCGCGCCGCGATGT
>JBOHLR010000242.1:0-2090 GCA_050729555.1 Allostellaceae bacterium
GGCGAACCCCACCAACCCCTACGTCTGGGTGGTGCTCTGGGTCACCCTCGGCTTCGGCCTGGTCGGCTTTTATGACGATTATCTGAAAGTCTCCAAGCAGGCGCATAACGGTTTTTCTGGGCGCACGCGCCTTCTCAGCGAAGCGATCATTGCCGGTCTCGCCTGCATCGCGCTGATCAAGCTGGCGCAGGTGCCGAGCGCGCCGACATTCGCGACTTCACTGGTGTTTCCATTCTTCAAGGAATTCGCGGTCGATCTCGGCGGGTTCTTCATTGTGTTCGCCATGTTCGTCATAGTCGGCGCTGGCAACGCCGTGAACCTCACCGATGGGCTCGATGGGCTGGCGATCGTGCCGGTGATGATCGCGGTCGCGAGCTTCGGTCTGATCGCGTATCTGTGCGGCAACACGGTCTTCGCTGATTATCTCCAGATTCATTATGTCGCCGGTACCGGCGAGCTTGCGGTCCTGTGCGGCGCGGTGGTGGGAGCCGGCCTCGGCTTTCTCTGGTTCAATGCGCCGCCGGCGTCGATTTTCATGGGCGACACCGGCTCGCTGGCGCTCGGCGGCATGATCGGTACGGTGGCCGTCGCCACCAAGCATGAGATCGTGCTCGCCGTCATCGGCGGCCTGTTCGTGCTTGAGGCGGTTTCGGTCATCGTGCAGGTGGCGTCGTTCAAGCTCACCGGCAAACGCGTCTTCAAGATGGCGCCGATCCACCATCATTTCGAGCAGCTCGGCTGGACCGAGCCGCAGATCGTCATTCGTTTCTGGATCGTCGCGGTCGTGCTCGCGCTTGCCGGGCTGTCGACGCTGAAGCTGAGGTAGATTCGTCGTGATTCCGATCACGACTTTTGCGGGCGAAAAGGTCGTGGTATTTGGACTGGGCGGCTCGGGGCTCGCCAGCGCCGGCGCGCTCCTTGCCGGCGGTGCCGATGTCGTCGGCGCCGACGATGACGCGCAGAGTGTGGCCCAGGCGAACGCTGCCGGTATCCCCGGTGCGGATTTGCGGACGGCGGATTGGTCAAAAATCGCGGCCCTGGTGCTCGCACCCGGCGTGCCGCTCACGCATCCCGCGCCGCATTGGGTGGTCGAACGCGCCAACAACGCCGGCGTGCCGGTGATCGGCGACATCGAACTGTTCTGTCGCGCGCGGGCGCGACTTGCTCCCGGCGCGCCGTTCGTCGCCGTCACCGGCACTAACGGTAAATCGACCACGACGGCGCTGGTCGCGCATCTGGCGGCATCGGCGGGCATGGATGCGCAAATGGGCGGCAACATCGGCACCGCGATCCTGTCGCTGTTGCCGCCGGCGTCGGGCCGCGTCCATGTCATCGAATGCTCATCCTATCAGATCGATCTGGCGCCCTCGCTCGATCCTTCGATCGGCATCCTGATCAATCTCTCGGAGGATCATCTCGATCGTCACGGCATCATGGAGCACTACGCCGCGGTGAAGGAGCGGCTGGTCGCCGGCGTGCCGCGGCAAGGCACCGCGATCGTCGGCGTGGATGATCCGTGGTGCAGCGCCATTGCCGACCGGATCGCTCGGTTCGGCAAGCACGTGACGCGCATTTCGGTTCGGCACGCATTGAGCGACGGGCTTTACGTCAACGAGCAAAAAATCATGCGCGCGAACCGGGGCGATGCCGTTGCGGTCGCCGATCTGTCCGGCATTGGCTCGCTGCGCGGATTGCACAACGCACAGAACGCCGCTTGCGCGACGGCGGCGGCGTGGGCGCTGGGGCTCGATGCGGCGCAAATCCAGGCGGGACTGCGCTCGTTTCCGGGACTCGCCCACCGCATGGAGGAAGTCGGCCGCCGCGGCAGAATCTTGCTGGTCAACGATTCCAAGGCCACCAATGCCGACTCGGCGGCGCAGGCGCTCGCCTGCTTCTCCGATATTTTCTGGATCGCCGGCGGCAAGCCGAAGACCGGCGGCATTGAATCCCTGCGCAAGTTCTTCCCGCGCATCCGCAAGGCCTATTTGATCGGAGAGGCGGCGAAGGAATTTGCCGCGACTCTTGACGGCGTCGTGCCGCATGAGATCGACGGCACTCTCGACAAGGCGCTGGCGGCGGCCGTGCGCGAC
>JBOHLR010000243.1:0-2059 GCA_050729555.1 Allostellaceae bacterium
CCAGACCACGACGATCTGGATCACCAGCAGGCCGATCATCATCGCCAACACGCCGGTAACGCCCCAGGTTTGGAACAACGCGACCACCAGCAGCGGTGTCCCGATCGTCGCGCCGCGGCCGAACATATTGCAGATGCCATTCGCACGAAGACGCACTTCGGTCGGGAACAATTCCGACGTGTAAACGCCGTACAGGATCGAAGTCAGCACATAGATACCGATGATCAGCACGAAGCCGACGCCGAGCACCGCTTCCGGCTGCTTCATGAACGGATAGATCGCGCCCAACACGATGCACCAGACCGAGCCGCCGATGATGGTGAACTTGCGGCCGACCCGGTCGGCGGCGAAGGCACCGAGCGCACAGCCGATCAGCGAGCCGGAGACGATCGCCAGCGTATAGGTGAGCGATTGCGTCACGCTCATCCCCTGCTTGACGAAGAAGGTCGGCAGCCAATTGACGAAGCCGAAGATCAACGCGTTGATGGTGATGAGCACCACGCTGCCGACGACCATCAGCGGCAACAGCTTCGGGCCGGCGAGCGACGCCAGCGTGAAGGCTTCGAGCGGCTTGGCCGGCGCCGGCGGCGGCAACGGCTTACCGCCCGACACGTCGGCTTCGATACGCTTCAACAGTTCGTCGGCCTCTTTGTTGCGGCCCTGCGTCTCGAGCCAGCGCGGCGATTCCGGCAGGTTCTTGCGCAGATACCAGACGATCAGCGCGCCGATGCCGGCGACCACGAACAACGGCCGCCAGCCGAAACTGGGAATGATCAGTCGCGCCAGCACCGCGGTCACTGGCAGGCCGGAGACGACGACGAAGGCCATGAACGCCATCCATTTGCCGCGCGTCTGCGGCGGCACGAATTCGGTCATCGTGCCATAGCCGACGACGATCTCGGCGCCGAGGCCGAAACCCATGACGAAGCGCAGGCCGTTGAGCCAGTTGATGTCGGGCGCGAGCGAAGCCGCCAGTGACGCCAGGCCGAAGATCATCAGGTTGAACTGATAGGTGAAACGCCGCCCGAAACGGTCGCCGAGGAACCCCGCCGCCAGCGAACCCAGCGTCATGCCGATGAACGTCAACGACAGGAACCAGCCGTTCTGCGCCAAGGTGGAAAAGCCGCTCTTTACCGTCGTGCCCAGCACCGGGCCGGCGATATAGAGATCGTAACCGTCGAAGAACATGCCGGCGCCGATCAGCCAGAAGATACGGTAGTGCCATGACGAAATCGGCAGGCGATCGAGGCGCGCGCCGGAATTGGCCAGTGCTGACATCGGGTGAACCCCCTCCCTGAGATTTTATTGTGTGCGGCTTTGCTATCGTATTGCCTATAACGCTAGCGGAAAGCCCGCCGGATTGCCATGGCGCGGGTGGGGGCGACGCGATGGATACCGCTGCGCAAACCAGGCTCGATGTCATCGAAACCGGCAACGGCCGGGCCCTCGTTCTGCTGCATTCGCTGCTGTCCGATCGCGACGCCTTCGACCGCGTCACGCCGCGTTTCGCGCGCGAGCGCCGCGTGCTGCTGGTCGACTTGCCGGGATTTGGCGGCTCGGCGCCGGCCGGTCTGCGGCTCGAGGATTTCGCCGACCGGATCGCGGAGAATTTACCGCGCCTCGGCCTGAAGCCGGCGGAGACCGACGTGCTCGGCAACGGTTTCGGCGGCTTTGTCGCAGTGGCCCTGGCGGTGCGTCACGGCCGTACGTTCGACCGGCTGGTGCTAGTCGATTGCGGCGCCGCGATCCCCGAAACCGGCAAACCAGCGTTTCACGCGATGGCAGCGACGGTCGAAAGCGGCGGCATGGCGGCCGTCGTCGATGCCGCGCTGGCGCGCATGTTTCCGGCGGATTTTCTCGCCGCCCATCCCGAGATCGCGGCCCAGCGGCGCGCCACGTTGCTGGCGATGAATCCGCAGCGCTTCGCCGCCGCCTGCCGCGCGCTTGCCGCGCTCAATCTGCGCGACGCGATCAAATCAATCCGCAATCCGACGCTGGTCGTGGTCGGCCTCAAGGACACGGCGACGCCGCCGGCGCTGTCGCATGCGCTCGCCACGAC
>JBOHLR010000244.1:0-2031 GCA_050729555.1 Allostellaceae bacterium
GCGATCGCCATCGACGCGGCGCGCGAAGGCTTCCGGTTGACCGGCCTCGCAGGCCTGCCGACGCTCAACCGCGCCACCGCGCGCGATCAATACCTGTTCGTGAATGGTCGGCCGGTGCGCGACAAACTCTTGGCCGGCGCGGTGCGCGGCGCGTACCAGGATTTCCTCGCGCGCGACCGGCATCCGATGGTGGTGCTGTTCCTCGCCGGTCCGGAAGACGATATCGACGTCAACGTCCATCCGGCGAAGGCCGAGGTGCGCTTCCGCGACGCCGCGATGGTGCGCGGCCTGATCGTCGGATCGCTGCGCAACGCGCTCGCGGCGGCCGGCCATCGCGCCTCCACCATGGTGGCGGCGCAGGCGGTCGCGGCCTTCCAGCCGGTGCAATGGAGCCCGCGCGGCGGCGCGGCGCCGGCCTTGGCGCTCAATCCCGGCTTGGCCGAAGCGCCCGCGGCGTATCAGGCGCCCTTGCCGTCGTCGCCTCCGTCCGCGCGCGTCGTCGAAGCGCCGGCGCCGGACGTTGCTGCGCATCCCTTGGGTGCTGCGTGTGCGCAGTTGCACGAAACCTACATCGTGGCCCAGACCGCCGACGGCCTGGTCATCGTCGATCAGCACGCGGCGCACGAGCGCCTGGTCTACGAGGCGATGAAGGCCGAGATTGCGGCCGCCGGCGTCAAGCGCCAGATCCTGCTGCTGCCTGAAGTCGTCGAACTCGACACCGCCGATGCCACGCGCGTGGCCGCGCGGGCGCCGGAGCTGGCCGAGCTTGGCCTGGTGCTCGAAGCCTTCGGCCCCGGCGCGGTGGTGGTGCGCGAAGTGCCGGCCATCCTGGGCGAGACGGACGTCAAAGGGCTGGTGCGCGATCTCGCCGACGAGCTCGCCGAGCTCGGCGGCGCGCTGTCGCTCAAGGAACGGCTCGAGCATGTCTGCGGCACCATCGCCTGCCATGGCAGCGTGCGCGCTGGCCGGCGTCTCAACCAGTCCGAGATGAACGCGCTGCTGCGCCAGATGGAAGCGACGCCCCATTCCGGTCAGTGCAATCACGGCCGGCCGACCTATGTCGCGCTGAGCCGCGCGGAAATCGAGAAGCTGTTCGGCCGCCGCTGATCGCATGGTCGCACTCGAATCCGATAGCGCGCTGGTGCTGTTCTCGGCCGGCCAGGATTCCACCACCTGCCTCGCCTGGGCGCTCGACCGCTTCCGCCGCGTCGAGACCATCGGCTTCGGCTACGGCCAGCGCCACGCCGTCGAGATGGAATTGCGCGAGCCGGTGCGGCGCAAGTTGGCGGCGCTCGATCCCGCGTGGGTGGCTCGGCTCGGGCCCGACCGCGTGATTCCGCTCGACGTGCTTGGGCAGGTGAGCCAAAGCGCGTTGACCGCCGACCTGCCGCTGGGCAAGCGGTCCGACGGATTGCCGGCGACCTTCGTGCCCGGCCGCAATCTGGTCTTCTTCACCTTCGCCGCCATCGTCGCCTACCAACGCGGCCTCAAGCACGTCGTCGGCGGCATGTGCGAGACCGATTTCTCGGGCTATCCCGATTGCCGCGACGACGCCATCAAGGCGTTGCAGGCGGCGATCAATCTCGGCATGGACGCACGGTTGGCGCTCGCGACGCCGCTGATGTGGATCGATAAGGCGGCAATCTGGCGCTTGGCCGAAAGCCTCGGCGGTCCGGCGCTGGTCGATCTCATCCGCAGCGAAACGCACAGCTGTTATCGCGGCGTGCGTGGCACGCTGCACGATTGGGGCCATGGTTGCGGCGATTGCGATGCTTGCACGCTGCGCGCCAAGGGCTGGGCTGCTTATGCTGCGGCGCGCACTGCGCCAGCGGCGTCGAACACCACGCGCTAGCGCTGCGGCCGGAAGGAAACCGCCCCATGATGCAAATCTCCGATCTCTGGCGCGCCACCGATCCAAAAGCGTGGGACGATGCGTTGGAGCGCTATTGGAAGTTCGTGAAACCAGCGAACGAGAAGCTTGAACGATCCCTTGACGCGCTCGATCTCGAACGACTCCGTCGCTTCGACGCT
>JBOHLR010000245.1:0-2018 GCA_050729555.1 Allostellaceae bacterium
AACGATTCGCGGCCGGCGGATTTCATCTACGACAACCTGATGATCGCGGCCAACGTGATCGAGGCGGCGCGGCGCACCGGTGTTGAAAAGCTGCTCTTTCTCGGCTCGACCTGCATCTATCCGTGCCTCGCGCCGCAGCCGATGCACGAGGATTCGTTGCTGACCGGCCCGCTCGAGCCGACCAACCAATGGTACGCGATCGCTAAGATTGCCGGCATCAAGCTGGCCCAGGCCTATCGCCGCCAGCACGGCTGCGATTTCATATCGGCCATGCCGACCAATCTTTACGGCACCGGCGACAATTTCGACCTGCGTTCGAGCCACGTTCTGCCGGCACTGATCGCCAAGGCGTACGACGCCGTGGTGCGCGACACGCCGACGGTCGAAATCTGGGGCAGCGGCCGACCGTTGCGCGAATTCCTGCACGCCAACGACTGCGCTGACGCGCTCGTACATCTGATGAAAAATTATTCCGGCGAAGATATTGTCAATGTTGGCAGCGGCCAGGAAATCAGCATCGTCGACTTGACAAACCTGGTTTGCCGTGTCGCCGGATTCCGCGGCCGCCTGGTTTTCGACACGGGCAAGCCCGACGGCACGCCGCGCAAACGGGTCGACATCGGCCGGCTGACGGCACTCGGCTGGCAGCCGCATATCACGCTCGAAGACGGCGTCCGGGAAACCTATCGCTGGTATGCCGAGCACCGGCGATCGGTGCGCAGGCAACAGCTTGAAGCCGTCTGACGCCGCCAAGGCGCTCGCCACCGACCATCTGCTGACCGACCTGCGCGGCCGTTCGGTGCGCGGCGGCGCCGTCACCTTCGGCGCACAGGCGGGCAAGGCGGTGTTGCAGCTTGCCACTGTCGTCGTCCTGGTCCGGATGCTGCCGCCGGGCGCCTTCGGTCTCATCGCCATGGTCGCCGCGCTGTCGGCGGTGCTGGAATTCGTCAAGGAGCTCGGTCTGTCGGCGGCGACGATCCGCGAGACCGACATCACGCATGCCCAGGTATCGGCGCTGTTCTGGATCAACGCCGCTGCCGGCGCGTCGATCGCGGCGGTGCTCTTCCTCGCAGCGCCCCTGATTTCCGACTTTTACCAGCGGCCGGAAGTGACGGCGGTAACGCGCTGGCTGGCGCTGAGTTTCCTGATGAGCGGCCTGACGGTTCAGCATTGGGCGCTCCTGCGCCGCCAGATGCGCTTCACGGCAACGATCTGCGTTGACATCGGGGGCGACATAGCGGGCTTGATCGCCGCCGTGTTCCTGGCGTTGTCGGGGGCCGGCTACTGGGCGCTCGTGGTCCAGCGTTTGGTCGTGCCCGCGGTCGCTTTGATCGGCAGCTGGGCGCTGTGTCGCTGGCGGCCGGCGTGGCCGCGGTGTTCGGCCGGCGTGCGCGAACTCTTCGCCTTCGGCCTGTCGGTAACCGGCGTCAACATCACGGCAGCGGTCAGCCGCAGCATCGACCAGATCCTGATCGGCTGGGCCTGGGGCGCCGACGTGCTCGGCCTTTACGAGCGCGCGGCGAAACTTCTGTTGACGCCGGTCAACAATCTGGCGGTGCCGGTATACGCCGTCGGCTTGCCGACGCTGAGCCTCATCACGCACCAGGACGCACGCTATCGCCGCGCATTCAACGAGCTGTTCGAGAACTTGGCCATGGTCGTGCTGCCTAGTGCGGCGCTGCTGGCGGCGACCGCCGATTGGGCCGTTCGGATCCTGTTCGGCGTGCGTTGGTCCGCCGCCGCGCCGTTGGTCGCCTGGTTCGCGGCCTCGGCGGCATTCCTGCCGTTGTTGCAAGCCGCTGGCCTGCTCTATCTCAGCCAGAACCGGCCGTACGAGATGGTGCGCGCCGGATTGGTGGACCTGGCGCTTTGCGTGCTGGCGGTTGTGGCCGGATTGCACGCCGGCGCGGTCGCCGTGGCGACGGCGCTTGCGGTCGTGGGGCTCGGCCTGCGCCTGCCGATCGGCCTGTGGCTGGCGACGCGGCGCGGTCCGGTGCGCTTCGGCGATCTGTCAGCTG
>JBOHLR010000246.1:0-2017 GCA_050729555.1 Allostellaceae bacterium
GGATAGAGCCAGGGGTGCAGCGGCAAGGGATGTACGAGCCACGCGCCAAACCGCGCGTTCAGCAGTGCGGTCGAGCGCACGCCGTCGTAGAGCAGGCCGAGCTGTCCGTCGAAATAGAGCCGGGCGGCGTTGAAATAGACCATCCAATCTTCGCCGAAGAGGCCACGCAGGGCGCCGAGATAGAAGGCCCAGCCGAGCGCGCCGAGCGCGCCGCAGAGAAGGGCAGCCGCCGCCAGGTTTTGCCGTTTCGACATCGATGAGAAGGTCTCCGCCGCAACCCCAAGGTCGCACGCGCCGCGTCTAGAATTGGTTAACCGAGCGTTGCTGGCCGCCGCCGGCGATCAACCGGGCTGGATCTGCACGTCGTCGCCGACCACGCGCACCTTGTAGGTTTTGAGATCCTCGGTGACGGGCGGACACATGGCCTTGCCAGTCTTGATGTCGAAGCGGCCACCGTGCAGCGGGCACTCGATCACTTCGCCGTCGAGCCAGCCTTGGCTCAGCAGCGCGAAAGCGTGCGTACACAAATTGTCGGTGGCATGGATCTCGCCATCGAGATTGTAGAGCGCGAACTCGCGGTCGCCGATCGTCACGCCCAATACGTCGCCCGGATTGATCGCCGAGCGTTTCGCCACCGTCACCCAATTTTCCTCAGCCACGTCCAATCTCCTTGGTCAAATCCTGCAATTTCACCGCGACGTCCGCAAGCCGCGTCGGATCGACCGGACGTCGGCGGGTGATCAACTCGCGCGCCGCGCGCATGTCGCGGCCGTTGTTCATCGTGATGGCGGCAATGGGTACGCCGTCGCGTGCGGTAAAGACCGTGAACGCTTTGTCGTTCGGGCCGCCGCGCCAGATCAATTGGCCCCAATGCTCGGGCGCGCCGGCGATCTGCAAATTGACGTCGTACTGGTCGCTCCAGAACCACGGCACCTCGGCGTAGGGCTGATCGCCGCCGGCCATGATCTTGGCAACGGCGATTGCCTGGTTCTGCGCGTTTTGCCATGCCTCGAGGCGAATCTTGCGTCCCAGCAGCGGATTGAAATGCCGCGTCACGTCGCCAGCGGCGAAGATATGCGGATCGCTCGTGCGGCCGAATTCGTCGGTGACGACACCATTGTCGACAGCCAAGCCTGCGGCTTGGGCGAGTTCGACGTTGGGCTGGGCGCCGATGCCGGCGAGAACGACGTCGACGGCGATTGTGTCGCCGTCAGCGGTGCGCAGTGCAAGCGCGCCGTCGGTCTCGACGATCGCCGTGATGCTGACGGCAGTGCGCAGGTCGACGCCATTGCGCCGATGCACGTCCGCCATGAAATGACCGATCTCCGGCGGACAGACACGCTGCAGCGGTTCGCGCTGGACTTCGAGCACAGTGACATTGGCGCCGCGCTTGCGCGCCGCCGCGGCCGCTTCCAAGCCGATGAAACCGGCGCCGATCACCGCGACGCGCACGCCCGCGTTCAGATGCTCGCGCAACGACAATGAATCCGTGATGTCGCGCAGATAGAGCACACGAGGATAGTCGGCGCCGGGCAGCGACAGGCGGCGGGCGCGCGCGCCGGTCGTCAGCAGCAAATTGTCGTACGGCACGGTGCTGCCGCTCGCCAGCGTGATCCGTTGCGCCGTACGGTCGATCGCCGTGGCGGTCTCGCCGGGACGGAATTCGATGCGGTTGTCGCCGTAAAACGCCGCCGGCCGCAGATAGGTCTTCTCGATCGGAATGGCGCCGGCAAGTAATTCTTTCGACAGCGGCGGCCGCTCGTGCGGCGGGTGCAACTCGTTGCCGATCAGCGTGATCGCGCCGGCGAAGCCGGCTTGGCGCAAGGTCGCGGCGGCGACGCCGCCGGCATGGCCGGCGCCGACGATGACGATGTGCCGCGTCGTTTCGTTCACGCCGATCTCGCGTGGAGAGTTTAGCCGACCGGGAATCTAGGACGATTTGTCGGGCGAAAATGCCTTGTACGCCATGGTGGTGAAGGTGTCTTTGATCCCCGGCAGGCGTTGTAGATGTTCGACC
>JBOHLR010000247.1:0-1999 GCA_050729555.1 Allostellaceae bacterium
ATCATGATAAGGTTGTGTCGTGACGGCGATGCCGTACCGTGCCAGCAGCTTGGCGGTCACCCGCGTGTCTTCGCACAGCACGGCGTCGGCGCGGCGCAGAACATCGAGCGCGCGTAACGTGACGTCGGCCAGATTGCCGATCGGCGTCGCGACGAGATAAAGGCCGGGAGCGAGTTTACTTGCCGCGTCTGCGTCTATACCCTCGGCGCCCCGCGCTGCGTTGCCAAGGGAGAACGCGTTTGCCGGTCCGGTTTTCGTTCCGCGTGCTGCGCCGCGCAGCGCCGACGCGCCGGCCGCGCCTTTGGATCGTGGCATGGCTGGCCCTTTCCGCGTTCGCGTTGGTGTCGTGCTCCACCCTCAACACCATAATGGGCGGCTCGACGCCGCCGCAAGCGCCCACGCCCACCCAATCCGCGCCACCGCCGCCACAGCCTGGACAACCAGCGCCGCCGACGCCGGCACCGCCCACCGCGGTCGCGCCAACGCCGCCCGCACCGTCGGGACCGCCGCGCATCGCGCTGTTACTGCCGTTGTCGGGTCCGAGCGCGGGGTTCGGCACTGCCATGCTCGATGCGGCGCAAATGGCGCTCTTCGATCAGCCCGACAGCGGCATCGCACTGCTGCCGCGCGACACCGGCGGCACCGCCGACGGCGCCGCCGCCGCGGCGCGTGATGCCATCCAGCAAGGGGCGCGCATCATCATCGGCCCGCTGCTCGCGGCCGAGGTCGAGGCGGTGAAGCCGATTGCCGCGGCGGCCAATGTGCCGGTGCTGGCCTTCTCGAATTCGACGGCGGTCGCGGGCGGCGGCGTCTTCCTGCTCGGCTTCCAACCACAGCAGGAGATCGCGCGCGTCGTGCAATACGCGATCAGCAAAGGCCATACGAAGTTCGCCGTGCTGGCGCCGAATTCGCCTTACGGCAATCTGGCGATCGACGCGCTCAAGCAAGCGGTCGGCACCGGCGGCAACGCCAGCGTCGTACGCGTCGTCACCTACGATCCGGACACGACCGACCTGGCGCCGATCGTGCAGAGCTTCGGTCAGAACGCAGACTTCGACGCCGTGCTACTGCCCGAAGGCGGCACGCGGCTGAGACTGTTGGCGCCGCTGCTGCCGTATTACAACGTCGATCCCGATACGATCAAATATCTCGGCACCGGGCTGTGGGACGAGCCGGGCCTCGGCGTCGAGCCGGCTTTGGCCGGCGGCTGGTACGCCGCGCCAGCGCCGTCGGCGCGCGCCAATTTCGCCAGCCACTATCGCGCGCTCTACAACCGCGCGCCGCCGCGGCTGACGACCTTGCCCTACGACGCGGTGTCGCTGGTGGTGACGCTGATGCATGGCGGCGGAGATCTGTCGATCGCCGCGCTCACCAATCCCAACGGCTTTGCTGGCGTCGACGGTCTTTTCCGTCTGCAGCCGAACGGCATCGCGCAACGCGGCCTTGCCGTGCTTCAGATCGAACGCGGCGAGCCGTCGGTGGTCGATCCGGCGCCGACCGATTTCCGCAGCCTAGGCGAGTAGCTTTCCGAGAACGGCGTTAAGACGCTGGCGGCCGGCGGCGGTCGCGCACAGCGCATGTTCGTCCAAGTCGACGAAGCCGCCGTCGATCAACGGCGTCAAGCGATCGCCGAAAGCATCCTCGAAGCCCATGCCGGTCGCGGCGAAAAACCGGTCGCGGGCGATGCCTTCGGCCAGCCGCAGGCCCATCATCACCAGCTCGCCGCGGCGTTCATCTTGCGTCAGGCGCACGAATTCCTCGGTGCCGTGGCCGCGCGCCTCGACAGCGGCGAGCCAGGTTTCAGGCGCCTTAGTCTGGCGCGTCGCGAAGCGCGCCGGCCCGCTCGTGAGACGGCCATGGGCGCCGGGACCGACGCCGAGATAATCCTGGCCGCGCCAATAAGCGAGGTTATGACGGCATTCCTGGCCGGGACGTGCATGATTCGAGATTTCGTAGGCCGGCAGGCCGGCAGCTTCGAGCGAAGCTTGCGTTGCCTCGT
>JBOHLR010000248.1:0-1992 GCA_050729555.1 Allostellaceae bacterium
GCGACGATCACGGCATCGGCGTCGTTGAAACAGGTGCAGAATTGCTCGAACAGGGCGGCAAGCCGCGTGTAGCGATGCGGCTGCACGACAGCAATGACGTGCCCCTTGGTCGATTCGCGCGCCGCCTTGAGTACGGCCGCAATCTCGACGGGATGATGGCCGTAATCGTCGATGATGATGACGCCGTTCCACAGACCCGTGCGGGTGAAACGCCGCCGCACGCCGCCAAAATTCGCCAACGCGGTTCTGATCACCTCGTCGCCGATGCCAAGCTGACGGGCCGCGGCAATCGCCGCTGTCGCGTTGAGCGCGTTGTGTCGCCCCGGCATTGGCAGCGCGACCTTCTCGATCCGATGCACAAGATTCCCGGCACGATCGCCAAACTGCACTGAAAAGAGCGACGTGCCTCCGGCGTGCGAAAGGTCCACGAGCCGCACTTCGGCCTGTGGATTTTCCCCATAGGTGATGATCCGGCGATCCTCGATCCGGCCGATCAGACCCTGCACGACCGGATGATCCATGCACATGACCGCGAATCCATAAAACGGCACGTTCTCGACGAAGGCGCGAAACGCCTCCTGGACCGCCTCGAAGGTCTTGAAGTGATCGAGGTGCTCGGGATCGACATTGGTGACGATGGCGATATCGGCGGGCAGTTTGAGGAATGTACCATCGGACTCGTCCGCCTCGACCACCATCCAGTCGCCGGCGCCAAGCCGGGCATTGGTGCCGTAGGCATTGATGATGCCGCCGTTGATGACGGTCGGATCCAGTCCGGCCGCGTCGAGCAATGCCGCCACCATCGAGGTCGTCGTCGTCTTGCCGTGGGTTCCGGCAATCGCCACGCAGCTCTTCAGCCGCATCAATTCGGCCAGCATTTCGGCGCGCCGCACCACCGGCAGGCGAGAGGTGCGTGCTGCAAGGAGTTCGGGATTATCGGGCCTGATCGCGGAAGAGACGACAACGACCGCGGCGCGGGCGAGATTATCCGCCGCGTGGCCGACGGCGACGTTGATGCCCTTGTCGCGCAGCCGCTTGACGTTGGCGCTTTCGGCCTGGTCCGAACCCTGGACCGTATAGCCGAGGTTCACCATCACTTCGGCAATGCCGCTCATGCCGATGCCGCCGATACCGATGAAATGCACCGGACCGATGTCGCGCGGCAGTCTCATGGGCGCTCCGTCGTTCTCCCCTCCCCTTATGGGGCGGGGTAATGAATTTTCGCTCACGGGGCCGATCGCAGCGATCCCTGAAGGATCCGGCCCCCTGCCGGCCCCGCGAGCGGGAATGGAAATATCTACTTGGTCGCGCCCTTGGCCGCCACCGTCAGGACGAGGTCGGCCAGACGGTCGGCCGCGTCGAGCCGGCCCAGCGAACGCGAAGCGGCCGCCATGGCCGCAAGCCGCGCCGGCGCGGCCGCAAGCGCGGCGATCTCCTCGGCGAGCCGCTGCGGCGTGAAGGCTTCCTGTACCACGCGGATGGCGCCGCCCGCACCTTCCAGCACTCCGGCATTGGCGAACTGGTCTTGATCGAGCGCGTGCGGAAGCGGCACCAGGATGGCAGGACGACCGATCGCGGCGAGTTCGGCGACCGTCGAGGCGCCGGACCGCGACACCACCAGATGGCTCGCCGCCATCCGTGCCGGCAGATCGAAGAAAAACGGCGCCACCTCGGCGGCAATCGTAAGCTCGGCATAGGCTCTGCGCACCCGCGGCAAATCCTCCTCGCGCGCCTGCTGGACGATAGCGAGACGGCTCCGCAGCCCGGCATCCAGCCGCCCGATCGCCAGCGGCACGATTTCGGCCATGATCCGCGCCCCTTGGCTGCCGCCAAAAACCAACAGCCGCAGAGGATCGGTCGCGGCGGGATACGGAACAGATGCGGCGGCAGCGACCGCCGGCCGGACCGGGTTGCCGGTCAGCGTGGCCTTGGCGGCCAGCGAAGGCGCGTCGCCGAACACGTCGGGAAATGTCGTAGCGATCGCGTCGACGC
>JBOHLR010000249.1:0-1985 GCA_050729555.1 Allostellaceae bacterium
GCTTGAGGCGGCGGCGCGCCGCCACAAGATCATATGGCATTGGCTGAAGGGGCACGCCGGCGACGCCATGAACGAACACGCCGACGAACTCGCCCGGGAAGGCATGCGGCCTTTTTTGAAGCGCGGCGCGCGGCACGCGCTTAGCTAGTCTGCGACGCGAAACGGCACCGGCGCGGCGTAACCGCGCAGACCCATCGACGGCACCGCATCGGCCATCAGCTTGACGAGCTCGTTGGGATGAATGAACTCGTCCTTGAAGCACGGATAGGCGCGATTGTCGAAGACGCGCCGCAGCCATTCCACCACCACCGCGTGCTTCTCCGATGTCTTGAAATCCGGATGGTAGGTAAGCCACAAGTCGAGATGATGCCGAATGCCGACGTCCACCGGAATCAACGGCGCACCGAGCGCGATTGCACAGGTGGGCAGCATGCCGATCCCGGCTCCCCGCTCGACGGCGTAGAGAGTCGCCGTGCTCGAATTGGTACGGATACCGACGATGCCCGCCACCGAATCGATACCGAGCGCTTTCGTATAAGCATTCTCATCGAGCTGCGGCGCGACCTGCTGCACGATGCGGTGCTGGCGCATTTCTGCGACTGTCTTCGGCAAGCCGCAGACCCGCGCATATTCATCCGAAGCAAAAGGATATACGTGAAGACGGCCAAGACGCGTCACGATCAGGTCCGGTCGCGTCGGCTTGTCGAACTGGATCGCGATGTCCGCTTCGAGACGCGCCACATCGGCCTGTTCCATGGCGCAACGCAAGTCGATGGTCAGCAGCCGATACGTTCCCTGAAACTCGATCAGCTTCGGCATGATCCAATAGGTGCCGACGCCTTCGGTCACCGCGACGCGCACGATGCCGGACGGATTTACCGCGCTCTGCGCGGCACGCCGGAAAATGTCGAAGCTCAACCGCTCCATCTGGCGAACGTCTTCGAGAATGTCGCGCGCTTCTTCGGTCGGCAGCAAGCCGGCTTGATGGCGGATGAAGAGTTTGAAACCGAGCTGCATCTCCAGGCGATCGAGCGCGCGCATGACCGTCGTGTTGGTGACGCCCATCGTTTCCGCGGCCTTCCGGAAGCTGCCGTTGTGCGCACAGATGAGAAACACGCGGAGATCTTCCCACGACGCTTCGGTGAGTTCGGAGACGTGCTGCGCAGGCGCAGCAGGGCGTTGCAATTTTTGATACATCGCTCGATTGCCCCGATCGCGTACTGTTTACCATAGTTTGCGGATCAGTGGAGTGACCAGTGTACGCCAAAATGCGCGAAAAGGTAGACTCTTTGCAGCGGCACGAGCTCGATCTTCTGGAGCGGTGCGCGCAGGTTGACGCGAGTCCCGCACGACCGGAAGAACTGCCTGCAATGCTCGCACTCGCGCGTGGCGCTGTACCCGGCGTGAGCGTTAGAGCCGCCACTGTGGAGCGTATCTATCACGTTAATCCAGAATGCATTTTCCCGTTTCGTTATGGCCGGCGGATCGTTGGCGGAATTGCTTTTCTTTATCTCAACGACGACGGCCTTGATCGGCTTTTGTTGGACGAGGTCGATTTCGCTGACCCAGATCCCGCGATCCTCACGCGGTTCGGCGAAGCGCCTGCGGCACTCTATGTGTGGGCTCTCGTCGCGCGCGGACGCGCCGCGGCGGGGATTGCCAACGTAAGTCTACGTTTGCGCGAAGAGCCATACTCACTCGCGGATTACTACGCACAGCCCGCGAGCCGCGACGGCGCGCGGCTTCTCGCGCAAATCGGGTTTCAACCCGAGAATAGCTTTCAGCGCAGCCTCTGGACCTATCGCCGGCTTCGCAACCGTGCGGCGAGGCAGCCCGTGGAGGCCTTTTGCTGCGTGGCGTAGGAGAGTGGAGTAATGGCTGAGTGTGTGGAGTTTGTAGGTACCGGTCGTGAGGAGAAGGCGGGCCGCAGCACGTCGATACGGATCGCGCGCAATCTGAGTGATCTTATGATTGTCGCGTCGATC
>JBOHLR010000250.1:0-1966 GCA_050729555.1 Allostellaceae bacterium
AAGCGCGGTCTTCAGGAAATTATCGTCGAACGCCGCGAAGAACTGGCAGAAGAACAAAGGCGCAAAGCGCCGTCGCGTCATCAGGGAATTGAACATCGCTCTCCCGCCGCTGCGTGTTGCCGACCCCTTTCACCGCACTCGGCATTCAGGGGGTAGGAAATGGGCCAATTCCGCGCTTGGGCGCGACCAGTGCCGCCACCAGTCTAGACGGCGGCGCGGACGTTGGCGACGCAGCCGCTCCCTTAAATCATATTCGGTCGCAACGCCAAAGCCTTGCGGTCGAATTGAAGGTCCGGGCGCAAACGCCTATCGTGCCGCCGCGTTGAATGTCGCGATTGCGCAATACAAAGGGATGCGGACGATGAAGCTCAAGGACCAGGTGGCGATCGTGACCGGCGCCGGCCGAAATATTGGCGAGGAAATCGCCAAATTGTTCGCCGCCGAGGGCGCCAAGGTCGCAATCGTCGACCTGGACAAGACCCGCGGCGAGCGTGTCGCCGCTGCGATCAAGGCGGCGGGCAACGAGGCGACATTGTTCGTGGCCGATGTGTCGAAGGGCACCGACGTGGCGGCCCTGGTCAAGAACGTCGTCGCGCGCTACGGCCGCATCGACATCCTGGTCAACAATGTCGCCATTTCCGACAACAAGCACATATTCGACCTCAGCGAGGAGGAATGGGACCGGGTGCTGGCGGTGACGCTGAAAAGCCAGTTCCTGATGGCGAAGGAGGTCGGCAAGCAAATGGCCGCGCAAGGCGGGGGCCGCATCGTCAATATAGGTTCCACGTCAGGCTTCACGGGCCGGAGCCGCGCGGTCGCCTACTCCGCCGCCAAGGGCGGCGTCGCCAACCTCACCCGCGCCATGGCGGCGCAGCTCGCGCCCCATAAGATCCGCGTCAACGCCATCGTGCCGAACAAGATCGGCTCGCCGGTCGGCAAGGACGACTTCGATCCGTCGCGCCCGGTGCCCAACATGGCGAAACGGCCGGGCCAGCCGGAAGAAGCCGCGAAAGCCGTCTTGTTCCTGGTGAGCGACGATTCGTCGTTCGTCTGGGGCGCCAACCTGTTCGTTGACGGCGGCGTGTCAGCGATGGATTTGTCGTAGCCGTATTTTTTGTTTGGCGTCGGCCGCGACCGAAGACTCATCCATACTTCACCGGCTTGTTGCCGGTCCAGTTCGGCGGATCGCTCGCCTTGATGCGGCGTGCCTCCTTGACCAGTTCCTTGATGGCGCCGGTGATCGGCAGCGACAGCCCGGCCTTGTCGGTCATATCGGCGACGATCTGCATGTCTTTCAACGCCCAGGTAAATGAGATCATGTCCCATTCTTTCAGCGCGTCGGACGCGCCAGAACTCATCATCAGCGCCCCACGCAGTTTCATGAGATCGATTCCGGTGGTCTCGGCGAGCCGCCCGGCTTCCATCAGGCCAATGGCGTTTATCCAGAGCAGCAGATTGTTCATGGTCTTGCCGACCTGACCATAGCCGACGTCGCCGAGGTGAACGATATCGGACGCGAATGTGCCGTAGACGGGTCGCGCGCGGGCGACCACCTCGGGCTTGCCGCCGACCAGCGCCAACAGCGTGCCCGAGTCTGCGGCGAAGCGGCCGCGGCAGATCGGGGCGTCGAGCACTTCGATGCCCTTTTCGACCACGCGCGCCGCGACGACCTTCACCGTGTCGGGCTTCGCCGTCGACGACACCGCGATGATTGAACGCGGCGCCATCGTTTCGATCAAGCCGTCCTCGCCGAACACGACCGCGTTGACTTCGTCGTCATAGCCGACGCCGAGGATGGCGATGTCGCTCGCTTTTCCCACTTCCGCCGGCGTGTCGACAATCGCGGCACCGGCGGTGCGCGCCGCCTCGCGCTGCTTGTCGCTGACGTCGCAGACGGTCACGGCGTAGCCTTTGTTGACGAGGTGCCTGAGCATGGCGAGGCCCATGCGTCCCGCGCCGACAATGC
>JBOHLR010000251.1:0-1964 GCA_050729555.1 Allostellaceae bacterium
TTGGTGCCGGAGCACCAGATTCTCGGCTTCCAGTGATGCCCGGGACCGAAAAAGCCCAGCGAAGGCGCACCAGATAAGCCTGCAAAGATTGCCCATCGCTCGCGATCATCAGCCGATTCGCTTCCCCGGGCTAGCGGATTAGGTTTCCGGTAGGCACAGCTGTTACCTCGGCGGCGGCGATGCGCAGGCGCTGAAAGCTATGGTCTGGCGCCTGAAAGAAGCCCTGCGTGATTGGATTGAGGTCCGGACATCTCACGTCTGGCAAAGATTGCGGCTCGTGATAATGTAGTTGACGCGATGACCACCGCCGAACCCGTCGACGTTATCCCGCGCCGTCCGGAGAACGCGCTGCCGTGGGAGAAGCTTTCAGTCGCGCTGGTTGATATCCTCGGCGGCATGCAGCAGCTCGTCACCGTCGAGGAACTGAAACGCGCCGCCGCGGCGTTGGCTGATTCTTATCGCGGCCTGTCGTCCTTCGAACGCCTCACCCAGGCTGTGGCCAACGTGCTAGTCGCGAAAGGAACGGTAGGCGAGGGCGATTTGCGCGTCCGCATGGCGCGCCTCGCCGTTACTCTGGCGGGCGACAAGGATCGCGCTCACCCAAAGGCGCGGTTTTCCAACGCCGGAGTTAACGACATCGGCGGCCTGCCGGGCGGACCAATTGATCGGCGCCACCACGAGGTGGCCGATTGGGAAAAGTTGGTCGTCGCGCTCAGCGCGGTGCTGTCCCAAAGGCGGCTTCGCACGGTGCATGAAGCGCGGCGTGCAGCCGAGGACTTGGGCGACGACTACAACCGCCTCGCCTATTTCGAACGCGTGGCGCAGGGGTTGGCGAACCTGATGTATGAAAAAGGCGCGTTGAACCGCGCTGAAGTGAGCACGCGCATGGATGCGATCCGGCGGAGGCTACGTCAATGACCGCCGGTCCCGCTTTTTCCCGCGCCCGCGCGCACGATCTCGGCGGCCGGCCCGCCGGCCCCGTTGACCGGGCCGAGCATGAGGCGGAGCCGTGGCAGAACCTGGCGACAGCGCTGATGTACCTTTTGCGCGACCATTGCCGCTTGGCAAAGACTGACGAGATGCGCCGCGCCATCGAGGACATGAAATCCGAGGATTACCGGCGGCTCGGTTATTTCGACAAGTGGGCTGTCGGTCTCTCGACATTGGTGGTGGAGAAAGGCTTGATAAACTGGGAAGAGATTGCACGGCGGACCAACGACATTGATGCGCGACTTGGAAGAAAGCCATGAGACGGCCGAACGACATCGGCGGCCTTCCCGCCGGCCCGATAGGCCCGCGCGGCCATGAGCCCGAGCCGTGGGAAGTTTTGCTCACCGCAATGGTCGCAACCGTCGGCCCCTCCAAAGCGCGCATCAACTGCGTCGACGAATTCCGCCGCGCGCGCGAGGATCTGGAGCCGGGCTTCTACAACTCGCTGACCTATTTCGAACTGTGGACCCAGGGCTTCATCAACCTGATGGAGGAAAAGGGTGTACTAACCCGCGCCGAGGTCGAGTGCCGCGCCGCCGAGATCGGGGACAGGTTGAAGAGGACCGCATGAGCGAAGTCGCCAATGCGAAATTTGCCCTGGGCGATCGGGTGCGCATCGCTAACGCCAATCCTCCCGGCCACCGGCGCGTGCCGACCTATGCGCGCGGGTGCGAAGGCATGATCGAACGCATCTGCGGCGCGTTTCCGAATCCGGAGGAGTTGGCCTATGGATTCGACGGGCTGCCCAAGCGTCCGCTCTACCGCGTCCGCATCCGGCAAACCGATATCTGGCCCGATTACAAAGGCAGCGACAAGGACGTGCTCGAACTCGAGATCTACGAGCATTGGCTGGAAAAGGCCTGAGGAGAACAAGATGGCGAACGCCGACCTGCACAATCAAAGCCGTCACCATGAAGATCATGGTCACGATCACGACCATCATCACGGCCATAACCACTCGCACGATCCAATCG
>JBOHLR010000252.1:0-1963 GCA_050729555.1 Allostellaceae bacterium
TGATCGCCGGAGCGCAACGGGCGAAGAAGATTCCGGGCGCCTATTGCCATTCGGCGGAACGCGCCGCGGCCCTCGCCAAACGCGGCGTGAAATTCCTGGCCGTGTCCAGCGATCTCAATATGCTGCGCGCCGGCGCGGCGGCGGCTCTGAAGGCACTTAAAGGCTGACTCCGACCCGATTATTTCGCCGTAATCAGATAATTCATGCTGCCGTTGATATTGTAGCCGTCGATCTTCGAACCGTAGTTTTGGTTGCCGAACACGTGCTGGACGTTGACGTTAATCGATTCAAGTCGGCAGCTGCTGGCGATCGTCGCGCGCAAGAGGTCGCATTCCTGCCCGGCCGAGACGTAGATCATCTTTCGTCCATCTTCCTGGGCCTCGAGCGACTGAGCGCTGTCATCCCCTGGCGCCGTGACAAACATGCTGACACCGAGGGACACACGGACTTGTGCGGCCCCCCCGCCGGCAAGATGGGCCCCTTATTGGGATTGATGACGATCGTTTGCGCAGATGCGGCGGTGGCGAAGCAAGCGAAGATCGCGGAAAAAAAAGTCAATCGCAGCATGACAACCCCCCTGGGCTAGACCAAACCATTATACTGGCGCCCGCCGATTCACATTGCCGTAAGAAATCATTTCAATTTGTCGACAATCGGCCCGCTACTACCGGACGAGCGGCGGATTTCGATGGTGGCGGCCAAGCCGTCAAGCATCGCACCGAGATCGGTTTCGACTGAGTCTGCGCCGATTTCGACCACCTGATAACAGCGCTCCGCAAGCCAAGCGTGTTTGTCGGCTCGCTTCTTGGCGGCCGCGGGCGCCTCGTCGGCCGCAATCAAATCGATGACGAGCCGCAGCGGAAACGAGACGAAATCGCAGATGTGCTGACCGACCGGAGTCTGGCGCTTGAAGCCGCGGCCGGCAAAGCGGCGATCATTGGTCAGCGCCTGCCAAAGCACGCGCTCGGAGTCGGTGGGATTGCGGCGCAATAGCCGGGAAAGGCCGCGTACCGGTCCCCTTTCCTTCGGCACCCGGCCGCCGCCATGCTCGGCGAGCAGTGCGCGCAGCATTTCGGCCTCTTCGCCGTCGAGCACGCCGCCGCGCGCCGGGCCTTTGCGCCCTTCCGCGATCGCCATGATCACGCCATGCAAGGTCTGGATGTCCTGCTGCGTCGGCTGCATGCGAGTGAAAATATTGCGCAGATTGATCTGCATCGTTTCGCGCTTGTCGAGAGGGCGGAAAAATTCGACCCGTTCCAGTTCACGTTCGAGCGAGGCGAAAAAGGCGAGGAGTTGCTGCTTGGGCGCCGGCGCCGATTTGTGCGGCATGCCGAACGGCAGCTGCGCGTCGTTCACGCGCTTGAACCACTCGTAGGCGACGATCACCACGGCTTGCGCCAGATTAAGCGAGGCGAAGGCCGGATTGACCGGCAAGGTGACGATACGGTCGGCAAGCGCGACCTCGTCGTTTTCAAGCCCATTGCGCTCGCGACCGAACAGGATGGCGACCGTTTCGCCGGATGCAATGCGCGGCGCCATCTCCGCCGCCGCCGCCGCCGGGCCGATCACCGGCTTGGCCTGGTCGTGAGCGCGCGCGGTCGTCGCCAGCACGAAACTGCAGTCGGCAATGGCAGCCTCCAGACTGTCGAACAGCACCGCCTCGTCGAGAATGCGGTCGGCGCCGGCCGCCATCATGACCGCTTTGTCGTTCGGCCAGCGCTGCCGCGGCTTGACTAGGCGCAGCCGCGACAGGCCGAAATTTGCCATCGCGCGTGCTGCCGCGCCGATATTCTCGCCGAGTTGCGGCTCGACCAGCACCAGCACTGGCGCGGGTCCCGTCACCCAGTTCTTGGTCTTGTCGGTGCCGGCACCTGGCATCGGTCCTCTTCGTCATTCCGGAGTGCGGGCGCAAGCCCGCAGGCCCGGAATCCATAATCACAAACGCAGATGTAACCCAAGCGCT
>JBOHLR010000253.1:0-1957 GCA_050729555.1 Allostellaceae bacterium
CACAGCAACGGTCCCGCGAGGCGCTCATACATGCGGCGCACAACCACCTTCGGCGGTAACGGCGTTTGCATCTGCTGTGTGACGCCGGCCTTGGCTGGCGCCGCGTTGGTGGCGTCGGCTCGCGGTGCCACGAGACAGTTGAGCGCAAGCGCAATGACCAAACAGCCGGCTATTCGGTGCACAGTCTTGGGACCCCCCACTGTGATCCGAGAGATTGGGCTCAAACAAGCAACGCCGCACCGGGTGCGGCAACGGGTTTATAGCATGGATTGCCAAAGGCGAGCGAGCAATTCGCGGATGCGTTCTGAAAACGGTCGATGCGACCAAGTCGTTTCATCGATTGCGCGCGACTTGGCTTCGTCGGCCTGAAACTCGGCTTCGAGTTGGCTGGCCGTCGCGCGGCCGAGGACGATGACATCGACCTCGTCGTTGAAGAGCACGCTGCGGTGATCGAAATTCGACGAGCCGATTACCGACCATACGCCATCGATCACCGCCGTCTTCGAATGCAAGACTTCGTTCTGTATTTCATAGATTTTAACGCCGGCTTCCAGCAGATCGTCGTAATGCGAGCGGCCGACATCGAAGGCTGACGGAGAATCGCTTTGGCTCGGCAACATCAGCCGCACATCGACGCCGCGCCGGGCTGCGTCCTCGAGATCGTCGACTTCGTCATCGGTCGGAACGAAATAGGCGGTGGTCAGCCAGATTCGCTGTTCGGCATTGGTAATCGCCGAAAGAATTGTCGCGTAATACGCCGGAACCGGTTGGCTGGGGGTGCTGCCGAGCACATGTAGAACTTCGTCGCCTTCGCGTCGGAGCGGCGGAAAGAACGTCGATTGGTCGAGTGGTGGGCCACGTTGATCCACCCAGTGTTGGACGAAGAGATGCTGTAAGGCGGCGACGGCGGGGCCCTGAATCTCAAGATCGGTATCGTGCCAGAAAACGGCGTTATTGCCGCCAGAACCGACGAATTTGGCGTGGGGATGCACCTGATATCCTGTGTACAGGTTTACGCCGCCGACAAAGGCCGTTGTGCCATCGACGACCAAGAGCTTGCGATGGTCGCGGTCGTTCGGAAGATAGGCGCCACGGACCTTGAGCGGATCGATCGGATTGTATTCGAGGACCAGGCAGCCCGCGCCGCGCAGCGCATTTAGGAATGCCGGCGGCGTGTCCATCGAACCGAAGCTGTCATAGAGGACGTTAACGGCAACGCCTTGTGCCCGTTTCGCGACGAGGAGAGCGCCGAGGTACTCGCCCCCGCTTTCGACATCCTCGAACGTATAGAATTCCAGATTGATGCTGGCCTGCGCGCCGCGGATGGCGTTGAACATCGCCGCAAAGGTCTCACCACCGTCATGAAGGATCGTGGTGTGATTGCCGGCGATCAGCGGCACGCCGGTTGCCGCCTGCTCGATCGCGAGATGACGGTCGAGAATGTCGCTGTTGGGCGACTGGCGCTTCAGCGCATCGAGGATTTCGCGACTACGCGCAGTGCTAAGCGGCCCGTGCGCGCCAATGAGGGGCTGCGACCCTGACGATGTGGCAGCAACGCCGTTGACGTTGGGCACCGCGCAGGCGTCGAGAACCGACGTGAGCACGGCGAGCAGCACGACCGAGCATGGAAGCCGTCGTGTATGCACGCCGCGCCACGCTATCGGCTATTCGGCGGCGGTGCGCTGAGCGCGCGCCCGTACCAAGTTCTCCGCGGCGAAGTCCCAATTCACCAGATGGTCGATGAAGGCATCGATGAAATCCGGCCGCCGGTTCTGGTAATCGAGATAATAGGCGTGCTCCCAGACGTCGTAAGTCAGCAGCGGTTTACTACCTTGCGCCAGCGGGTTGACCGCGTTCGCGGTCTTCGTGACCTTAACTTTTCCGCCATCGAACACCAGCCAGGCCCAGCCGCTGCCGAACTGCGTCGCGCCTGCGGTCTTAAAGGCCTCGCGGAATT
>JBOHLR010000254.1:0-1939 GCA_050729555.1 Allostellaceae bacterium
GCTCCAGTGCACCGGATCGGACGGGCGGCCCGGCATGGACAACGACAAGTCGGACAAGCCTTGGCTCGGCGCCGCGTATGTCAGCTACGTTTGGCGCTCGTCCTGGGATTGTGCGGGGACTGCCCATTCCGACTTCAGCGCCGAAGGCCATAGCTTCGCCGCGCGGAGCGGACGTGAGCTGACGCTCGACGCGGTTCTCCCCGAGGGGCACGGGCCGATTCCGCCGGAGAACGAAAATAGCGAGGCGTGGCTGGACTATCGCAGCAAGGTCTTCGGCCCGGCCGTCGTCGCGCTGATGAAGCAGTACCACCCCGCCGAAATGGCGCCGCCCAAGAACCAAGACGACTGCGATTACGCCGATCCCGAGGTGTGGGCCTTCCCCAGTTGGGTGCTGACGGAAAAGGGACTGTGGCTCGGCGCAATCAACGCGCGGGCGGCGCGTGCCTGCGATTCGCCGGATTGGGCGATCGTCCCCTGGGCGGCCCTGCCGAAGACGAGTGCAGCCGGACGATAAATGGTGCCGGGTGAGGGGATTGAACCCCCGACCTTCGGTTTACAAAACCGCTGCTCTACCGCTGAGCTAACCCGGCGCCCGCTGGAACCCTCATAACGCCCGTCCGCCGACACGGGCAACCTCTATCCGCACGGGCGCGATTCGCCGGCTCTCAGCGCGTCGGCCGCTGGCTCAAGGCGTACAGCGCGACGGCGGCGGCGTTCGACACGTTGAGCGACGCCATCGCCGAGCGCGTCGGCAGCCGTGCCAGGAAATCGCAATGTTCGCGCGTGAGCCGGCGCAGGCCGCTACCTTCGGCACCCAGCACCAGCACGACGCGCGCCGGCAGGTCGAGCGCCGCGATCGTTTGCTCCGCCTCTTCGTCGAGGCCAAGCGACCAGAAGCCCGCGTCTTTCAGTTTCTCGAGCGCACGCGACAGATTGGCGACACGCAGCAGCGGTACTTCTTCAAGCGCGCCCGACGCCGCCTTGGCGAGCGCGCCGGTGACGCTCGGCGCGCCATGTTCAGGCACGATCACCGCCAGCGCGCCGAATGCTGCCGCCGAGCGCAGGATGGCGCCGACATTGTGCGGATCGGTCACCTGATCGAGCACAACGACAATTTGCGGCGCATCTTGCGTCGCTGCGGTCGCGAGGATCGATCCGAAATCCGCCGCCGGCAGCGGCTCGGCCGCCAGTGCCAAGCCCTGATGCACCGCGCCGTTGGGCAGAAGTTTTTCCAGCGCCCGGCGCTCGACGATTTCGACGCCGGCGCGCGGCGGTTTGGCGTGCGCGCCGCGCAGCAGCATGTCGGCTTCCCCTGCGGTCTCGCGCAGCGCGATCAATCGCTGGCAGCGCCGCGCGGGGTTGCCGAGCGCCGCTTCGACCGCATGCCGGCCGTAAAGCCATGCCGCCGCCTTGTCGTGAGTGTCCCGTTCGCGCATCGGCGGCGAGCATAGCCGGACGCCGCACAGCCGCAAGCTGCCGGGCGGTTGCCGGTTGACAGAAACAGGCCGAATCTCTAAGACCCGCAATCACTTGCCGCGAGCCGTGGAATTTTGGAGGGGTTGCGGAGCGGTCAAACGCAGCAGACTGTAAATCTGCCCTCTTCGGAGTTCGGTGGTTCGAATCCACCCCCCTCCACCATTCCTCGGGGCGGTGGAACGAGGTGATGGATCGGCAAGCGACGCGCGGCCTCGGCCTATGGGCGGGTGTAGCTCAATGGTAGAGCTCCAGCCTTCCAAGCTGGCTACGTGGGTTCGATTCCCATCACCCGCTCCAACGCCGATTGGGATTGTCTTCAAGCCATAGGAAGCCGGACATGTCGAAAGCGAAATTTGAACGGACGAAGCCGCATTGCAATGTGGGGACGATTGGGCATGTGGACCATGGGAAGACGTCGCTGACGGCGGCGATCACGAAGGTCCTGGCGGAGACGGGGGGCGCG
>JBOHLR010000255.1:0-1933 GCA_050729555.1 Allostellaceae bacterium
CCAGCATGTTGGTGACCATGACTTCGCTGGCATAGGCATAAGCCGCCTCGAGGCCGAGCTCGGCCTGGCGATAGAACGCTTCCTTGCCGATCTTGAGCACCAGCGGCGATTTGGCGGCGATCGTGCGCGCTAGTTCGCTCACCGCGTCGTCGAGCCGGTCGGCGGCCACGACGCGATTGATCAAGCCGAGCCGTTGCGCTTGATCGGCGTCGATCAATTCGCCGGTGAGGAGCATCTCCATTGCCGCTTTGCGCGGCACCGCACGCGACAACGCCACCATCGGCGTCGAGCAGAAGAGGCCGATGTTGACGCCCGGCGTGGCGAAGCGCGCATCCGCCGTGGCGATCGCAAGATCGCAACTCGCCACCAGCTGGCAGCCGGCCGCGGTGGCGACACCGTGCACGCGGGCGATGACCGGTTTCGGCAGATGGACGATCGCCGTCATCAGCCGGGCGCATTGCTTGAATACCGTTTCGTAGTGTTGCCGGCCGGGATTGGCGCGCATCTCGCGCAAATCGTGGCCGGCACAGAAACCCGGCCCATTGGCGGCGATCACCACGGTCTTGATCGTATCGTCGCGCGCGACGGCATCGAGCGCTTTTTGCAATGCGTCCATCAACGCCACCGACAGCGCGTTGCGCGCCGCCGGACGGTTCAGCGTCAGCCTCGCGATGCCGTCGGCGTCTTGCCGCAGCAGAATGGCGTCGTCGGCCGGACTTTTATCGGGCGGGTCCATGGTCGCCGCTCTCCGTTAGGATCCGTCCAACGGTAAGCGCGCCGGCCGCCGGCCGCCAAAAGATTTTTCGATGACCGCTATCGCGCGTTCATTGCACCGCCGGCTGGCCCAGGTGGCCCTCGAGCCGAGCCTCGTTCAGGCGCGAGATCGTGTGGCAAACGACTGCGCCGACGAGAAAGGGCAGGGCCGACCACATATAAAGCTGCTGGATCGGCAAGGTGACGAACACGCCGCCCAGTAACGGCCCGACGATCGAACCGATGCGGCCGAGGCCGAGCTCCCAGCCAGAGCCATTGGCGCGCAGCGACGTCGGATAGACCATCGCACCGGCAACGTTGATCGCGCTCTGGATACCGAGCGAGCAGAAGCCGGCGAGGAAGGTCACGACCATCAGCAGCGGCACCGAGCCGGTCAGTCCGACGAAGCCGATCGAGGCAACGACCGGCACGGCGAGAACAAAGAGCAGCGTGATCGGCCTGAAGCCGTATTTGTCGATCGGCCGGCAAATCACGAAGGCGCCGATCGTGCCGCCGATCTGCAACGCCGTTCCAGCCGCGGCGGCGACTTGGAGCGAAAGCTTCGACGCCGTCAGCAAGATCGGCGTCCAGCTCAGCAGGAAGAAATAACCCATGAGATTGAGCGCGAAGAGCAGCCAGAGCAGGGGCGTGATCACATGCAGCCCGTCGCGGAAGAGATATTTCGGATTGAACCCTGAATATTGCTTCTCGTCTTCGATGATGAAGCGTGCGTTGGACGCGACTTTTACATCGGGCCGGATTCTGCCGATGAGCCGCTCCATGTCCTTCCGATGGCCTTCGTGAATCGCCATGTATTTGATCGATTCCGGCAGCACGAACCAGGCAATCGCCGCAATCACCAGCGGCGCAATACCGCCGATGAGGAAGATGATTTGCCAGCCGTGCGTCGGGACCAACGTCGCCGCGACGACGCCCGGAATGCCGGCGCTGATCGGCACCATGCCAACGGCGATGATGGCGAGGGTCGAGCGTAAACGGCGCGGTGCGAATTCGATGTTCATCGCCACGACGTTCGGGATCACGCCGCCGATACCGATACCCGCGGCCAGGCGCAGCCAAAACAATTGGCTTAGGGTCGTCGAATAGGCCGCGATCCAGGTGAAGATGCCGAAGACGACCATTGACCCGATCAACGCCTTCTTGCGGCCGTGGCGGTCGC
>JBOHLR010000256.1:0-1892 GCA_050729555.1 Allostellaceae bacterium
TCGTAAAGGAGGAATGCAAGCACACCGAGAAACAAGGCTTGGACAGCGAGGTCGCGCCAGTTCAGCTCAAGTTCAACGGATCGGCGGAGCATATTGAATGCCGCCATGCGTCCACAGTGCGTTGAGGCCGCGCTTGATCTTCAAGGCAGAGCCGTCGCCGAGGTCGCGCTCGAAGACTTCGCCGTAATTGCCAACGCGTTTGACGATCCGATAGGCCCAATCCTTGGTGAGGCCCAGCCCTTGGCCAAAATCGCCCTCGAGTCCGAGGATGCGTTTCACCTCGGGACTGTCGGATCGCATTTCCGCATCGACGTTGGCCGAGGTGATCCCCGCCTCCTCGGCGTCGAGCATGGCGAAATTCACCCATTTCACCAGATTGAACCATTGATCGTCGCCCTGCCGTACGGCCGGGCTGAAAGGTTCCTTCGAGATGACCTCGGGCAGGATGATGTTGGCGCCCGGATCGCTGAGCTTGGCGCGCTCGACATAGAGCGCCGAGGAATCGGTGGTGAAGGCGTCGCAGCGACCGCTATCATAGGCTTTGAGCGCTTCATCCGAGGTCGCGAAGGCGACCGGCTCGTAGGACATCTGATGGGCGTGGAAATAGTCGGCGAGGTTCAGCTCGCTGGTCGTTCCCTGCTGCACGCAGATCGAAGCGCCGGAGAGTTCGAGCGCCGAGGAAATGTTGAGCTTTTGGCGGACCATGAAGCCCTGGCCGTCGTAGAAATTGACGCCGGTGAACAGCAGGCCTTGGCCGGCTTCGCGCGAGATTGTCCAGGTCGTGTTATGCGCGAGAATATCGATCTCCCCCGATTGCAGCGCCGTGAACCGGTCCTCGGCCGTTAAGGGAATGAACTTCACCTTGCTCGGATCGTCGAAAATCGCCGCCGCTACCGCCCGGCAGAAATCGATGTCGAACCCGGTCCAATGGCCGCTGTCGTCGGGCAGGCCGAAACCGGGCAGGCCTGGATTCGAACCGCAGATCACATAACCGCGCTGGCGTACCTGATCGAGGGTCGAAGCGGCCGCCGCGCTGCCCCAGAGCGCCACGAACGCCAACAAGCACGACAGCAAAAAAATGAGATTTCTTGACGGGAATACGCTGAACATCAAACCTGCGCGGCCATTTGGGTCTCTTTGGACCAGGATTCGTTCCGGGTGCCTTGTCCTGGACGCGGAGCACTGCGACTATCGGGAGTTTCGGCCGCCCGGGTCAAGCGGCGTGAGAATGCTGGGCAGCGCATGACGCGAGAGTTGCAACCCCGAACGAAACTGGTTCATGCCGGCCGACATCCCTTCGAGCAGCATGGGTTCATCAATACGCCGGTATATCGCGGCTCGACGGTGCTTTTTCCGACCTATGCCGATCTCCTCGCCCGCAACGCCCGCTACATCTATGGTACCGTCGGGACGCCGACCACCGAAGCGCTCGAGGCCGCTTGGACCGAGATCGCCGGTGCGGCCGGTACCGTGTTGGCGCCGTCCGGGCTTGCGGCGATCGGCCTTGCTTTGCTGACCGCGCTCAAATCCGGCGACCACCTGCTCGTCGCCGACTCTGTCTATCGGCCAACGCGCAATTTTTGCGACAGCATCCTGAAACGTTTCGGCGTCGAGACGACCTATTACGATCCGCTGATGGGGGCGGCCATCGAAGCGCTGGTCAAGCCCAACACGCGCGCCATCTTTCTCGAGACGCCGGGCTCGCAAAGTTTCGAGATGCAGGACGTGCCGGCGATCGTCGGCGTCGCCGCGGCGAAGGGCTTGGCGACCATCCTCGACAATACCTGGGCGACGCCGCTATTCTTCCCGCCGCACGCGTTCGGCATCGATATGGCGGTCGAAGCCGGCACAAAATATCTTTCCGGCCATTCCGACCTGCTGCTCGGGCTCGT
>JBOHLR010000257.1:0-1887 GCA_050729555.1 Allostellaceae bacterium
GCACGGCGTTCTGTTCATCGCCTCCTGTTCGCACAAAGTCGGGATCGCCGAATTCGCCGAAGCGGTCCGGCGCGGTGTCTTCGACGCCGGCCGCACCGGCCGCATCCTGCAGAGCGCGGGCGCCGCGCCGGATCATCCGGTGCATCCGTTCTTGCCGGAAAGCGCCTATCTCAAATCCGAGCTGCTGGCGCTCGACTAGGCGGCGTCGCCGTCGATCGGCAAGGTCAGCGCGAACACCGTGCCGCCCGCGTCGCTCCGCTCGAGCGCGATGTCGCCGCCATGGGCACGCATGATTTCGCGTGCGATGGCGAGACCGAGGCCAGTGCCGCCCGGGCGCGCCGAACCGGAGAACGCCGTGAACAGATGTGCGCGCGCCTTGGGCGGCAAGCCTGGTCCGTCGTCGCTGACGGCGATGCGAAGGCCGCTGCCGTTCTGTCCGGCGCCGATCGCGCAGCGATGCGCGCCGCATTCCGCGGCGTTGCGTGTCAGGTTTTCCAGCACCCGCAGCAACTGGTCGCGGTCGGCATAGACAGTGACGCTCGTGGGCACTTCGTTGACGACGCTGAATCCGTTGTGTGCAGCCTGTTCGCCGATAAGCTCGTCGGCCAACGCCGCGAGAGGGAAGCGGCTGCGGTGCAACGGCGGCGCGCTCTCGCGGGTATAGTTGAGCGTGCCGGTGCATAACGCGACGGCACGATCGATCGCCGCCAGTAACGCTGGCGCGGCGCGTTTCACTTCGGGCGACGTGCTGCCGGCCAGGCTGTCGGAGGTGAGCCGCGCCGTCGACAGGATGCCGCGCAAATCGTGGTTGACCTTCGAGACGGCGGTGCCGAGCGCGGCGAGATGCTCTTTCTGCCGCAGCGACTGCCGCACCGTCTCTTGCATCGTCGCCAGCTCGCGTTCGGCGAGTCCGACTTCGTCGCGGCGCTGCGACGGACGGATGATGCGGGATTCGTCCTCGGGATTGTCGCGAAACATCATCATGCTCGTGGTCATGCGGCGCAACGGCGCCACCAGCAGCCAGCGTAATGTGAGATAGACCAACGCCGCCGTGATCAACGAGATGACCAGCGACACGGCGAGAACGCGCGCGCCAAACCCCAGCAATTGTCGACGCAGCGGCCCTTCGTCGAGCAGGACCTCGACAGTGACCTTGCGGTCTTTGGGCGACACGCCGAGGACGCGAACCACCCGCTTGCCCGGATGGAACAGCGTCGCCACCGTGTCGCCCATCATCTGGGGCATCGATTCCGTGCGCAGGTCGTAGGTGGTCGCGACCGACGGCGGCATGTCCTGCGCCAGCATGAGGGTGCGGTCGGTCATGTGAACGACGATGGCGTGCGCGCCGACATGGGCGAGCAGCATGTCCGACAAGTCCTTGCTCACCATGTAGTTGGGGGTCGCTTCGAGGGCAAGAATCGCCAAATGCGCGGCGTCGATCCGGTCGTCGAGATAGGACATCCGTTCGCGGGTGACCGACGGCAGGAAAACCAGCAGCACGCTCGCCATGACGAAAATCACGGTCAGGACGAGCAGGCGAGCCGATAAGCCGCCCCCGATCCGATCGTTACGTCCCTCGCTCATGCGCCTCCGCAGGCGGCGTTGCTGATCGCGTCGCCGGGGTGTCTGTCCTAAGTCTTTGACATGCCTCGCATAGTCAATTTGCCGCGAGGGTGTAACGTTGACTTAGGCCACCTGCTCTCGTATACAGCGCCGTCGATTTTGCCAGAAGTTTCGCCGGAGTCATCGCCGTGAAGCGCACATACCAGCCCAGCAAACTCGTCCGTAAGCGCCGTCATGGCTTCCGCGCACGCATGGCGACGGTCGGCGGGCGCCGCGTGTTGACAAGCCGCCGGGCCAAGGGCCGCAAGCGTCTATCGGCATAAC
>JBOHLR010000258.1:0-1878 GCA_050729555.1 Allostellaceae bacterium
CGATCTACATGATGGCGCATTCCGGCGCGCGCGGCTCGAGCGAACAGATGCGCCAGCTGGCCGGCATGCGCGGCCTGATGGCGAAGCCGTCCGGCGAGATCATCGAGAGCCCGATCATCTCCAACTTCAAGGAGGGCCTCTCGGTGCTCGAGTACTTCAACTCGACGCACGGTGCTCGCAAGGGCCTGGCCGATACCGCGCTCAAGACCGCGAACTCCGGCTATCTGACGCGGCGCCTGGTCGACGTGGCGCAGGACTGCATCATCACCGAGGTGGATTGCGGCACATCGCGCGGCATCAAGGCGCGCGCGATTATCGACGCCGGCACTGTCGTGGCGTCGCTTGCGACCCGCATTCTCGGCCGCACCGTCGCGGAGGACGTGCGCGACCCGTCGGGCAGTGAGGTTCTGGTCGCTAACGGGACCCTGCTCGAGGAGGCGCATGTCGACCGCCTGGTCACGGCCGGTGTGCAAGAAATAAAAATCCGTTCGGTGCTGACCTGCGAGACGACGAGCGGGTGCTGCGCCAAGTGCTATGGGCGTGACCTTGCCCGCGGCACCCCCGTCAACATGGGCGAGGCGGTGGGTGTGATCGCCGCGCAGTCGATCGGCGAGCCGGGCACGCAGCTCACGATGCGGACGTTCCATATCGGCGGCGCGGCTCAGCTCTCCGAGCAATCGTTCGTCGAATCGAACTTCGATGGCGACATCAAGATCAAGAACAAGAACGTCGTGCGCAATTCCGACGGCGACGAGATCGTGATGAGCCGCAATCTTTCCGTCGCCGTGCTTGATCCGGACGGTACCGAACGCGCGGTGCACCGCATCCCCTACGGCGCCCGCTTGAAAGTTGCGGACGAGGCTCACATCAGCCGCGGCCAGCGTATCGCCGAATGGGATCCGTACACGCGGCCGATCCTCACCGAAGTCGAAGGTGCGGTCGGGTTCGAGGATCTGATCGAGGGGCAGTCAATGTCCGAGACCCTCGACGAGACCACCGGCATCGCCAAGCGCGTGGTGACCGATTGGCGCACCGGGTCGGGTCGCGGTCAGCAGGACCTGCGCCCCGCGCTGGTGATCAAGGGCAAGGACGGCAAGCTTCTCAAGCTCGCCCGAGGCGGCGACGCCCGCTATATCCTTGCCGTCGATGCCGTCATCTCGGTCGATCCGGATACTCACGTGAAAGCGGGTGACGTCATCGCCCGTATCCCGACCGAAAGCGCCAAGACGCGCGACATCACCGGCGGTCTGCCGCGGGTTGCCGAGCTGTTCGAGGCGCGACGGCCCAAGGAATCCGCGGTCATTGCGGAAATCTCCGGCACCGTGCGGTTCGGCCGCGACTACAAGAACAAGCGTCGCATCGCCATCGAGCCGACCGATAAGAGCGAGGAGCCGAAGGAGTATCTCGTTCCCAAGGGCAAGCACATTCACTTGCAGGACGGCGATGTCATCGAGAAGGGCGATTTCATCGTCGAAGGCAATCCAGCGCCGCACGACATCCTGGCGATCAAGGGCGTCGAGGAACTTGCCGGTTACCTGGTCAACGAGATCCAGGACGTTTATCGGCTCCAGGGCGTGGCGATCAACGACAAGCACATCGAAGTGATCGTGCGCCAGATGCTGCAGAAGGTCGAAATCGAAGATTCCGGCGAGACCGACTTGATCCAGGGCGACCAGGTCGACAAGATCGAGTTCGACGAAGTCAACGCCCGTGCGGCGGAGGAAGGCAAAAAGCCGGCGACCGCGCATCCGGTCCTGCTCGGCATCACCAAGGCCTCGCTGCAGACACGCTCGTTCATCTCCGCGGCTTCGTTCCAGGAGACCACGCGCGTGCTCACCGAGGCGGCGGTCAACGGCAAGGCCGATACGCTCGACGGCC
>JBOHLR010000259.1:0-1874 GCA_050729555.1 Allostellaceae bacterium
GCGCATCGCAAGAAACTCGGCGAACCGATGCCCGGCATCCTGCATTGCCCGCACGAGAACACGGCCGCGCATATGGCCGAGGGCTATGCGTTCATCACCGGACGCGGCCAGGGCGTTCTGGTGCACGTCGATGTCGGCACGGCGAATACCGCCACCGCCATGCACAACGCCTATCGGAGCCGTCTGCCGGTGCTGTTGATGGCCGGCAAGGCTCCCTACACCGCCAACGATGAGCTGGTCGGCTCGCGCGACACCTACGTTCATTTCGTGCAGGAGCCGTTCGATCAAGCGAGCTTGGTGCGCCCCTATCTGAAATGGGAGTGGACGCTGCCGTCCGGCGTCGTCGTCAAGGAGGCGCTGCGCCGTGCCTATTCGATTGCGCAGAGCGAGCCGCGCGGCCCCGTCTATCTGATGATGCAGCGCGAAACGCTGACGCAGCATTGGAGCACCGATGAAATCCGCCGCTATTCGGCCGACCAGTTTGCCGCGACGTCAGGCGGTGGCGCCGATCCGAAGCTTGTCGCGGCGCTTGCCGACCGGCTGCTCACGGCCGAAAACCCGATGCTGATTACCGGCTATGCCGGGCGCAACGAGCAGGCTTCGAAGGCGATCGACGCCCTCTCACAGCTCGCCGGGATCGCCGTGTACGAAGCCAACATGACCAGCAACATTTCGCATGCCGCGCCGTGTTTTGTCGGATTCTCCGCCGACAAAGCCGTGCCCGACGCCGACGTTGGGATCCTTGTCGATGTCGACGTGCCATGGTTCCCAAGCGACGTGCAGACCCACCGAAAATCGTTCTGGGCGCACATCGACGTCGACACCCTCAAGCCCGGTTCGCCGATGTGGACGTTCCCGGGGAACCTACGCATGCAGGGCGATTCAGGCCGCATCCTCGAACAAGTGCTCGAGGATTTGAAAGCAAAGGCGACGCCGAAGTTCAAGGCTGCTGCCGCCGCGCGCATGGAGCGCATCAAGGCTCTTCGAGAAGAGCGAATCGCGCGCGCCGCCAAGCTTGCTTCGGACAAAGGTCAGCCCGGCGCAATCAATCCGCATTATTTGATGGCGGAGCTTGGCAGGGTGTTGGACGATGACGCCATCATCTTCAACGAGGGCGTCACCAACGCCGGCGCCGTGCTCCTGCAAATTCCGCGGAAGAAACCAAATACGACCATGCGCTCCGGCGGCGGCGGACTAGGTTGGTCGGGCGCCATGGCGCTCGGCGCCAAGCTCGCGGCGCCGCACCGTCTCATGGTGCAAATCTCGGGCGATGGCGGCTTCTATTTCGGCAATCCGAGTTCGGTGTTTGCGGTCTCCCAGCAGTATAAGCTGCCGATCTTCTCGATCGTGATGGACAATACCGGCTGGAACGCGGTGAAGCAGTCGACGCTGCGCGTCTATCCCGAGGGTGAGGCGAAGGGTACGAGCGAATTCGAGTCCAAGCTGGCGCCGAAGGTAACCTTCACGAAGGTGGCCGAAGCGTTCGGCGCCTATGGCGAAGAGATCAGCGATCCGGCCGACGCTCCCGCAGCGATCGCGCGCTGCCTCAAGGAAGTTCGCGCCGGGCGCTCGGCCTTGCTGCACGCGCGCGTGACAAAAATATAGGTTTGGCTTTGTCGACCCTCGTCAGTCCACCAGTCCGTTTTCACGCGCCAAGTCTTTGAGCGACGTCTCCGGCCGCGCGCCAAGGTGTTGAATCACCTCGGCGGCGGCGAGCGCTCCAAGCCGGCCGCAGGTGCGGTCGTCAACGCCGCGCGCGAGTCCGGACAAAAAGCCCGCCGCGAACAGATCGCCGGCACCGGTCGTGTCGACCACGCGTTCGACCGGGAACGCCGGCACCGCCTCGATGTCTTCAGGATTGATCACGATGCAGC
>JBOHLR010000260.1:0-1844 GCA_050729555.1 Allostellaceae bacterium
CCAAACTTGGCGCCCAACTTGGCGGCACGGTCATGGTCTGCGCGGAACCCGCAATCGGCAGCAAAAGCACCGCGCCTAAAGCCGCGCCCATGATCAGCCATTGATCGCGCATAACGTGCTCCCCCTCGCGGGCTACCACCGAAGGCGGCTACCTATTTCTGCGCTCCGGCCTGAAAAGCTTGCCCTTTTTTATGCCGATGGTCCGGCGAGATCTTGTTCGCATCAAGGCCGGATCAATCCGTAGCCGCTCCGGCAAGCTTTAGCCACTGCTCTTCGTCGATCGTTTCGATCCCGAGTTCAGCGGCCTTGGCGAGCTTCGAGCCCGCACCTGGACCGGCGACGACAAGGTCCGTCTTGGAAGAGACCGAAGCCGCCACTTTCGCGCCAAGCCGCTCGGCTTGTGCCTTGGCCTCATCGCGCGTCATGCGTTCGAGTGATCCGGTGAACACGATCGTCTTGCCCGCCACCGGACTTATCGAAACTACCTCTTCCATCGGCAGAGGCGTCACGTGGCGAAGCAGCGCGTCGAGCTCGTCCTCGTTGCGCTTTTCGGCGAAGAAATCGGCGACCGCCTCCGCCACGACCTCCCCCAAGCCTTCGATATTGTCGATCTCGGCGCGGGCTTCGGAACCCACTTCAGCAGCGCGCGCCGTGGCGCGAAGCGCTTCAAAGGTGCCGAAGTGACGGCCGAGCCGACGCGCGTTGGTTTCGCCGACGTGGCGGATCCCCAAGGCGTAGATGAACCGGTTGAGCGGAATCCGCCGGCGCGCCTCGATCGCCGCGAACAGATTGCGCACTGAGGTTTCGCCATACCCTTCGCGGTCTTTCAGCTTGGTCGCAGCCTTCGCATCGCGCCCGGCAAGCGTGAAAATATCCGCCGGTTTGGTGACCAGGCCGTCGCGGTAGAATTGCTCGATCTGTTTGTCGCCCAGCCCTTCGATGTCGAAGGCATGGCGCGAAACGAAATGTTTCAAGCGCTCTACTGCCTGCGCCGCACAGACGAGCCCCCCGGTGCAGCGGCGGACCACATCGGCGGTTCCCGTCTTAGGGTCGATTTCGCGGACCGCAGCTGAGTGGCAGACCGGGCATTTCGTTGGAAAGCGATAGCGCTTTGGCCAAGGCTTCGGACGCTTCTCCAAAACCGGCCCGAGCACCTGCGGAATGACGTCGCCGGCACGTTGGATGCGCACCCAATCACCCCTGCGAATATCCTTGCGGGCGATCTCGTCCTCGTTGTGCAAGGTCGCATTGGCAGCGACCACCCCGCCGACGGTAACCGGCTCGAGGCGCGCAACCGGGGTCAGCGCGCCGGTGCGCCCGACCTGGATTTCGATGTCACGCAGGATCGTGATCGCCTGCTCGGCCGGAAACTTGTGCGCCGCCGCCCAGCGCGGCGCGCGCGATACGAAGCCCAGCCGGTCCTGCAAGGCGAGACTGTCGACTTTGTAGACGACGCCATCGATATCATAGGGGAGCGAGGCGCGGCGGCTTTCGATGTTGCGATAGTGGCGCAGCAACTCCTCGGCCGAGTGGCAGAGGACGGTGAGCGGATTGACCGGCAGACCGTATTCTTTGAACGCGCGCACCATGCCCGTTTGCGTATCCGCCGGCATCGCGCTGACTTCGCCCCATGCATAGGCGAAGAAATGCAGCGGCCGGCCCGCGGTAACCGCCGGATCGAGCTGGCGCAGCGAGCCCGCCGCCGAATTGCGCGGATTGGCGAACGTCGGCTTGCCCGCTGCGGCCTGGCGGGCGTTGAGCGCCGCGAAATCCGCGTGCCTCATATAGACCTCGCCGCGCACTTCGAGGACATCGGGCGGCTTTCCCCGAAGCATATGCGGGAT
>JBOHLR010000261.1:0-1835 GCA_050729555.1 Allostellaceae bacterium
CGATGCCGAACGCCGGTTCCTGGTGTGCCGCACGCACGGGGCGCAATTCCGCCCGGCGGACGGCTTCTGCGTCGTCGGGCCATGCGCCGGACGCAGCCTGACGCCCGCGCCGGTGCGCGTCGAAAACGGCATGCTGGTGCTGGATGAGGTCGACTAGGAAACCCGGAAGTTCTTGAACTGCCAGGGGTCGCGGTTGTCGACGTCCTCGCGGAACAGCCGGTGACGGTCGTGCAACGGCGTCCAATCGCTGAATTCGCCGACCATGTCGCCGAGATACGGGCATGCGATCTCGAGAATCCGCTCGTGGTTCATTTCGTCGGGTTCGATGACGAACGAGTCCGGATTCTCCATCGCCCAAATTGCGCCGGCGAGGCACGCGGCGGTGACCTGGAGCGACGTGGCGTTATTATAAGGCACGACGCGCCGCGCCTCGTCGATCGACAGGCGCGAGCCGAACCAGTACGAGCCCTTCTTGTGGCCCATCAACAGCACGCCGAGCTCGTCGATGCCGCCCGGCGCGATGTCGTCCATAATCAACCGGTGCGACTTCTGGGCGTACCAGTTCTTGCCGGCCATCTCGTCCAGCGACAGCACCGCGGCATCGCACGGGTGATAAACGTAGTGCACGGTCGGGCGATAGGCCGGCTTGCCGTTGGCGGCCAACGTGAGGTAATCGGCGATCGAAATCGACTCGCTGTGCGTGACCAGGAAGCCGTGATACGGACCTTCGAGCGGCGTCCACGACCGCATGCGCGTGCCGGCGCCCGGCCGCGTCAGATAGATCGCCGCGCCGCAGCCGAAATCGTGCCGGCCGCCGTCGGCCGGGAAATTAAGCTCGTGGCTGCCCCAGCCGAGCTCGGCCGGTTGCATGCCTTCCGAGACGAAGCCCTCGATCGACCAGGTGTTGACGAATTCGCCAACCTTTTTCGGCACCGTCGAAACCTGCGTGTCGCGTTCGGCGATGTGGATGACCTTGACGCCGAGGCTGCGCGAAAGCTCGGCCCAATCGGTCCGGCTCTTCGGCTTGTCGGTGTTGTGCTTGACCGCCTTGGCGATGTTGAGCAGCGCCTCTTTGACGAAATGCGACACGAGACCCGGATTGGCGCCATGCGTGAGCACCGCCGTCGGGCCGTCGCTGTATTTGTTGCGCAGCACCAGCGCGTCTTCGCGCAGCTTGTAGTTCGAGCGCGCCGACGGCGACAGCCTGGGATCGGTGTAGGCGCCCGGCCACGGCTCGATGCACGTGTCGAGATAGAGCGCGCCCTTCTCGCGGCACAGTTCGACGAGGTCGATGCTGGCGACGTTGACCGAAACGTTCATCAGGAAGTCGCCCTTGCCGAGCATCGGCTCGAGAATCTTGCGGTAGTTCTCGCGGGTCAGCGGCTTCTTGAGAAATTTCACGCCCATGGATTCCGCTTCCTTGCGGCCCATGTCGTGCGCCGTGATGACAACGATCTGCTCGGGCTTCATCGCGATGTGACGAAGCACCAGCGGCAACACGCCCTGACCGATGCTGCCGAAACCGACAATCAGCATCCGGCCGGAGAAAGCGATGTGCTTCTGATCGCGCGCCATGACGAAAATCATTAAGCGGACGATCAATATTTTTCAAGCAAATCAGCGACCGTACGCGTCGCCGTCCTTGACTTTTTTCTGAATCCGCGAATCAAAAAACGAGTCGCGACTCGTTAGAGTCGCGACTCGCTTCCGAGACGAAGGCGATCGATTCAGATCGCGTTGAAGAGGTGCCGACGCATGGCGAACAGCGCGAGCGCCGCGACGCCGAGCAACGACAAGGTCGTCGGCTCCGGAACGCTGTTGTTGTTCGAGATCGG
>JBOHLR010000262.1:0-1791 GCA_050729555.1 Allostellaceae bacterium
ACTTTGAGCTGCTGATAGTCCTTCTCGCCGAACACCGCGATGTCCGGCTGGCATTGGATGAGCAGTTTTGCCACGACGGTCGCCACGCCGGCAAAAAAATGCGGGCGAAAGGCGTCTTCGAGGCCGGCCTGCGCCGGCCCTTCAGGCACGATCCTTATGGCGAAGCCCTCTGGATACATCGTATCGGCCGCGGGAGCCCAGACCAGGTCGACATCCAGCGTCGCCAACGCCTTGAGATCGGCCGCGAAGGTGCGCGGGTAGCTCCGAAAATCCTCGTTCGGTGCGAATTGCGCCGGATTGACGAAGATCGAGACCATGACGCGGTCGGCGCGGCTCCGTGCGAGGCGGATCAGCGACAAGTGGCCGTCGTGCAGCGCGCCCATGGTCGGGACAAGGGCGGTCGAGTTTTGCTTTCCCTTTGTTGTTCGCCGCGGCGCGCGCAAATCGGCAATTGCGCGCCGAAGTTCCGTCAGGGTCCGTGCGACGCGCGGACGTCGGCGCAATGTGGTTAACGTTTTGCTCACTGATGCCATCTGTTCGAATTTCAGCGTTGCCGTTGCGAATTTGCAGCGTTGCCGCACGAGCACAGTGAACGCTTTCTTGTTCGCGCCGCGTGGTTAATGATTAACTTATCTGACGCAATGCTGTACGTTGACCGCGGGCGTTGCAAGCCTGACAACGGCCTGCCACGCGGGGGTCGCGCTTCCATGTTGATGCAGGTGGATGTCGGCAAGCCGGCTTCGGCGCACGTCATCGTCCTCGGCAACGAAAAAGGCGGGTCCGGCAAATCGACCACGGCGATGCACGTGGCCGTGGCGCTTCTGCAAGCCGGGCAGCGCGTCGCCACCATCGACCTCGACTCGCGGCAGAAGAGTTTCACGCATTACGTCGAGAACCGGCGCGATTGGGCCGAACGTGCTCGCCTCAAGCTCGATATTCCGCGGCATTTTTGCGTCGCGCGCGGCTCCGGCGTGCGGGTTGATGAGGTCGAGGCGCAGGAGTTTGCGGTCTTTGCCGAGGCGATCAGCACGGTCGAGAATACTCACGATTTCGTCGTCGTCGACACGCCGGGCAGCGACTCCTATCTGATGCGGCTCGCCCATTCGATGGCGGACACGCTTATCACGCCGTTGAACGACAGTTTCCTTGATTTCGATGTGCTCGGCCGGGTCGACCCGACGACCTTCGAAGTCGCAGGCGCGAGCCACTACGCCGAGATGGTGCGGGAAGCCCGCCGGCAACGGCGGCTGGTCGATGGCGGTCTCATCGATTGGGTGGTCTTGCGCAACCGCCTCTCCACTCTCGGCTCGCGCAACAAACGGCTGGTCGGCGAAGGCGTCGATGAACTGGGCAAGCAGCTTGGTTTCCGGGCCGCCGATGGATTTGCCGAACGGCTGATCTATCGCGAGTTTTTCCCGCGCGGTCTGACGGCGCTCGACGAACTCAACGAGAATACCTTGGGCCAGCGGCCGAGCTTCTCGCACGTTACGGCGCGTGACGAGGTCAAGGCCTTGATCGACGTATTGAAGCTGCCGATCGATCCGCGCGGCAAACGGCGTGCTGCGGCCCGCGCCGAATGGGTCGCCTCAGCAGACAAGCCGCTCGAAACTCACGATCTTCTCGCCGATTGAAGCGGGCAGGTCTTCCGCAAGGCAGATTTTCGAGCAAGGCAGGCCTTTCGCCAAAGCAGGCCTTTCCGCAAGACAGTCTTGCGGCCGGGCAGGGCGCGGCGAGATCGCTCACGTCATCATTGCGCCGCCCGATCCCGAGGACCACCTTATGCGGAGCTTT
>JBOHLR010000263.1:0-1787 GCA_050729555.1 Allostellaceae bacterium
ATGCCGGGGTTCGACCTCGCCAAGAAGGCGGCGCGCATCTTCGAGCACGAACCGCGCGTCGAAGGGCTGATCCTGCTGAAGCACGGTATCTTCACGTTCGGCGCCGACGCGCGCGAGGCCTATGAACGCATGATCGCCGCCGTCACCGCCGCCGAAGCGCGCATCCAGAAAAAGGGCACGCGGCGCGTGTTTCCGGCGATCACGCTGCCGAAACGGATCGCCAGCGTCGCCGACGTCGCGCCGATCGTGCGCGGCGCCTGCGCGGTCAAGGATGAAAAAATCGAAGGCGCTTGGCGCCGTTTGATCCTCGAGTTCCGCACCTCGCCTTCCATTCTCGCCTATGCCAACGGCCGCGAGGCCGCGCGCTATTCGCAGGTCGGCGTGGTGACGCCCGATCACACCATCCGCACCAAGAACGTGCCGCTGCTGATGGCGCCGCCCGACGCCGCCAATCTGGCGCAATTCCACAAGGACGCGTTCGCCGCCGCGAAAGGCTTCATCGAGCGCTATCGCGCCTATTTCGCGCGCAACAACGCGCGCAGCGATCCGCCCAAAAAGCCGCTCGATCCGCTGCCGCGCGTCGTGCTGTTGCCGGGACTCGGCCTGTTCGGCCTGGGTCGCAGCCGCAAGGATGCGATGATCGCCGCCGACATCGCCGAGAACGCGATCGCGGTGATCACCGACGCCGAGGCGCTGGGCCGTTTCGAATCGCTGGCCGAAGACAAGTTGTTCGCGATGGAATACTGGTCGCTGGAACAGGCCAAACTGGGCAAGACGGTGGAGAAGCCACTGGCCGGGCAGATTGCCGTGGTCACCGGCGCCGCTGGCGCTATCGGCGCGGCGACGGCGCGCGCCTTCCACGGCGCGGGCGCCGAGCTCGTCCTGCTCGATCGCGACAAAAAGGCGGTTGACGCCTTGGCGCAATCGCTCGACGCGCTCGGTCTCGAATGCGATGTGACGGATGACGCGGTGGTCCAGGCTGCCTTCGCCGAGGCCTGCGCGCGGCTCGGCGGCGTCGACATCATCGTCTCCAATGCCGGCGCGGCGTGGCAGGGCGCGATCGGCGACCTCGATGACAAGATATTGCGCCAAAGCTTCGAGCTCAATTTCTTCGCCCACCAGCGTATCGCGCGCGCCGCGGTCAAGGTGATGCGCGCCCAGGGATTTGGCGGTGCGCTGCTGTTCAACATCTCGAAGCAGGCGATCAATCCCGGCGCCGATTTCGGGCCTTACGGTCTGCCCAAGGCGGCGACGCTGCTGCTGGTCCGGCAATACGCCTTGGAGTGTGGCAAGGACGGCATCCGCGCCAATGCGGTTAACGCCGACCGCGTGCGCAGCGGCCTTTTGACCAAGGACATGATCTCGTCGCGCGCGCTCGCCCGCGGCGTCAGCGAACAGGATTACATGCGCGGCAATCTGTTGGGCCGCGAGGTCACGGCCGAGGATGTGGCGGCGGCGTTCCTCTATCACGCGACCGCGCTCAAGACGACCGGCGACGTCACCACGGTGGACGGCGGCAATATCGCCGCAGCGCTGCGCTAATTCCGTCGCAAAGCCTTACAGGCGGCGTTCGGCCTATATGTTAAACCATTGGAATAGCTTCTATTTTTGCTGCGGCACGGGCTTTGCTCTTATAGATGCGAGGCCTAGCCCCGCAACCCTTAACGAACCAGTTTGGGCGGCCCGAGGACGGAAAGACGGCGCCCGCTAAGAGGCGCCGCTTTCTTTTTCGCGTTAAGCTTCGCGCCATGACCCGCGCTGCGCTCAAACCGCCAGCCGAAAGCCTC
>JBOHLR010000264.1:0-1778 GCA_050729555.1 Allostellaceae bacterium
GTTCTGGATCCGGCACGGCATGTCGCGCCCGCGCCCGCGGCCGTCCGGCCGAGGCGGAGCGCGGTGCGCGCTCCGGCCTTATCTCTTGGCGCGGCGGCACATCGACGGGCGCGTCCAAATCCGCGCCCGATTCCTGCAAGAGAGACGGCCCGAGCTGGTCGCGCAGCACGCGGGTGCGCACTTCTTCCAATCCGCCGTCCGCAAGTTCGCCGAGCTGAAACGGGCCGAACGAGATGCGGATCAGCCGATTGACGGCAAGTCCCAGATGTTCGAGGACGCGCTTGATCTCGCGGTTCTTGCCCTCGCGCAGGCCGATCGTCAGCCAGCAGTTGGCGCCTTGCACGCGGTCGAGCTTGGCCTCGATCCCGGCGTAATGGACGCCGTCGAGACTGAGGCCGCCGGCGAGGCGATCGAGGCTTGCCTGGTCGATCGCTCCGTTGGCGCGCACACGGTAGCGTCTGAGCCAACCGGTTGCCGGCAGTTCTAGGACGCGCGCCAGGCCACCGTCGTTGGTCAGCAGCAGCAAGCCTTCGGTGTTGATGTCGAGTCGCCCGACGCTGACGAGGCGCGGTGCTTGCGGATGGCGTTCGGCAAGATAATCGAAGATGGTCCGCCGCCCTTGCGGGTCCTTGTTGGTGGTCACCAACCCGCGCGGCTTATGGAACAGGAAGAGCCGGGTGCGCTGCCGCTGCGCCAGCGGGCGCCCATCGACGCGCACGTCGTCGCCCGGGCCAACGTTGACCGCCGGGCCGGTCAAAGCCTTGCCGTTGACGGCGACGCGTCCTTCGGCGATCCAGGCCTCGGCATCACGCCGCGAGCAGAGGCCGGCGCGGGCGATCACCTTGGCGATGCGCTCGCCTGCGTTCTCGGGCCTACGGCGACCGGGTTGCTTGCGGCGACGGGGTGGTTCGTTATGCATGCGGTTTGATAGCAGAACGGCTGGAAGGGAGCGAACTCTTGCCGAAGCTCGATCCGATGGCGGAAGCGCTCGCCGAGGCAGCGGCCGCTGGCCGGCGCGGCGAAGTGCCGGTAGGTGTTACGATCGTCCGCGGCGACGAGGTCGTGGCGCGTGCCGGCAACCGGACGCTGGAACTTAAAGATCCAACCGCGCATGCCGAGATCCTCGCCATTCGCGCCGCCTGCGAAAGCCTCGGCACCGAGCGGCTCACGGGCTGCGACATCTACGTGACGCTCGAGCCTTGCGCCATGTGCGCGGCGGCGATTTCCTTCGCGCGCCTGCGCCGCCTCTATTGGGGCGCCGCCGATCCGAAGGGCGGAGCGGTCGAGCACGGGGCGCGGTTCTTCACGCAGCCGACCTGCCATCATACGCCGGATTGCTATGGCGGAATTCGCGGGAGGGAAGCGGGCGAACTGCTTAAAACCTTCTTCGCCGAACGGCGATAGCTTGGCTGCTCGCGCGGAACTATCGAGCGCGCCGCGCAATTCTCCGACGGCTTGGCCGTGCGCAAGGGCCGCGGCACGAGGTGGGGTCGATACTTGACAGAAAACCGCCCAAAGCCCACAAGACGTTCAGCGGTTTGAACGCGCGGGTTGCTTGATGGTTCCTGCAAACATCTACATGAATTCAGTAACTTACTGGTTACTCTTCATCCTGGACGACGGATTGGACTAATGCAAGCGGCAGCTTTATCCGAAACTGTAGCGCCCGCTGAGAATAAGCCGAAGCTGCGTATCTTTCTCTGCGCACCGCGCGGATTTTGCGCCGGCGTGGTGCGGGCGATCGATGCGGTGGAGCAGGCGTTGCGCATCTATGGCGC
>JBOHLR010000265.1:0-1775 GCA_050729555.1 Allostellaceae bacterium
GAACATCCTTTTCAGCCCCGCGCGCATCGGCCCGGTCGAGATCAAGAACCGCATCGTCATGCCGCCGATGACGACGCGAACATCGGACGCCGAAGGCTTCGTCACCGACGACAGCATCGCCTACTACATGGCGCGGGTGCGCGGCGGAGTCGGGCTGATCACCGTCGAGATGGCCTCGCCGGAGAAATGCGGACGCCATCGCCGTCATGAAATCGGCATCTACGACGATTGCTTTCTGCCCGGTCTGACGCGGCTGGTCGCGGAGATTCATCGCGGCGGCGCCAAGGCCTCGATCCAGCTCGGCCATGGCGGCGGCCACACCCGCGTCGACATCTGCGGCGAGACCCCGATCGCGCCTTCGGCCATTGCGCATCCGGTCTACGAGACGACGTTCGAGACCATCGTGCCTGAGGCGATGAGCAAGGCGCGTATTGTCGAGAGCATCGCCGCCCACGTCGCCGCGGCGCTACGCGCGCAACACGCCGGATTCGACTGCGTCGAAATTCACGCCGCGCACGGCTATCTGATCTCGCAATTCCACGCGCCGTTCGAGAACCGGCGCACGGACGAATACGGCGGCTCGCTCGAGAACCGCGCGCGTTTCGGGCTTGAAATTCTGCGCGCCGTGAAGGCCGCGCTTCCCGACATGGGCGTGATCTACCGGCTCTCGGTCGAAGATTTCTTTGACGGCGGGCTGACCTTCGATGAAGGCCGGCAGATCGCGATCTGGGCGGCGCAATCCGGCGCCGACGCGCTGCACATCAGCGCCGGGCATTACCGTTCGCTGCCGTCGGCGCAGATCGTGCTGCCGCCGATGAGCTACCCGGACGCGACGTTTCTCGGCTTCGCCGCCGAAGTGAAAAAACACGTCGGCGTACCGGTGATCGCGGTCGGCCGGCTGGGCGATCCGGCGCTCGCGGAAGCCGCGGTGGCGAGCGGCAAGACCGATTTCATAGCGCTGGGCCGCACGCTGGTCGCCGATCCGCAATGGGCGGCCAAAGTCGCGCGCGGCGAGCCGGTGCGGCGCTGCCTGGCCTGCAACACCTGCATCAACGAGATGCGCGGCGGCGCGCGTATCGGCTGCGTGGTCAACGGCGCCGCCGGCCGCGAGACGGTGTACGACGTCGCGAAGCCGCCCAACGGCGAACGCATCGCCGTCATCGGCGCCGGACCGGCCGGCCTCACCTATGCGTCGCTGGTGGCCGCGGAGAACAAGGTCACGGTCTTTGAGAAAGAGTCCGGTCCCGGAGGCTCGTTCCGCTACGCCGGCAAGGCCCCTCTGTTTCAAGAAGTCCAAGCCAATCAGAAAAGCCTCGATCGTTACGTCGCCGATCTCGCGGCCGCATGTAAGATGAAGGGTGCCGAATTTCGCTTCGGCACCGACGTGGCTGCTGCGCCGGAGCTGTTGTCGCCGTTCGACCGTGTCGTGGTCGCGACCGGCGCGCGGTATCGCTTCGGACTCGGCGTGTTGGTGGTCTGGGCCCTCGATCATGGCGCGGCGTGCTGGCCCAGTGTGTCGGGGCTGCTGTCGTCGCCCAAACTGCGCGACTGGTTCTATTATCGCGGCCGATCCGGCACCGCCGAACGCTTCAAGGGCCTGACGCGGCCGGGACAGATCGTCACCATCATCGGCGACGCGGCACGCGCCGGCAAGAGCAAGCAGGCCATCGCCAGCGCGTTCGAAGCGGCGCTGCTCGGCAAGTAACAGATGGCAGACCGCGCTCCGCGGAACCGTGACGGCATCGACAGCATAATAGGTAGCGGCCCGGCGCACG
>JBOHLR010000266.1:0-1768 GCA_050729555.1 Allostellaceae bacterium
CGTCGCTTTGGTGCAGCGGAATGTAGACCACGTCGTCCTTGACCATGGCGAGCGCCGTCCGCAGCAGCATGGCGCGGGCCTTGCCGAGCCTTTCGCCCTGAGCGCGAGCGATCAGGCTATCGAGCGCCGGGTTCGAATAACCGCCGACGTTGAAGGCGCCGGTATGCAAGCGATCGCTGCGCGTCGCGGCGAGATTGATCAGCGCGTCCAGCGCGTCGTCGTTCGCCGGTCGCCAGCCCAGCAAATAGAAATTCGCGCCGCGGCCCGGATCGAGCAGTTTGGCGAAATACTGGCTGCGCGGCTGTGCCATCAGCGTCACATGCACGCCGATCTTGGCAAGATCGGCCGCGACGGCAACGCAGATCGCCGCGTCATTGACGTAACGATCGTTCGGGCAATCCATGGTCAGCGCGAAGCCGGCCGGATAGCCTGCGACCGCCAGCAGCCGGCGTGCCGCCGCCGGATCATAGGTCGGCCGCTGGTTGAGCGCCGGATCGAAGCCGCGCACGCCCGGACCGACGATGAGTCCGGCCGGCGTCGCCAGGCCGCGCATCACCGTCGCCACGATCGCGTTTTCGTCGATCGCGTGAGCGAAAGCGGCACGCACGCGGCGATCGGTGAACGGCGCGGCCGGTTGCGGCCCGCCATGTGCTTTCACGACATGGCGGAAACGAAAGCCCAGAAAGATCGTCCGCGTGCCGGCGACATGGACGATGCGTACTCCCGGCGTCTGCGCCAGCGTGCCAAGATCATCAGGCGGTACGTTGGCGATCATGTCGACCGTCCCCGCCGTCAATGCGGTGAGCCGCGCGGCGTTGTCCGCGATCGGCCGAAACACTGCGCGATCGACATTGCCGGTTGGTGTGCCCCACCAGTGCGGATTGGCGACCAGCACGGTCTGTTCGCCCGGCACCCGCGATTCGACGGCAAAGGGACCGGTGCCATCGGCGTGATCGTCCGCATAGTCGGTGGCGGCGATTTGCTCCGTGCCGTGTGTTCGGCACCAGGCTGCGCTCATGATGTCCCAACGCACGATCTCTTCCGGCAACGTCGGATCGGGCATCGCAGTGATGATGTCGACCGTATGCGTGTTTACCGCCCGGACGTCGCGTATCGCCGCCAGTGCCAAGGCGATCTTCGATCCGGCGGCGATGGCGCGCCGGTAGGAAAACACGACGTCCGCAGCGGTGAAGGGCGCTCCGTCCTGGAACCGCACGCCCGGGCGCAACTCGAAGCGCCAAACCAGCGGTGCCACCTGGCGCCAGCTTGTCGCCAGCGCCGGTTGGAGCCAAAGCGCGCGGCCGCGCCGGATCAGCGGCTCATAGACGTTGCCGAGGAACGAAAGCTGCAGCGTCTCGTTCCGCGTATAGGGATCGAGCGACGCAATATCCGAATCGTATGCCCAGCGGAATGTCGCGGCGGCTGCCGGCGACGCGGACATCGCCAGCAGCACAGCGAAAAGTAAAGCGGTGAGCCGCCGCATCATCCGCGATGAGTTACGGAAGCGGCGGCGCGGCGGCAAGCAGATTCGATTGACCGGCCGCGGGCAGCGCAGTTAGCTCGCGGGCACCACAAAACGGGAGAATCCCGATGGCCGCGATTTACGTGGCGCGCAGCATCAAGCTTGGCAAATGGGCGTCCAACGTCGGCCTTAGCAAGCACGTCTACAAGTTCGGCTGTGCCGACGAGGACCCGAAGGCGCTGGTCGCACGCGGCTGGGCTGGCGAAGACGATTGGCAATTGGTGAAATCGGTCGCCGCCGATGGCG
>JBOHLR010000267.1:0-1733 GCA_050729555.1 Allostellaceae bacterium
ATCGCCTGCAGGCGGCGATCGGCAAGCTCCGCCTCGCGCGCGATCGCTTGCGCCTCAACGCGAACTTCGGCGCACACGGTGCGTTCGCCCGCGATCACTTCGTTCACGGCCGCGAGCTTGGCTTCGATGTCGGCCGTGGGCGGCAATGCGGCGAGAGCCTTTTCGGCTTCATCGCGGGCCGAGTTGGCTTCGTCGCGGCTGGTCGTGATGCGCGCCTGCGCTTCCCGGAGCGCGGAGATGCGCGCCGCGTTGCGGCTGATTTCGCGCTCGGCCGCGGCGTGGTCCTCGCGTGCGGCGTCGGTCCGGCGCTGCGCCTCGCGCCAATCGGTCCGCGCCTGCGTCTCGGCGGCGGCTGCCGCGGCGAGCGCGGCTTCCGCGCCGGCAACGACGGTGCGCGTGGCCTCGACGTCCTCCTGTGCGGTGATGAGTTCGGCCTGGATCGCTTGCAAACGGCCGCGCTCGGCCAGCCGGCGCGCGGCTCCGGTTGGCGCATGGGCGGCGACGATAAAGCCGTCCCAGCGCCACAGGTCGCCTTCACGCGACACCAGGCGCTGGCCGGCCTTGAGCATCTTCGCCAGCCGCGGGCCCTCGGCGCGCTCGACGACGCCGATTTGCGCCAGTCGCCGAACCAGTTCGGACGGACCTTGGACGACATGCGTAAGCGCCACGGCGCCTTCCGGCAGCGCCGGATCGGTCGGATCGTTCTCCGTGCCGGCCCAGCGCATCGGTGCGGAATCGCCGACCGGCGCATCGAGGTCGTCGCCGAGCGCCGCGCCCAAGGCCTTTTCGTAGTCCTTGGCGACGGTGAGGGTATCCATCACCGGCGGCCAGAGGTTTTTGCTCTCGACGGCCAAAAGCTTGCTGATGGTCTTGGCCTCGGTCTCGAGACGCTGCACGGCGCGCTCGGCCGCGCCGAGCGGCGTTCGCGCGGCGTCGAGGTGTTCGCGCGCGGACGCGTGCGCCAGTTCCGCCGCGCGGGCGGCGCTCTCGGCCGCCGCCAGCGCCTCCTGCGCGGTGGCGAGTACCGCCGCGAGTGCCGGCAGGTCGGGCTCGCCGCTGCTGGTCGCCGTCAGTCCGGCTTCGACGTTGACGAACTCGGCCTGCAATTTGTCGGCGCGTTCGCCGTGCTCGCGCACGGCCGCGTGTAATTGGTTGCGGCGCGCGACGAGATCGGCCAACGCGCCGGTGAGCTCGGCAAAGGTCCTTTCCGATGCCGCCAACGCCGCGTCGGCTTTTTCGGCGCGTTCGGTCACGCCGGACAGCAGCGCGGCCTTGGCCTGCGCTTCGGCTTTCAGCGCCGTTTCCTCGGCTGCCAGCCGCTCCAGTGCGGAGGCGGCATCGGCGGCAAGCGTGCGCTCGCGTTCGAGATCGGCGGCGAATTGTTCGAGCCGGCGATCGAGTTCGCCGATCCGTTCCTTGGCGCGCGCCTCTTCGCGCTCGAGCGCGTCGCGCGCGATGACGAGCCGCTGCAAGGCCGCCGCGGCCTTGGCCTCCGCCTCGCGCAGGGGCGGGAGATCGGCGGCAAGTTCCGCTTGCCGCGTCGACGCCTGCGTATGCTCGCCGGTGCGCGCGGCGACGACGCGGATGGCCTCGTCCTGGGCGCGCTCCGCCTCGGCGACTTCGACACCCGCGGCGGTCCAGCGCAGGTTGAATAGCAGCGCTTCGGTGCGGCGCACCTGACCGGAAATATTGCGATAGCGCACTGCCTGCCGCGCCTGGGTCTTCAAGGCCGC
>JBOHLR010000268.1:0-1697 GCA_050729555.1 Allostellaceae bacterium
GGTTCGAAGGGGTGCTCGCGCGCGTGGCGATCCTGCGCGCGCTGTCAAGGCGCTATAGTTTTGCGACCAGCGACGACATCCGACTCTACATAGCCGAGATACGCAAGGCCGCCGCATTGGCGAGACAACGCTACCACGTTCCGACGGTCATTCTTTTCATGTCGGCCGGCAACATGTGGATGTCCGGGTACACCGATCAGGAGATCATGCAAGAGCTTCGCGCCGGCGGCTTACCGGTCATCGACACGTCGCTCGCCGAACATACTTGGAACAATGCGAAACTGATGATCCCCGGCGGTTGGCACCCTACGCCTTTTGCGCATCGCGCGAGAGCGATGCTGCTGAAGCAATTTCTCGACGTAAACATGCCGGAGATCCTCGCTCCATCACGCCGATGATCGTGGCGTGGCGCTAAGACGTGCGCCCAACCCGAGCGCGGCGGCGGTGAACGGCGCCGATTGCAGGCAAGCCGGGGTCGCGGGTCTCGAGGTGCGCGATGGTGGGCGGCTGCGACGCGGCCAAACGGAACTCTCTGCGGCGCGAGCGCGAATGCGATTCCTTCGCAATGGCAACAGTTGCAACATGAAAAAAGTCACCCTGCCGGATGACCTTGTCAATAGTTCCGATGAAACCGAGGTGGTGGGGGAGGTAGGACTCGAACCTACGAAGGCATAGCCAGCGGATTTACAGTCCGCCCCCTTTGCCGCTCGGGACACTCCCCCGCAGAGCCGGGCTCGTGCGGTCGATCGCGCGGCGCTTATCGGAAGAACCAACCGCTTCGTCAATCCCTACGGCCTTTGCCCCGCGGCGTTCGCCCCCATGGACTTTGCCTTTGCCGCCCAATTGCGCGATAGCCAATCCGCATCACCTATATTTCGGCGGAGCAGCACGTCGTGAAACCTCGTAGGACCCAGCGCGGCGGCAAAGCGCAGCGCAAAAGCGAACCGGCGCGCCCGGCGAGCGGCGGCACTCCCGAATTCCGCCGCGCTTCGCCCGATGTCGTACTGCTCTACGGGTTTCACGCGGTGCGCGAAGCTTTGCGCAGCAAGCGACGGAAGTGCCTTAGTCTTTTCGCAACACCGGCGGCCGCGGCGAAACTCGCGGCGGAGGGCGCGGTGGCCGGCCTGGCGGTGGGCCTCGTCAATCCCGAAGATCTGACGCGCCGTCTCGGCCCGGACGCCGTGCACCAGGGCGTGCTTCTCGAAGCGCGCCCCCTGCCCGCGCAAAGTCTCGATGACATCGTCTCCAACAGCGGCATCGTGCTGGTGCTCGATCAGATCACCGATCCGCACAATGTGGGTGCTATTTTGCGTAGCGCCGCGGCCTACGCGGTCGACGCGCTGGTGACCACCGAGCGGCATGCGCCGCGTCTTTCCGGCATACTCGCTAAGGCCGCCTCGGGCGGACTCGAACACGTGCCGATCATCGAATTGGTCAATCTGGCGCGCGGCCTCGACGAGCTAAAGGACTTGGGCTACCTGCGCGTCGGTCTTGATTCGGAAGCGCCGCTGTTGCTGCAGGCGGCGCCCTTGACGCGTCCCCTCGCGCTGGTGCTGGGCGGGGAAAGCAAGGGTCTGCGCCGCCTCACGCGCGAGAATTGCGACCTCGCAGCCCGGCTCGACATGCCGGGACCGATCAAGAGCCTGAATGTCTCGAACGCCTGCGCCGTCGCGCTCGACATCGCACGGATGAAGCTC
>JBOHLR010000269.1:0-1692 GCA_050729555.1 Allostellaceae bacterium
ATTCTCGCATGCTGGTTGCACCGCTTTTCGCCACCGCGCTGGTTTTGACCGTGGCCACCGAGCCGACCAACAGAGCCGGCGAGCCGACGGACGTGTCGCGTCAGGAAAAGATGGCAGCCACCGATGCGCTGGTGCGCACCGCGACCAACTGCATCGTGCATGCCGTCGTTACCAATCCGCGCTACGGCACCAAGGCGCAGCTCGGCGATCTGATCGCCGCTTCGATGCCGGCCTGCATCACGCCCGTGCGCGCCATGATCAACGCCTATGACCGCTATTACGGCGCCGGCAGCGGCGAGGCATTCTTCATGGGCCCGTATCTCGACGTGCTGCCGAAGGCGGTGGCCGAGAAGGCGTCGAAGACGAAGTAGGCGCGGCGCGCCGCCTGACCGACGGCGCGCGCTTTTGGTTGTTCGCGTCGTGTCCTCAGCGCGGGATCGCCCGCACCGCGACGCCGGTCGCCGGATCGATCACCAGAATCCGGTCCGGCTGATAGACGTAGCGATAATACGGAACCGCGCTGCCGACCGCGAGCGGCGCGGACGCGACCGCTGCGGCCGCCGGAATAATGGCGGGCGCGGACGCGACCGGCGGCACGGCATAGTCATAGAGCGGCGCCGCCGCGGCAACCGGAGCCGGCGCCGCGTAATCGTAGACCGGCGGCGAACCGGCCATCGGTGCGGCGGCTATTGTCGTGGTGGTGGTTGTGGTCGTGGTCGGAACCAGCCGGGTGCCCACATAGGTCCGCCGCCTGACCGCAACATGCCGCCGGCGCACGATCGGACGGAGCGTTGCCACGCGTCGCACCCGCGCCATCCGGCGTATCGTCGGCACTCTTCGCATCGTGGTCACCGTGCGCACGGTCCGCACGGTGGTCACCGGCGGCGCCGCGGCGACGGCAGGTGGCGGCGCGGCAATCACCGGCGCGGGCGTGATCATCGTCTGCGCATGAGCAACCGGCGCCATCGCCGCAAGCGCCAAGCCAAACGTCAAGCCAAGCGTCAGGCCAAGCGCCGTGCAAGGGACATGGAATCGCATTGCCTACTCTCCCTTTTTGTTCGCAAACTGAGCGAGCAACGAGTCCAACGCGGTCTGACGCGCGGCGTTCCTGTTTGCTTGCAATTCAAGCTGTCGGGGCGGCGGTTTGGCGGCGGTTTTGTTCCGTTGCCGCAAGCGCGACGCGCCTAAGCCGCGCCGGTGCCATATCCGCGAGCCAGCGCCGGGCGCAACAGCGCCGCGACCGGCAGCGTCAGCAGCGCAACGCCGGCGACCAGGATCAAAGCATGAGGAATGCCGAATGCGTCGCCGATGCGACCGAACACGATCGGCGCGATCGCGCCCGAACCGATGGTGCCGGTATAGAAAAGGCTCAACGCCCTGGTGCGCCAGTCGGCCGCGACCAGATCGGGCACCGAGCCGTAGAGCACCGACGAGGTGCCATTGAGCGCAATGCCGATCGGCGGCAGCAGCAACAAAGCGGCGGGAAGCGGAAGCGGCAGCAGAACGAGAATTCCAAGCGCGGTCAGGCTTTCGGTCAGCCAAACAGTGCCGATGGCGCCGATGCGGGCGCCGATGAAGGTGCAGGCCAGCTTGCCGACCGCGCCGCCGGCGAACACCAGCGTCATCGCCAGACCGACGTCCTGCAAACTTGCCCCTTTCGCCCTCAGCACAAAGGGCAGGAACAGCAAAAAT
>JBOHLR010000270.1:0-1651 GCA_050729555.1 Allostellaceae bacterium
GGTCGGAATCGCCGTCTTGACGATGCGATTGACGCCGCGCAAATCGTCGATGCCGTGCAAATGGTCGGCGTGCGCATGGGTAAAGAGCACCGCGTCGATGCGCCCGACGCCAGCGTCGAGCAGCTGCTCGCGCAGATCGGGCGACGTGTCGACCAGGATTGTCCGGCCGCCGTCTTCGACCAGGATCGAGACGCGCCGGCGGCGGTTTTTCGGATTGGCCGGATCGCAGGCGCCCCAGTCGCCGCCGATCCGCGGCACGCCCCATGACGGGCCGCAGCCCAGTATGGTGATCTTCACGGCACGCCGTCCTCAGGCGGCTGGCCGCGTCGCGGCCGGCGGTTTGGCCTTGGCGAACAGCCGAAAGAAATTCTCGCTCGTCCGCTGTGCGAATTCATCGGGCGCGACGCCCTTGAGCGCGGCGACGAAATTCACCGTGTGGACGATGAAAGCCGGCTCGTTCGACTTGCCGCGTAGCGGCACCGGCGCAAGGTAAGGCGCATCCGTTTCCACCAACAACCGGTCGAGCGGCAGGTCGCGGACGATGCCACGCAGCTCGTCGGCGTTCTTGAACGTGACGATCCCCGACAGCGATACGTAGAGGCCCAGCGCAAGCGCGCGTTCGGCGAGCGGCCGCCCGGCCGAAAAACAGTGGATGACGCCCGACGCGACGCCCTCTTCCTCGAGCACCGCGACGGTTTCGGCGTCGGCGCCGCGCGAATGCACGATCAACGGCACGCCGGCGGCGCGTGCCGCGCGGGCGTGCCGCCGGAATGCCGCGATCTGTTCATCGCGCGGACTGTGGTCGTAATGGAAATCGAGGCCGCTTTCACCGATGCCGATTACCTTGGGATGGCGCGCATGCGCGGCCAGGCTTTCGACGTCACCTCCCTCTTCCGCCGCGGCCTCGTGCGGATGGATGCCGACCGAGCACCAGATGTCTGGATCGGATTCGGCGATCGCGCGCACCGCCGGAAATTCGCTCAGCTTGGTCGAGATGGTGAGCAGCGTGACCACGCCGGCGCGCCGCGCACGCGCGACGATGCCGGCGCGTTCTTCGGGACGCGCGAAATCGAGGTGACAATGACTGTCGACAAGCATCGCGGGCGGATAGAAAGCCCGGCGTCGGCGCGGCGTCAAGCGCGGCGGAGAGCTCCGTCGTGCGGCATTTCCGCGTCGCGCATCATCACGCGGTTGATCATCGCCGCAAGCTTTTCGAGGTGATACGGCTTGTCGACGGTGACGAAGCCTGGCTCGTTGCGCCGCTGGACCAGCTCGGAATAGCCGGTTGCCAAAATAATCGGCAGCTCGGGCCGGAGCTGGCGGATGCGCCGCGCGAGCTCGATGCCGGTCATTCCCGGCATGACCTGGTCGGTGATCACGAGGTCGATCTGCGGCTCGGTGCGGAGCGCCTCGAGCGCCGCGATGCATGACGTGGTGAGGATCGCGCTGTGGCCGAGATGCTCGAGCATCGACACTGTGCTCTCCGCTACCAGTGAATCGTCGTCGACAACCAGGATGCGGTGGGCCTGCGTCGGCGCGGCTTGCGATTTCTCCGTCGCCGATGTTTCAGCGCTGGCCAGGGTGACTTTGCTGGCAACAGGCAGCCAAAGCTCGACATTCGTGCCGTGCTTCAGCTGGCTGGTGATCCACG
>JBOHLR010000271.1:0-1606 GCA_050729555.1 Allostellaceae bacterium
TCAGGCAACGAAAGCCGCGAAGTTGCGCTCCGGGCGGTGCAACTCGGCGCCTACGACTTCCATCTGAAGCCGGTCGATCTCGACGTGCTGCGGTTGATGATCGCGCGCGCCGCCAAACTGCGCGAGCTTGAGGCCGAGAACCGCCGCCTGCAGGAGTTGATGCCGCAATCGCCGATCGACGGCATCGTCGCCGCCAGCCCGCAGATGACGCGCGTGCTGCGCACGATCGAGAAGATCGCGCCGACCGACGTCGCGGTTCTGCTGCTCGGCGAAAGCGGCACGGGCAAGGAAGTGCTGGCCCACGCGGTGCATCGTATGAGCCCGCGCGCCAAGAAGCCGTTCGTCGCCATCAATTGCGCGGCGATTCCGGAAACGCTGCTCGAAAGCGAGCTGTTCGGTCACGAAAAGGGCACCTTCACGGGCGCGGCCAAGCAGGCCATCGGCAAGATCGAAAGCGCCAACGGCGGCACATTGTTCCTCGATGAAATCGGCGACGTGCCCCTGGCCATGCAGGTGAAATTGCTGCGTTTTCTGCAGGATCAGGTGGTCGAGCGGATCGGCGGTCATCGCCCGATCCAGGTCGACGTGCGCATCGTCTGCGCGACGAACCAGGACCTCGACCACATGATCGGCACCGGCCGGTTCCGCGAGGATCTCTATTACCGCCTCGACGAGGTGCGCGTCACGGTCCCACCGCTGCGCGAACGCGAAGGCGACCCCGTGCTGCTCGCCAACCACTTCCTCAAACGCTTCAACGAGCAGTTCGTGCGTAAGGTCAAGGGCTTTGGTTCGGATGCCCTGACAGCGATCGCGGTCCATCCGTGGCGTGGTAACGTACGCGAGCTCGAGAACCGCGTGAAGCGCGCGGTGGTTATGGCCGAAGGCGCGACCGTCAGCGCCGCCGATCTCGAATTGGCGCCGACGGAGCTGCCGTTCGGGTCGCTCGATCTGCGCGACGCGCGGTCGCGCGCCGAACGCGGCGTCGTCCAGATGGCCCTGGCGCAAAGCAGCGGAAACCTGTCGCGCGCCTCGAAGCTGCTCGGTATCAGCCGGCCGACACTCTACGGCCTGCTCGAAGACCTCGGCCTCGAAGTTCATTCCTGAGCACGCATTGCATCGCCTGGAGAGTTCCATGATCAAACGTTCGGATATCATCAGCCGCACCCTGCCCTATGTGCTCGCGTGTAGCGTGCTGATCGGGGCGCCCGCGTTCGCGTTCGGTCGAGGGGCTACACCGATTCGGCGCAGCAGCTGATCGACCGCGGCGATTTGCGCGGCGCGGTCATCGAACTGCGCAATGCGGCGCGCAACGAGCCGCAGAACGCCGATATTCACCTGCGCCTGGCGCGGATCTATCTCCAGATCGGCAACGTCCCGGCTGCCGAGGCCGAGGCGCGGCCCGACGCTCTGCTCGCCGACGGCCACGACGTCCGTATTCTCGACAATCTTTCCACCGGTCATCGCGACAACGCGCCCGACGGCGCCGAACTGATGATCGGCGACGTTGCCGATCGCGTCGCCGTGCGTCAGGCGATCGCCGGCACCGACGGCGTGTTTCATCTTGCCGCGATCGCGTCGGTCGAACGCAGCATCGACGACTGGGTCG
>JBOHLR010000272.1:0-1588 GCA_050729555.1 Allostellaceae bacterium
GACCTGCAGGGCAGTCGTCAGAAGCTTCGGATCAAGCAGCCAACCGCCAGGCTGCGGCCGTGTCGCGCGTTCGATGGCCGCGCGCTGCTTGGTGTGCTGGCGGACCAGCAGGCTGATGATCGTGGCGATGGCGGCAACAACCAGGAAAAAGCCGGCCTCGATCAAGCCGCCGAAGACGCTTCCGAACAGCGATTCCAGCCATTGGTAAGCGGCGACGCAGAAAAATGCGAACGACGTCACGGCCGCGCCCATGGCGATCACCAGGAAGACGACGACGCCGGCGCTGGCACCGGTCCTCGCCTGGATTGCGAGCGTGACCTCGCGCATCAAGCTTTTGATCATGAGATACTCGCGATGCGCGCCGGGACCTCGAAATCAGCGCCGCCAGGTGATCCCTAAAACAAGGCCGAGTCCCACTGCGAGCGCCAAGGTGGTGTAGGGCCGGTCCTTGATCGACTCGTCAATGGCCTCGATGAAATTGTCGGACACTTCGCGCATGGCGGTGGCCGCGTCCTGCCCCTTTGACTGGGCATCGGACACCACGCCGTCGACGCTGGTTTTGGCACGCCGCCACGCGGCGTTGCCCTTGCTCGCCAGAATATCGCGTACCTGTTCGGCCAGCCGGGAGAAGTCGTCGCGCAGCGCCTGCAAATCCTTCTGAATATCTCCCGGAGCCGCGTTCGCGGCGCTGCCCACGTCGCCAATTGCGTCGCGCGCATCGCCGGCGCTTTCTCCGGCCGCGTCGCGAGCCGTCTGCGATGCCGTCGAGGTCGCATTCATGACTTAAACTCCCCTCGCTGTCGGAGGCGTGATCGTCCGTTAAAGTAACCCTCCGCCTGAAAAGTTCCATCGATAAATGCCGCCCTTCGACGGTGTCCGGCTAATCAGGCAGCTTGACCTGTTCGGATGGAAATAGATGACTGAATACGACGAGTCCGACGATCGATAGCGGCACCGCGAGGAAGGCCCCGATCGGTCCCCAGATCCACGTCCAGAAGGCGAGCGCCAGGACGACGGCCAGCGGGTTGAGGGTGATCCGCCGGCCGACGATCGTTGGCGTGATGAAGTGGCCTTCGAGCGTACAGAGAATGACTAGACCGGCGGGCGCCACCAGCGCTTCGCCGAGAGAAGGAAACGTCACCAGCCCGACGCCGAACATCACCACCACCATGATGGCCGGCCCGACATAGGGGATGTAATTCAACAGCCCGGCGAGCAGTCCGAAAATCGCCGGATCAGGCAGCCCGACGAGCCATGCGCCAAAGCCGACGATCGTGCCCAGCGCCGCGTTGATGATCGTGACCAGGGTGAGATAGCCGGCCAGGTTTCTCTCGATATCGTTCATAATGCGCAGGAGGCGCAGTCGCGCTTCCTGACCGGAGAACATCATGACAAGCCGGGCGCGCAGTCCGATCTGGCTGCCGAGAAAGAACAGCAAGGTGCCGAAAAACAACAGGAGCTGCCCCGCCGCGGGCGTGATGAAAGCGACTACCGGTAGCACCACGTTGGCGGGCGCGGCTGCCGGTGCGGCGCCTGCCCCCCCGCCGCCGAACACGGAGTTCGCGAGTTGGTGGAGCGCCGCGAGGGG
>JBOHLR010000273.1:0-1583 GCA_050729555.1 Allostellaceae bacterium
TTGGGTTTTTAGGGTTCCTTGGGGGGCGTGGTGACGGATCATACGGAAGCGTCGGCGCCGGCTTCGGCGGCCTCGACGCAACAGGACGCGAAGACGCAGGCATCCGCCGGCCTGACCCTCCGGGTGTGGGCATGACGGAACCGGCCAGCCAAAAAGGCGACATCCAGTCGCAGTGGGCGCGCGTGCGCGGACGTTTGCGCGAAGAGTGCGGCGACGCCGCCTATCGTGCCTGGCTCAAGTCGATGACCCTTTATGGCGTCGATGAAGGCCGGGTGCGGATCGGCGTGCCTACTCGGTTCCTGCGTGATTGGGTCAGCCAACATTACTCGGATCGCATTCGCGCGTTATGGAACGACGAGGACGACGCCATCGCGGCGGTCGAGATCCTGGTCACAGGCCGGACGGTGGCTCAGTCGGCCGAGACCGAGCCGGCCTTGCCGGCTGGCGACGGGACCGAGCCGTCCGCCGCCACCGAGGAAAAGGACATCAGCGCGCCGCTCGACCCGCGCTTCACCTTCGAGAATTTCGTCGTCGGCAAGCCCAACGAGCTCGCCCATGCAGCCGCCCGCCGGGTCGCCGAGGCCCAGGTTGGCGCGCGCTCTGGCGGCAATCCGCAGCTGCCGTTCAACCCGCTTTTCCTTTATGGCGGCGTCGGCCTGGGCAAGACCCACCTCATGCATGCGATCGCATGGCATATCCGCACGCGCGCGCCACATCGCAAGGTCATCTATCTCTCGGCCGAGAAGTTCATGTTCCAGTTCGTCCGGGCGATCCGCTTCAAGGACACGATGGCGTTCAAGGAACAGTTCCGGTCGGTCGACGTGCTGATGATCGACGACGTTCAGTTCATCGGCGGCCGCGACGCCACGCAGGAAGAATTCTTCCATACTTTCAATGCGTTAGTTGACCAGAACCGGCAGATCGTGATCTCGGCGGACAAGTCGCCGTCCGATCTCGAAGGTATTGAGGAGCGCGTCAAGTCGCGGCTCGGTTGGGGCCTGGTCGCCGACATCCATCCGACGACGTACGAGCTCCGCCTCGGCATTTTGCAAGCCAAGGCCGAGACGACGCAGCTGCCGGTGCCCGGTAAGGTCTTGGAATTCCTCGCGCATAAGATCACGTCCAACGTGCGCGAGCTGGAAGGCGCGCTGCACCGGATCAGCGCCCATACCCAGCTGACCGGCGGCATGGTGACGCTCGAAGGCGCGCAAGAGGTGCTGCACGATCTGCTGCGCGCGAACGACCGGCGCGTGACCATCGACGAAATTCAGAAGCGCGTCGCCGAGCACTACAACATCCGGCTCGCCGACATGCATTCCGCCCGCCGTGCCCGCGCCGTCGCCCGGCCGCGCCAAGTGGCGATGTATCTCTGCAAGCAGTTGACGCCGCGCTCGCTGCCCGAGATCGGCCGAAAGTTCGGCGGCCGCGATCACACCACGGTGATGCATGCGGTGCGTAAGATCGAGGAATTGAAGGCCGCCGACACCACCATGGCCGAGGACATCGAGCTGCTCCGCCGCATGCTCGAAAACTGAGCCGCTGGCGGCGCCGCAGCTTCTCTATAAATCACTGATCTATAAGGC
>JBOHLR010000274.1:0-1565 GCA_050729555.1 Allostellaceae bacterium
AGCTGTTCGCGGGTCTCGCCGCGCGTGAAGCTGTAGGTATCCGGCAGCATGCTTCCTTCGGGCGGCACGTCCGCGATGTTCCCGGTCAGCACGTCGTTATCCATCAATCTTGCGACGATCTGTTCCGAGGTCAGTCCCTCCGGAATGGTGATCTCATGGATTAAGACCTTGCCCTCGCTCATGGCCGTGACCACGTCGCTTGGACTTTCGTGCGCCTTGAACTGATACTCGCCTGCTTTGAGCCCCTCGCGCGCCTTGAGCACGAGCACGCCCCCGATGAAGATCCAGGGCTCGTCGATCACCCCTTGGCTCACCAGTAAATTCGTGATGTCTCGGAGGCCGGCGCCGCGCGGAACGTCGATCACTTTGTCTTGCTGCAGCGGACCGGGCGCGTCGAAGCGCTGCTTACCGACGTACAACCCATAGCCGGCGGCAATCGCCAGTATCACAAGCAAGCTGATCATCGCGTTGCCGGCGATGACCAAAGGGTGACGCGCGCGCGCCGAGCGGCGCGTCGGCAAGTCCACTTTGTCGGTCTCCGGCGGCTCGCGGGTATCGCTCGGCGCCATCTGTTTGGCTTCGGAACGTTTGATGTTCGGTTTGGCGCCGCTCGGCGCCGAAGCAAGCCCGTTGGCCGCGCGTTCTGAGAGCGGCGGATAAGGCTCGGTCGAGGCCGGCGCCGGCCTCGATGGCATTTCGAGCCGTTCGGGCTGCAGTGCCTGTCGAGGACTGCGCGGCATAACCTGTTTGGGTTCGGCTCCCGACGCGGGCTTCGTCGGCGGCATCGACGCACGCGACGGCGATGGTTGTGCTGCAGCGACCGCCCGCACATTGGCTTCCGTGGTAGCCGTACGCTGGACCGACGTTGCGCCGGAACGCGCAGTGAGCGCGGCCCGATTCTGCGGCGCCTCGCGCGCCGCAGGGACTGTCAGCTTGTTCACGCCGGTCGCAATTCCTGGGCGCGGAGTATCGGAAGGGATCGACTTTGCGCCGGCAGGCGATTTCGAATCCGGCCGTTCTTCGGCGCGTGCGGATACCGCACCAGGTCGTGGCGCGGTGCGGTCGCTGCCTTTGGGCGGTGCACTGGAATCCGTCACCGCCGAATATCCTCTCTGCTACGATTCATGGACGAGCGCAGCAGAGCCCCATGCCCTTTTGCAAACGAATGCTCGCATATTCCCCTGCGCCTGCCCAGCGAAACGATGGCCAAACCCCGCGACCTATCGTTCGCAAGCCAGTGCGGAGCAAATATGGCGAAAGGGTGATTGCCCTATTCCAGAGTGCGGCGGAATATCAGGCTGGCATTCGTACCGCCGAACCCGAACGAATTCGACAACACAACGTTGACCGGCCGTTTCCGCGCTTTATGCGGCACAAGATCGATCGCCGTGGCGACGGAAGGATTGTCGAGGTTGATCGTCGGCGGCACGATCTGATCGCGAAGCGCGAGCAGGCAGAAGATCGCCTCGACGGCACCGGCCGCTCCGAGCGAATGACCTATCGAAGATTTGGTCGACGACATGGCGATGCGACCTGCTGCGTTGCCGACGAGCGTTTCAACCGCC
>JBOHLR010000275.1:0-1549 GCA_050729555.1 Allostellaceae bacterium
GATTCGTAGCTTCGATTGGGAATGGAAATGCCGAACGGACCCTTGGTCGCCCGCGCTTGCTAGGGCACTGATATTTCTAGGTTCGTGGCGTGGGAGATGAGCGATGTTCACGCGCAGACATGTTTTCACCGCAGGCGCCGCCGGAATAGCGGCGCTGACGATCGGCCGGATGGGGGGGGCGCTGCCCGCCACGGCGGCTCCGGTCTATGAGGTCACCCACACCGACGCCGAGTGGCGCAAGCTTTTGACCCCCGCGCAATACGACGTTTTGCGCCAACAGGGGACGGAACGCCCGTTCACGAGCCCGTTGCTGCACGAGAAGCGTGCCGGCACGTTCACCTGCGCCGGTTGCGATTTGCCGCTGTTTTCGTCGAAGACGAAGTTCGACAGTGGCACCGGCTGGCCGAGTTTTTGGAAGCCGCTCGATAATGCCGTTATCGTCTCGGAAGATAATTCGCTCGGCGTGACGCGATCCGCGGTCTCCTGCCGCCGCTGCGGCAGCCATCTCGGGCATGTCTTCGACGACGGGCCGCCGCCGACCGGATTGCGCTACTGCATGGACGGCGTCGCACTCAAATTCGTGCCCACGCCGAACCCGAACATCTAGCTCGCCCACAAAGGAGCACGTCCATGCGACTGCATCGAACCCTGCCGCGCGTTTCCGCGTGGATCTTTTGCACCGGCCTGCTGGCGGCCGGCGCCGCATTCTGGCCCGCCGCGCGCAGCGCGGCAGAGCCCGCCATCCCAGCCCCGGCGGTCGACGAGCCGAATACCGCGAGCAGCGAAACCGCCGTTGTCGCGGGCGGCTGTTTCTGGAGCGTGCAGGCGGTGTTCCAGCACGTCAAGGGCGTCAGCGAAGCGCTCTCGGGCTATTCCGGCGGCGCGCGCGACACGGCACATTACGAACTGGTCGGCACCGGCGAAACGGGCCACGCCGAATCGGTGCGCATCCGGTTCGATCCGCGCGTCATCAGCTACGGCAAGATTCTTCAGCTCTATTTCTCCGTGGCGACGGATCCGACCGAGCTCAACCGTCAGGGCCCGGACGTCGGCAGCCAATACCGCTCGGAGATTTTCGTTGCCAACGACGCACAGCGCCGGGTCGCCGAGGCATATGTCGCGCAACTCAACAAATCGGGCGTTTTCTCGCGTCCGGTCGTGACCCGCATCGATTCTCTCAAAGGCTTCTATCCGGCGGAGGGCTATCATCAGAACTTTGCCGCCTTGCATCCCGACAATGGCTACATCGCCTATAACGATCTGCCGAAGCTCGAAGCTCTGCGCCGCCTCTATCCCGATCTCTACCGGAAAAAGCCGACGCTGGTGAATATCGCCGGCGCGGCGGAGTAAGACTCGTCATTGCGAGGAGCAAGGCGACGAAGCAATCCAGAAGATCACCTGCCTGGATTGCTTCGCTTCGCTCGCAGAGACGGGGTTAAATCCGCAGCGCGGCGCGCAGCTCGCGCAACTGGTCGCGCTTCTCGGTGGCGACGCGGCGCATCTCGTCGTTCGGCGCGTCGGCGATGTCCTCTTCGCCGTCCTTGAGGGC
>JBOHLR010000276.1:0-1541 GCA_050729555.1 Allostellaceae bacterium
ATTTCGACATCGCCGGCCTATCGGTCAATCAGTATCTGGCGCGGCTTGCCGCGGAAGCGACCACGATCATCAATGCCGAGGATTACGGGCGTACGATCTACGATCTATCGGTCCGGCGCGACCTGATCATAATCGGCGAGGACATGGTCAATCTGGCCTACGACGCGCCGGTCGATGCGACCCCGTTGAGCCACATCGAGGACGCCGAGCGCAAGCTTTACGAAATCGCCGAGACCGGACATTACGACTCCGGCTTTCAGCGGTTTGCCCAGGCGCTGACCAGCGCGGTCGATATGGCGGCGCAGGCGTATCAGCGGGATGGCGGGCTGTCGGGGCTCGCGACCGGATTGAGCGATCTCGATGCCAGGATGGGGGGCCTCCAGCCCTCCGACCTGATCATCCTTGCCGGCCGGCCGGGCATGGGCAAAACCGCCCTTGCCACCAATGTCGCCTACAACGTTGCCAAGGGCTGGGTCGGCGAGGTGCAGCCGGACGGACGCACGAAAAGCGTCAATGGTGGAATCGTCGGTTTCTTCTCGTTGGAAATGTCGGCCGAACAGCTCGCGACACGCATCATCGCCGAACAGACAGGAATTCCATCCAACAAGATTCGCCGCGGCGCCATCGACGAATCCGACTTCGAGAAGATTAAGGATGTTTCGATCGATCTGCAGAGCCTGCCGTTTTACGTCGACGAGACCGGCGGTCTCTCGGTGGGTCAGTTGGCGGCGCGGGCGCGGCGTCTCAAGCGCCAGAGAGGGCTCGACCTTTTGGTGGTCGATTACTTGCAGCTCCTCCAGGGCTCAAGCCAGCGCGCCAGCGAGGGACGCGTACACGAAATCACGGAAATCACCACGCGCCTCAAGGCGCTTGCCAAGGAACTTAACATTCCGATTGTGGCCTTGTCGCAATTGTCGCGGCAGGTCGAGGCCCGCGAAGACAAGCGCCCGCAGCTCTCCGACCTGCGCGAATCGGGTTCGATCGAGCAAGATGCCGACGTGGTGATGTTCGTATTCCGCGAGGAATATTATCACCAGATGCGCAAGCCCACCGAGACGAATCGGGAAAAGTTCAACGAGTGGCTGGCCGAAGGTGAACGCCTCGAGGGCAAGGCAGAAGTGATCATCGGCAAGCAGCGCCACGGCCCCACAGGTACCGTTGAACTGCAATTCGACGCCGCGGTGACGCGCTTCGCCAATCTCGACAGCACGCACCGGTCCAGCTTTTAGATCGGAGAAGCCTGCTTTACGGCAGCACCGGCTCCCGCCATAACCCCCAGCATGGCGCTCGCGGAAGTATTGTCCGAACCGCTCGACAGCCCGTCTCTTGCCGAGACCGGGGGAACGCTGTCGATTGACCTTGCAGCCGTCGAGGCAAACTGGCGCAGCCTCGCGCATCTCGCCCCCACCGCCGAATGTGCGGCCGTGGTCAAGGCCAATGCTTACGGGCTTGGTCTGGAACCCGTCGTCGCCAAGCTGACGCAAGCAGGCTGCAAGACGTTTTTTGTCGCCGATCTGAGCGAGGCACGGCGGCTTCGCTCG
>JBOHLR010000277.1:0-1541 GCA_050729555.1 Allostellaceae bacterium
AAGATCATCGGCCTGGTCAGCGGCGCACATTTCGTCAGCCACGTTTACATGCTGGTCCTACCGCCGCTGTTCGCGTTCGTCCGCGCGGACTACGCCGTCAACTACGCCGAACTGGGCATGGCGATCGCCGCCTTCAATGTCGTCTCCTTGGTTTTCCAGCCGCCAGCCGGCTTCCTCGCCGACCGCTTCGGCGCGCGGCGCTTGTTGATCGGCGGGCTGGTACTGAGCGGCATTGGGGTAATCATCGCCGGTTCGATACCGTCCTATACCGCCTTGGTCGGCGGCATGGCGCTGATGGGCCTTGCCAACACCATCTATCACCCTGTCGATTACTCGATCCTGTCGCATTCTATCCCCGGCCGGCGGATCGGCCAGGCGTTCTCGATCCACACTTTTTTCGGCACCTTCGGCACCGCCATCGCGCCGGTGACCATGCTGTTTTTTGCCAAGCTCTGGGGCTGGCATGGCGCGTTAGTCGGCGCGTCGGTCTTCGGTTTCGGCATGGCACTCGTGCTGTTGCTGAACCGCGACGCCTTGCCGGAACCGGTCGCCGCACCGCCCGTCGCTCCCTCCTCGCCCGCCGCCAGCGACAAGACCGGCTGGCGTTTGTTGTTCTCGCCGCCGATCATCCGCAACGTCGCGTTTTTCGTGATCCTGTCGATGGCGACGGGCGGCATCAGCGGGTTCTCGATCGTGGCGCTTGGCGCGCTTTACGGCACGCCCGTCGCCACGGCGAATTTCGTCCTATCCGCCTACCTGCTCTGCAACGCGATTGGCGTCCTCGCCGGTGGCTACGTCGCGACGCGCGCGCATCGCCACGAATTCGTCGCCGTCGTCGGCTTCATCGGCAGCGGCGCGCTTATTCTCCTCGTCGGCCTCTTCGACATGGGCGCCGGCGTCCTGGTGACGGTGATGGCGTTGAGCGGATTCCTCAACGGCGTGATCCAGCCGTCGCGCGACATGATCGTGCGCGCCGCGACGCCGCCGGGCTCGTTCGGCAAGGTCTTCGGCTTCGTCTCGACTGGATTCAATTTCGCGGGCATCGCCGCACCGCTGCTGTTCGGCTGGCTGATGGATCAGGCACATCCGCGCAGCGTCTTTATCGTGGTCGCCGCCCTGACGCTCCTTTCCTTGCCGCTACTCACCGGCAAGCCGGCACGCGCATCGGACGCGGCCGCGGCGGCTGATTAGCGCCTCCGGTGCGGCTAGGCTAGCGCCGAGAACGGAATCGGACGGACGCCGGCACGCTGAAGCGTCGCGATGACGCCTGCATCCACGAGCGCCTCGAACTCGCCACGACAAACGTAATTCGCCGGCCAGCTGTCGGCCCCGGCCCACCGCTCGGTCGCGGCGTGCACATAAAGCTCCGACACGCCCATGGGCAAATGCGCGACATAGCGCGCGACGCGCGCGACGCTCATGTCGCCGGTATCGCTCAAACCAAGGACACAATCGTTCGAGCGGATTCCGGCAGCATCGAGCCGCCGACGCAGCGAGTTCGCCCAGCAACCTTGCGTAGCCCAGGCCAAGAGACGTTGGAC
>JBOHLR010000278.1:0-1531 GCA_050729555.1 Allostellaceae bacterium
GCGACGTCAGCAAGGTCGATACCTCGACCGAGATCCTGGGCCGCAAGCTGCGGCTGCCGATTGTGCTTTGTCCGGTGGGTTCGCTGGAAAGCTTTCATCCCGAAGGCGCCGCGCCCGTCGTCAAGGCGGCGGCCGGATTCGGCATCGCCCATATGCTGTCGTCGGTGTGCGATCCCGGCTTGGAAGGCGTCGCGCAGGCGGCACCCGAAGGCTTGCGCATGTTTCAGCTCTACGTCCGCGGCGACGCAGCCTGGGTCGACGATTATGTCGCCAGAGCCATCGCCAACAAATACGCGGCCTTCTGCCTGACCGTCGATACCGCGCATTACAGCCGGCGCGAACGCGACATCGCAAAGCGACACATCACCGGCGGACGCCGCCGCGCCTCCGGCCGCGAATATCAGGCGGCGCTCGATTGGCGCACAGTGGAGCGCATCAAGACCAAGTTCAAGATTCCGCTCGCCATCAAGGGCATCGCCACCGCCGAGGACGCCAAGATCGCGCTCGATCACGGCGTCGAATTCGTCTACGTGTCCAATCACGGCGGCCGTCAGCTCGATCATGGCCGCGGCTCGACCGACGTTTTGCCGGAGATCGTCGAGGCCGTCGCCGGCCGCGCCAAGGTCATCGTCGACGGCGGCTATTGCCGCGGCAGCGACATCGTCAAGGCGATCGCGCTCGGCGCCCATCTCGTCGGCCTCGGCCGCATGCAGTGCTACGGCCTCGCGGCCGCCGGCCAGGCCGGCATCGTGCGCATGCTCGAACTGCTGGAGGACGAGATGACGCGCGCGATGGGTCTCCTTGGCGTCACCAGCCTGGGCAAGCTCGATGCCTCCCACCTTCACGCCGCGACCCCGACCAATCCGCCGAGCGTGTTCAGCGCCTTCCCGCATCTGGACATCGCGCCGTATCGGTATTAGGGGCGATTATCTTTCCGCCGACGCGCGAAAGACACATCATTCGTCATGCCCGCGCTTGTCGCGGGCATCCACGTCTTAAGATCAAGGCGTGGATGGCCGGAACAAATCCGGCCATGACGGTCCGAGATAAAAAGAACAAGGAAACGCCGCCATGAACCTCCAACTGAGCATCGGCATCACCAACAATCCGCGTACCTGGCCGATCCTCGACGGCACGGTGAAACCGGACGGCATCGATCTCATTCCGACCATCCTGCATCCGTCGGAGCTGTTCTGGCGGCAGCTGCATTTTGCCGAATTCGCGGTGTCGGAAATGTCCTGTTCGTCGTTCATGATCGTGACCGGCCAGGGCGACCGGCGCTTTCTCGGTATCCCGATCTTCACCACGCGCCGCTTCTATCACACCGCCATTCTGGTGCGTCGCAAGGCCGGCATCGAGACGCCGGCGGACCTCAAAGGGAAGCGCGTCGGCGTGCCGGAGTATCAGCAGACCGCGGCGCTGTGGGCGCGCGGCGTGCTGCTGCACGAATTCGGCGTGCATCCGAAAGACATCGAATTCTGGATGGAGCGCACGCCCGACAAGAGCCACGGCGGCGCCACTGGCTTCAAGG
>JBOHLR010000279.1:0-1514 GCA_050729555.1 Allostellaceae bacterium
GTCACGCGGCGAAAATGCCGCAGGATGGGCGTATCCCGGCGAGCATGTCGCCGACAATTCTAGGCATCTCGGCACCGATTTTTCACCAAGCGTCTGACAAGAAGGCAGCGTCATCCGCGCGGATGGGGGGCTGCGTCGCCGCGCGCCAAAAGAGTGCATTTCGCAAGATGCCTTGGTTGATCGGATCATGAATCTCGACATCACGACGTTGATGTTGATGGGATGTTTCGTTGCGGCCTGCGCCGGCGCGACCCTGCTCGTCGCCTGGACCCAGAACCGCAAGATTTCGGCGTTGGCGATCTGGGGCATCGCCGACATCGGCACCGGCATCGGCATCCTTTTCTTGATCCTCGGATCGCTGTCGCATCAGCCGATCTCGCCGCTTTTTGGCAGCATCGTCTTGGCCTTTACGCCGGCCTTGATATGGAAGGCGGCGCAAACTCTCGACCGCAAGCCGGCGCCGCTCATCGTCGTCCTTCTCGGCGCGGCCGCTGTGGCGCTGGCGATCAGCGTTCCAGCAACGCGGCATGTCGCCGGCGCGCTGAGCCTCGCGGCAGCAAGCGCCTATCTCTTCGCCGCCGCAGCTACCTTATGGCGCGGGCGCAAGGAGCGGCTCGCGGCACGAACGCCGATCGTCATTTTGACGGGCGTGCACGCCGCCGTCTTTCTGCTCGGAGCCTATAGCGTGGCCAGCGGCTCGCTCGCCCAGGGAACGGTGCCATCGGTCGTGAGCTTGTTCGGCATCATTCATTTCGAGAACATCGTCTTTATGCTCGGCACCGCGGTCTTCCTGCTGGCGCTCGTCAAGGAACGCAACGAAGCGGCAAGCCGGATGGCGGCGCGCATCGATCCTTTGACCGGCATCGCCAACCGGACCGCCTTCCTGGAAACCGCCGAGCGCGTGATGACGCGATGCCGACGCGAAAGCTTACCCGTTTCCGTCATGATGTGGGACCTCGACCGATTCAAGACGATCAACGATACCCACGGCCACGCGGTGGGGGACGCCGTCATCCGGCAATTTTGCGAAATCGTCGCCACCTCGCTCCGCCCCAACGACGTCTTCGGCCGGATCGGCGGCGAGGAATTTGGAGCGGTCCTCGCCCGATCGAGCATCGAGGCCGCGGCGGCGCGCGCCGAGCGCATACGCATCGCTTTCGCGGAAAGCTGCGGTTTCGTGGAGAACGACGAGGTTGACGCGACGGTGAGCTGCGGTCTTGCGGCAAGCCCCGATGCCGAGGAGCCGCTGAGCGCGCTGCTCGGCTTGGCTGACACGGCGCTTTACCGCGCCAAGAAGGAAGGGCGCAATCGCGTCAAACGCGCCGAGCAGCCCAAGCAGGACGGGCAAGTCATTCGCGTCGCGTGAGTGGGCGGTGTGCTTTCCGCATTTGGGTTGGAGCGGGCGAAGGGAATCGAACCCTCGTATGCAGCTTGGGAAGCTGCCGTTCTGCCATTGAACTACGCCCGCGCGGAAACCCCATCCTAAGTCATGCAGCGGACGCGATCAACGACAC
>JBOHLR010000280.1:0-1506 GCA_050729555.1 Allostellaceae bacterium
TCGTTGAGCTTCTTGACGATCTGCGGGCCGACGCCGTGCAGCTTGGCAAGATCGTCGGGCGCACCGCGCGGCGCGGTTAAAAGCTCAAAACGTTCGCTCGGCGCGTCGGCGACCGGCGCGACTTCCGGCAGAACCTCGGGGGTGGGAGCCTCCTCGGCGCCGACATCAATTCCCCCTTCGCCGCGCGAGCGCGAAATTCCGTCGAGCACGGCGCGGGCGACGAGATCGCAGTAAAGGTTGATGGCGCGCCCGGCATCATCGTTGCCGGGGATTGGATAGGTGATCCCGTCGGGATCGGAATTGGTGTCGAGGACCGCCGCGACCGGAATGTGAAGGCGCGCCGCCTCCTTAATCGCCAACTGCTCCTTGTTCGTGTCGATGACGAAAATCAGGTCGGGCGTGCCGCCCATTTCCCTGATGCCGCCGAGTGCTTTCTCGAGCTTGTTGCGCTCGCGCGACAGCATCAGCCGTTCCTTCTTCGTGAGGCCTTGCGCGCCGGTCTCGAGCTGTTCCTGAACTTTGCGCAACCGTTGAATCGAAGCCGAGATCGTCTTCCAATTGGTCAACGTGCCACCCAGCCAACGGGCGTTGATGTAATATTGCGCGGAGCGTGTCGCCGCGGCGGCGATTGCCTCCTGCGCCTGCCGTTTGGTGCCGACGAAAAGGATGCGTCCGCCGCGGGCCACCGTGTCGGAGATCGCTTTCAACGCCTGATGCAGCAGCGGCACCGTTTGGGCAAGATCGATGATATGGATGTTGTTGCGCGCGCCGTAGATGAACGGCGCCATTTTCGGATTCCAGCGATGCGACTGGTGACCGAAATGCGCGCCGGCCTCCAAGAGGCCGCGCATGGTGAAGTCCGGCAAAGCCATAACATTTTCTCCGGTTGAGCCGCCGCGGAAGATCAGGCTTGCCAATGCGGACATCAGCAAACCACCGGGTGCGGACCTTGAAGCAGGACCGCGAAATCCGCGTGTGGGATGGGGGCGCTTATAGAGCGCGCAAAAAGCGAACGCAAGGCAGCCGCGGGTCTCGCGGCTGCCTTGCTCCGGCCGCCCAGCCTGCGCGCGATCCTGGTTTCGGCAAAGCCCAGGATGTGGCGCCGAGCGCGCCTTACTCGGCCGCGATGCCCGTGCCGGGCGATCTCGGCGGTCTTGTCCTTCTTCACATGCGCCGGCGCCAGACGCGCGGGGGGCGTGATTCCGCGTCGCCGGGATCAGGCGAGGTCGAAGCGGTCGGCATTCATCACCTTGGTCCAGGCCGCCACGAAGTCGCGGACGAACTTCGCCTGCGAGTCAGTGCAGGCATAGACTTCCGCGAAAGCGCGGAGCTGCGAGTGCGACCCAAAGATCAGGTCCACGCGCGTGCCGGTCCATCGGGGCTTGTTGGTCTTGCGGTCGCGGCCCTCGTATACGCCCTCCGCATCGGCGGATGGCCGCCACTGCGTGCGCATGTCGAGCAGGTTGACGAAGAAGTCGTTCGTCAACTTCTCGGGCCGGTCGGTGA